>JBKQUY010000059.1:0-42715 GCA_052325425.1 Bacteroidia bacterium | reverse complement strand
ACCACCATCAAATAACCCAAGTGTTGCTTCTGCTCCGGGGATAAACCAATTGTTAGGAGCCAATATGTTTGGCAACGTATATTCAATACCTTTAAACGATAGCGGTAATACCGTGCTTACAGGCAATGGTAACTTTGTAAATATAGACAGTTTACAGAAAAACCAAAACCTGTGGCAGCAAAATGATACCAATATCTATTATAATAGTGGGTATGTCGGAATAGGAACAAACAATCCCCAATATCCTTTAGAGGTGTCGGGTAATGCCGCCATTACCGGGAACATTTATGGACAGAATATATATGCAGCCAATAACCTGAGTGCGGGTAACTTCAGGTTTGTAAATGGTGCAGTAGTGGGCACAGCAGACTCTATTGTTTCATCGGCACCGGCATTGCAATTATCTGCAACCAACGTTAAAGTAACTACCGATACTTTTTCTGTTTCAAGTAATTTAAGTGTTACTGCCAACAGCGTTGCCATGCCCGGCATTGTTACCGATACCACGGCAGACCTTATGCAAATAGATACACATGGGAATGTAACGCCGTTAAGCGAAGTCGCTTTACAAAACATGGTCAATCCAGCATGGCCAATTACCGGTATAGTGCCGCCTTCCAATCCTTGTTCTGGAGCAATTCCATGGACTTTCACCAAATCATTTATTGGAAATGCAGTTGAAGCGACAGTACCTTGTACTTGGGTAGGTATTGGTCTTAATACTCCAGATGCGCCGCTAACAATATCTAATAATAGGTCAGCACTACAATTTACAATAGTACCGCAACTTGCCTCTGGTGGAGTTGGCCCGGATGTATTTACAATTGATAATGCAGGAAATACATTTTCAGCTGGTACATTAACGTTATTTAATCAAACCTCGAATATCAATATATTTACTGTTGATAATTCTGGTAATACATTTGCATATGGAAATGTTGGGATAGGCACACCTTCAACGCCAACTTCTGCTTTAACAATATCCAATCCTGCAATTACAAACCAAATTGCAGTAACTAATACATCTGGTAATTTGTTTACTGTAGATAATGCTGGTAATTCTGTCATTGGCGGAAATTTATCCATAAATGGAGTTCCATATTTCTGGCCTACAGTTCAGGCTGCGGGTGTGCTTACAAGCGATGCTACTGGGCATTTATCTTGGGGCAATGGTGGAGGCACCGATGCATGGAGTAATGCTACATTTACATCAACTGTTACGGGAAATATATGGTACAATGGCGGTGGTAGTGGTGGAAATGTTGGAATAAATACAACTACACCGCAAGATGCATTCCAGGTGAATGATGGATTTAATAAAATCTGTATTGGAAATGCAAGTGGAATATCTGCAACCTCTCAAATTTATGGTTCAAATTATATCGGGTTTAATGCTGCAAGACAATCGAGCACTGGACTGTGGCAAGCTAATACAAATGGTTTTAACAATGGTGGTAATGTAATTTTGGGTGACGTAGCTGGGAATTTATATTTTGCTGCAATTCCTAGTTTGCCAGAAGCGACAGGTGGAGGAGATAATCCTCAAACAATTTCTGATGCTGCTTTATTTGGTTCGCAATCTAACCCAACTAATAATATTAGATTATTTGTAGGAGCAACTGGTAATGTTGGAATTGGAACTATTGCACCTATTGGCTCTTTTCAAGTAAATAATGGCGTTGGAGCAGTAAATATTGGTAGCATCAATGAGTCTTCTAATTCTGGTTTTATAACCACCTATATTAGTTTCAATTCAGGCAGAGGTAGTTCTGGACTATGGCAAACTAATTCCGATGATTATACCAACGGTGGAGCAATGATTATGGGTGATGTTGGTGGCAATATCTATTTTAGTAGTATTAATAGTACAGGCAATGGACAATATGGTACCCAAGGATAAAATTATATAACAGATGCACAGTTATATCAACGTTCAAGTATGCTAATACAGAGTAATGGCAAAGTGATAATCGGCAATCCTTTTGGAATAACTCCAATAGCCACAAGCTCCGTTAATACCCCAGGGCAATATACTTTGTATGTTGCGGGAGGTATAATGACAGAACAATTAACAGTTGCAACAGTTAATAGTAATGGATGGGCAGATTATGTTTTTGCAGATGACTATAAACTTAAACCATTAAATGAATTAGCAGATTATGTAAAACAAAATAAGCATTTACCGGGTGTTCCTTCTGCTTCTGATGTTAAGGATAGTGGCATAAATATGGCAGCAATGGATGCTACATTACTAAAAAAGATTGAGGAACTTACATTATATGTAATTCAGCAACAGCAACAGATAAAAGAAATGCAAGCTAAATTGGACGCTTTAAAAAAGGACGATAATAAATAAGATCTTTAAAAAATGGGAAAGAAGTTTATAATAATAATCCTTTTACTTGTTTTTATATTATGTTATGGCCTGAAATCATTTGGCCAGAATGCAGATACCAGTAATTCGAATGACACAATTACTTTGTCACCTAAGCAAATTCAGGCAGTTAGAATTCATAACAAAGAAATGCCAAAAGTTGTTAATGTAAAAGAAATAACAAAGCCTCATGTAATTAGAAATGAAGCGGAATTTGATACTCTTTTTACGGAAGTTGCATATACTGAACCGGCCATTAATTTTTTCTCTGAAACTTTACTTTATATTCCATATTCCACAGGAAGAAATGATTTTACTTATTATCAAACAATTAAAATAATTAACAATAAACTTATTTGCCATACTGATATTATATATCCTTTTATTAAATATCCTGACCAGCCAATTTGTGGTTCTTTGCTTTTACTACACAAAGATTTATCCATTTTGATTCCAAAAATTGATAAAAATTGTCAAGTCGAATTTATTTATAATGAAATACATAAGAATAAGTAAATAATAATATTCTATAGAGAACATTAAAAGCAAAAAGCCATGAATATAATATTAAAATATTTTTATCTTTCATTATGCATATTATTTTATTCTATTTCCATAGGACAGGTTAGACAGCAATTGCCTCTTCCTTCTGTTGCCTTAAACTTTGCAGATAGTGTAGGAATTAATAATTTAAATACAATAAGTAGCGATACCATAAATATTCAAGCTTTACAGGCTGCTGCTGATTCAATATCTTCACTAACAGGCGACTCCTCTTATCTTGGTAAGGGTATATCTGTTGATATTGATGTTAAACAAATGGCTAACCACCAATCAAATAATTCTGGGGTTTTATACAGGTTAAAAATCGCATTGCCAGGTGCTACCTTTATACAATTTCATTTTGATCAGTTTTATTTACCTTCCGGCTCCATATTATATTTCTATAATCCTGAAATGACACTTTTTTATGGTGGTTATTCAGAACAAAACAATAGGAGTACAAATAAGTTAGCTACCGCATTATTTAATTGCGATACAATTATTATTGAATATTATGAACCTTATAATAATACTAACGAGGATTCACCATTAAATTCAAGCGGAATATTGCATATTAACAAGGTAATTGCAGGATTTCGTACACTTCAAAGTCAATATGGAACCGCTGCTGATTGTGATATCGATATTGCATGCCCATTGGGAAATAATTGGCAAACTCAGGCCTCAAGTTTAGCAATTGTATTATTATTTAATGACGACATTGATTTACTTGCAACAGGTAGTGGTAATTTAATTAATAATACTTCGGATAATGTGTACCCTTATTTTCTTACAGCTAACCATTTGTTAAGTGTCTCAGATCCTGGTTTTTGGTATTTTATGTTCCACTTTGATGACCCACAATGTAATAAGGGAACGCCTCCAACTACTTTCTCAATATCAGGTGCTGGTACTTTAGAAAACGGAAGTTGGGATAATTCTTCTGATTTTGCATTATTAAAATTAAGCGAAACACCTCCAAACTCATATAATGTGTGTTATGCTGGATGGGATAATGTTGAAAGTGATGTTAACACAAATGATGAAGTAATTGGAATTTCTCATCCACAGGGAGATGCATCTAAAATTGTGGATGGTTCGATAGGTACTAACACAATTGGGTCAATTATTGTTGGTACAAATACTGTTATACCTGTTTCCTCAGATTTTTGGAATGTAGTATTTTCTAAAAATGATGGATTTATTGAAGAAGGTTCATCGGGTTCTATGTTATTTGATTACAATTCTGGCAATTGTATTGGTACTGCGAGTGTTGAACCACTAAATGTGCAAGGTCAACCAGTGAATTCCTGTACTAATCCTCCTTCAGATGGAAATCAAGCCTGGTATGGAAAGTTTAGTCAAGCCTGGACTGATGGTAATTTTGCAGGCATTTTAGACCCAACTAATACTGGTTATACATCTATAGGTGCATATTGTACTCCAAATGGATCAAATCCACCTGATCCGGAGCCTTGTCCCACAGTTGGTAGTGGTTTTTCAATAAATGGACAGGAAAGTGGTCTTGTGAATGTTTGTCAAGGTGCCCCATTAAATACCAGTTGCATTGAAATAGGTAGTAATTTAACACAGAATGGTTGGCAAGGCTTGTTTAATGTCTATACTGTTTCGGACAATTATGAAGTTATTTTTCAACAAGAAGATGCAGACCTAAATATAATAGGCTCACCGTTTGTATATCAATACAATATTCAATGGTCCAATGTTCCTGCAAATTATGGCCCAGCAGATATTCCGAATACTGATATATATTATTTGGCAAGTTTGGCTGGGCTTTCTCTACAACCTGGTAATTATTATAGAATTACAATTAGTGCCCAGTATTTCACTTCTCTTGGTTCTCAATATTACTATAGGCATTTTTATATAATGCCAACTAATGGGATACTTCAAAATGCCGATTTAACGCAAAACTATTCAGTTGAAAATAACGTTGTTTTATTAAACGATTATATGCACTATTGGGATGTTTCAACTGTAACTGCAAGTTCATCGGTATCAATTTCTTCAATTGACGGACCAACGACTATTGTGAAAGGAGCTTCGTTTAAAGCATATATTTCCCCTAATTTATGTTTAACGCCAACTGAACGACCTAAAAGAATTATTGTGGGAAATATTAACCTGCCAAATGATTTTTATCAAAGCAATTGGAATAAAATTACGCCGGCAATTCAGCAGATGACAGAGGCAACTCTTAATGTCCTTCCTAACCCTTCAAATGGGAATTTTATAGCAAAATTCAATCAAAATATAAATTTCAAAATGGTAACAATTTCAGATATGCTGGGTAGAACAATTTATGAAAACAATAATGCATCTGGTAATGAAATTTCGATTAATCTTGCATCAGTTAGTTCCGGGGTCTATCTATTAAAAGCAATAGATTTAAATGGCAAACAGTATTCAAAGAAACTTGAAATACAGTAAATGATTTTTTATTAAAATGAGAAAACTGAGACTTTGTTTTGTTTTTATTACTATCTCATTTATTGCTTTTTCTCAAAGCGACACAACTAAAAGATTTCTAGGAATTGTACCTAAAATTGATATATTTTGGCCTGCGTGTGACTTGATTACAAAAAATACCACCTGTTTTGATTTTTCAATAGAAAAAGAAATTGGCTCTCATGAAAGTATAGAATTGACATACCAATATAATACTGTGATAACTGTTTCACTTACACCTGTTTTATTAAAATATCCCAATATTTATGAGAACAGTTTTATAAGAACTTCCAACCGTGAGTCCCAAATAATGCCTGAATTCAGGTATTATTTTGGCAAATTTAATAAACATAATCATTCTCATCTTTACGCAGGTATATACCCGGAATTATTGTTTATGAATAAAACATCCATTAACTTATATTCTAATGAAAGTACAGGCAATCAACCTGAAACAGACTTAGCAATCGGCCTTGACATAGGTTTTAAAACATATATTTTCAAAAGGATTGTACTTGATTTCCTAATAGGTGATGCCACATCGGAAGTTTTACCACTTTCAAATTGGGCTAATTTTTCGCAGGATGCTTATTTTAGATTATCCGTAGATGTAGGGTATAGATTTTAGAACAGTTTGAAATTTTATTAACCATTTTGTTTATTATAATGGCTCAAACTTATCAGCAGGAAATTATATTTGCGTATTAGAAACAAATAATGGCATTAAAACAAATAAAATGATAGTATCTAAGTGAATGATTTTAATAGAAATTCAAATAGAATATTAATTATCCTATTAACATTTGGCTTTAAGTTATCATTTGCAACTAATTGCTTGCAGGTTGATTCATTAATTCATGTAAAGAAGAAAACTCAGGTATGTTTTTCCTTTAATGGGGGGATAAGCAATCCTTTCGGTGAATATGGATACCCTCCCAAAGCAACCTCAAATTCTCTTCCAGTTGAGTCAAATACTATATATAATGGCTATGCTTCATCAGGACCTATATTTAATGCTACGGCTGATGTTCTTCTGAGAAATGGCTGGAATATTACTTTTATTGGAAGCTATATTCACAATGATTTTGGTGCTGTTGATTTTTTTGAACAAACTCTTTCTTTTGACGAAAAGGTTTGGCTTGGAAGCACTATATACGAACTTGGGTACGGGGCTGTCCCAGTTATAACTACGAATTATTATTATACTCATTATATTGCTCTTTTAGGAGTGACTAAAAAGCACGAGTATGCCAAAATCATGTCGATTGACTATCGTATTTTATTTGGTTGCATGCAATTTAATTTTCCCGATACAAAAGGCACACTACCGGGTTTTAGCGATGATACTCTTACACATCAAATATATAATGGGACCTTTAGTTGGCATATTTACGGTGCACAATATTATTTGTTTACTATGAATATTGGCCTGAAAATTGGTGTTCGTATTTTACCTCATTTATACACATATTTGAATATGGACTATATTGATTCTAATGTTCCATATAGAATGTTATCCCAAGTTATGGATCAAAATGGCAATATCATTGAGAGTACCTATATTAACTCTTCTACAAATATTAGTATGTTTACTACTACATTAGGTTTTGAGTACCGACTTTAGCTATAAGTCCAAGACGTACTATTCGTACCAATATTGTCATTAATTAGTAGTTCCTTACCTTTGCACCATGGGTAAATCAATTAATAAACATTTACTCGCAATTACCTTCGTGGTGACTTTCTGTATAAATTTTGCCCAATCGCAAAACATTAATGCAATTAATGCAAATTGGACAATCAGAAACCCTTTTGAGCAAAAGGTATTCATCGAAAATAACGAAGGGCAATTTGATGGAGATATTGATTCAGGTAAAGTATTATTTAGTGGAAACATAGATGGGATAAATATATATTTCACTTCAAGAGGTCTTATTTACAGGTATGATGAACTGCCAAGGGTAAATCCAAAAGAAAAAGATGAGCCAGAACATGAAACTGATAAAAAAGATACGCCTGAACCCATAAGACATTTTTTCTCGTTTAACTGGGAAGGTGCTAACCAAGACGTTGAAATTATAGCTGAAGATGAAGTTTCCTTCTATTATTGCTATCCTGCAAATGACAAACATACAACCATTGCTCATGCTTTTAAGAAATTACTTTATAAAAACCTCTACCAAGGTATTGATATAGAGTATTCTTTTCCTGATGACAAAAGTGGAATCGAATATTCAATTATCGTTCACCCTGGGGCAGATTTATCAAAAGTTATTTTAAAATATCCTGATGCAATAAGCATTATTGATTCGAGCGGAGATATTAAAATGAAAAGCACTTTTGGGGAATTTATTGACCACTCACCGGCCAATATTTTTTATAAGGAGGATAACTCACCTGCTGCTGTAGCATTTGCCTTAAAAATTAATGAAATTACTTTCAATACGGTCAGCCATGACAAAAATAAGACCTTAGTTATTGACCCATGGACAACTAACCCTGGATTTACAAATTACAATGCAGGATATGATCTCAGGTATGATTTTAACGGTAATGTATATGTATATGGGGGTTATACAAGCAATGGTGCAGTTTATCAAGTTATTAAAATAAATAATGCCGGGGTAGTCCAATGGATTTTTAATACTACCTATTATGGATTAGGTATTGGTGATATTACAGTTGATAAAACAAATGGAGATATATATGCTGCTGGAGCAGTTTATGGAATAATTAAAATAAATAATTCAGGTAAACAGGTTAAATATATTCCAATTCCAGGGCCGGGGGAGGAAATATGGAAATTAGGATTCGATGAATGCAATAATCACATTATTATTGGAGGCGGGGGGACAGGAGATACCTGCTCTGCTGCATGGACAGACACAAGTCTGTCAAAAATTAATCAAGTTGATATTTTGGGTTCATCAACTTATTTTCACGATATTGGTTTGTTAACAATAGATCAAAATGATGGGTTTTGTTACTTGGCCACAGTAAGAGCCTTAACTTATCCAACCTTATACAATAATATCATGGTTAAATGCGCTCTTCCAGGGCTATTCCCAACATTATTCTCTGTTTCAGACGGGTACTCTTTCATTGAACTCAGTAGTATAAAATATGTTGGAGATAATCCTATAGGTGTTAATGGATTCAACGGCATGGCAGTAAGTCCTAATTGGTTATATACTTATGATGGAGCAACTTTGAAACGGTTTGATAAAAATACCGGTTCATTGACAAAGACATTCTCCGTGAGTGGCACACCTTTTACCTGGGGAGGCCTTGATGCCGATAATTGTGATAATATTTATGTCGGCAATGTGAATGAAATTGATGAATACGATTCAGCTTTTAATAATATAGGTACAATAGCAATGGCTGCAACATCTGATACCATATATGATGTCAGGGTAACGAACAATAATACACTTTATGCCTGTGGCAAAGGCTTCGTTTCTTCCTTTAATGTCAACGAGCCTCCTGTAAGTATTTCTATAACAGGTAGCCCCGCTTGTTCAGAATGTAATGGAACTGCTTTTGTTACTCTTAATAATTGCTACACCAATGCAGCGTTATATAATTGGAGCGATGGACAAACAACCCAGGTGGCCACTGGGCTTTGCGGAGGCAACTATAAGGTCAGCGTAATGATAGATTGTATTGCTTATACCGATTCAGTTACTATTACTTCAACATCAAATCCCTCGGTTGAGATACCCACTTCTAAAATAAATGAGATAAATTGTATTGGAGAAGACAATGGAAGTGCAACAGCAATAGCATCTGGTGGAACCCCACCATTCACATATACCTGGCTGCCAACAGGAATAACGGGAGAAACAGTTGACAACCTGGGACAGGGTAGCTATACAGTGATAGTAAGAGATACCAATGGATGTTCCGCAACTGCCTCTGTTGACATGAATTCCATGGATTATCAATTATTTATTCCTGATGCGTTTTCCCCAAATGGCAATGGAGTGAACGATTTGCTATATGTGAGAAGTAACTGCATAAAATCAATGATTTTTGAAATATTTGACCGCTGGGGCAATAAGGTATTTGAAACCAATAGTCAATCCGTTCCCTGGGATGGCACTTATAACGGCAAACCTATGAATACCGGCACTTATGTTTATTACCTGAATGCAACCATGTATGATGGCAAAACTGTCGAGAAGAAGGGAAGTGTGGCATTGGTGAGATAATATAGTTTTTATTGTTTAAAATTTTATTAACCATTTTGTTTATTCCCGCAATTCTGCGGGATTAGCAAATAGTGATTAAAACATCTTTTTAATAAATATTTTGCTTAACATATTAAATAATTGTGTAACTTTGCAGTGCGCGAAGCGCAGGAAAATGGGGTAGGGAATAAGGGATAAGTAAAAAAACCACTAACAAAAAAGAAATGCTAAAAAATTTATCAAAAAGGGGGGAAATCAAAAATACTGCACACAAGTTCCAGTACCCGTGTGCAATTGTGTGCAGTTTTTTAGGGAATGGCGGATAACCCCGCCGCTATGGGCGGGATTACTATGTTATTTAAGAGAAGCAACCCCGACACGTTGGGCGGGATTGCACTAATTTTAGGGGAAGCCCTCTTGCCTGTCCTACAAATTCTACGGCTTCTTTAGGCAGTCCAAGTAGTCCTCTTATGGGGCTGTATGAGGCAAGTACTGATATTGACATTGCTGCTGCATCTGGAAACATTGTTAATTCAGGAACGGTTTATGCGCGAGCAGGTCAGGAAGTTGATGTTACAGCAACAACAGGTAATGAGGTACACTTCACAGCGCCATCAACTCCAGGTTCATTAGTCGATTTACTTATTCAGGAATGTTACCCATTGGGACACAAACCACAGAAAGGGCAGCCTTCTGTCATACAAAATGGAACCGGTACACAAAATCAACAGTATTTGATTCAAGACAGTACAATTACGTTGGATGTTTCACCAAACCCATTCATTGATTATTTTAAGTGTAGTTTTGTCGTTAATGAATCACTACCTGTAAAAGTGGATCTTTATAATTCAATGGGTGTATTAGTCAAAACTTTAATGGATAATCAAAATGTTTCAGGCTTGCACGTAATTACATTCAGAACAAGCGATCTTTCTCCAGATTTCTATTTTGTTCATGTTACAGCAGGTAATCAATCTTTTGTAATGGGATGACTGAATCTGGAGGTTCTAATAATGATGGGGTTGTATTTAGTTTTAATCCAACTAACGGGGAAGATAGTGTGTTACTGAATTTTAATAATACAAATGGCTCTAACCCTTATTACAACTTGATACAGGCCGGTAATGGTTTTCTTTATGGAATGACTGTAAACGGGGGTAATCAAGATAGTGGCGTATTGTTTAGTTACAACCCTATAAACGGAAAGGATACCGTATTAATAAATTTTGATAGCGCTAATGGAACTTTTCCAATGGGTGGCATGCTACAGGCCAGTAATGGTTTACTTTACGGATATACAGATTGGGGTGGAAGCAACTGTGGCTGCAATGGAGTACTAT
This sequence comes from Bacteroidia bacterium, assembly GCA_052325425.1. Classification (GTDB taxonomy): domain Bacteria; phylum Bacteroidota; class Bacteroidia; order JABEUT01; family JABEUT01; genus JABEUT01. The sequence continues at coordinate 31,796 of JBKQUY010000059.1, read as the reverse complement.
TTAGTTATAGCACTATAACTGGAAAGGACTCTGTTTTAGTAAATTTCAATGGCTCAAATGGTTCACGTCCAAGTGGACAATTAATTCAAGCAAGTAATGGTTTATTGTATGGAACTACAGGTGAAGGAGGTAGCAATGGTGTAGGAGTATTGTTCAGCTACAATCCATTAACTGGAGATGATTCCTTATTAATAGATTTCAATTCTACAATTGGTAAAAATCCAACTGAGTATTTAATTCAAGCAAATGATGGTAACCTATACGGAATGACTCAATATGGAGGAATAAATAATAAAGGAGTATTATTTAGCTATAATATAACTACTGGAAAAGATTCAGTATTATTAAATTTTGATGGTACTAATGGTGCATACCCAGATGAAAGTTTGATACAAGCCAGTAATAGTTTGCTATACGGAACGACTTATCAGGGTGGTACTTTTGACTATGGAGTATTATTTAGTTATAATATAACCACAGGAAAAGATTCAGTTCTATTAAGTTTTGATACTTTAAATGGTACTTATCCTGGAATTAACTTAATTGAGGTAACAAATCTTTATGATAACGTAAACTCCTTACCGGTTAATATTAATTCTGCTCATGTTTCTGTTTATCCAAATCCATCCAATGGGGTATTTCAATTGAAAATTGAAAATGGAGAATTGAAAATGAAGAACATTGAAATCTACAATATGTTAGGTGAGAAAATAGCCTCCTCCAACTCCTCCAAAGGAGGAGAATTTTGCTCCCTCCCTTCGGGAGGGGAAGGGTGGGCTATTGACTTGAGCAACCAACCGGCGGGAATATACTTGTATAGAGTTGTTTCAGAAAATGGGGAGTACATTGGAAGTGGGAAGATTGTAATTGAATAATTATACTTATCCAACCTGCTTATCTCTTAATCAATTTTCCAGGTTGTTCAAAATTTTATTAACTATTTTGTTTAACATATTAAATAATTGTGTAACTTTGCATTGCGCGGAGCGCAGGAAAATGGGATAAGGGATAAGGGATAAGTAAAAAAACCACTAACAAAAAAGAAATGCTAAAAAATTTATCAAAAAGGGGGGAAATCAAAAATACTGTACACAAGTTCCAGTACCCGTGTGCAATTGTGTGCAGTTTTTTAGGGAATGGCGGATACCCCCGCCGCTATGGGCGGGATTACTATGTTATTTAAGAGAAGCAACCCCGACACGTTGGGCGGGATTACTCTGCTATTTAGGGGAAGCAACCCTCCTAAATCGCTGCCAAATTCCGCCACAAACCGCCACATTTTAAATGGAAAAACTGCAAGTTTAATAATTGCAGTAAAAACAATCTGAAAAATGAAACACGCTGAAAATCAATGCCTGAATATTTTTATTATTTTAAAACTGCAGATTCATGCAACTTTCTGCAACTATAAAAGCTTCAGAATAATGATAGTTTTTAATTAAGCTACTTAGCGACCAAGGGGGTGGTCAAAATGATGAAAATTTTAGAGGGTATAAGTAATGAAAATCAGCAAGTTGATGGGTATCAAAATGAAAAAAATGGGTACCCCCCTATGGGTTCCACTTTTTTTGCACATGGAACCCATGTTTATATTGAAAACCAATAAGTTAATTATGCTGGTACCCCAAAAAACTGGCACCCCTTGGTACCCCAGGTTAAAAATGAAAAAGATACATTAACAATGATAATCAGCCCATCCCCCTATAAGCCCGCTTCCCATATGACGAATATCATATATCTAAAACGTTCCCCTTGTCCGAAAATATTAATACATTTGCCGTCCATATAAAAAATATTCGTCATGACAAAAACAACAGAAAAAACAAAACCAATGAACGGAGCGAGCAAAGTAGAGAACGAGATTCATAAATTTATGGAAGGCGTTCGCGCAAAGGACCCAAACCAGCCTGAATTTTTACAGGCAGTGCAGGAAGTTGCAGAAGCGGTAATTCCGTTTACATTAGAGAACAGGAAATACCTGGATGCCAAAATCCTTGAGCGCATTGCCGAGCCTGAACGCGCATTCCAGTTCCGCGTACCCTGGGTTGATGACAACGGTAAATTTCAAATCAACCGTGGTTTCCGTATTCAAATGAACAGCGCTATCGGCCCTTACAAAGGCGGCTTGCGTTTTCACCCTACCGTGAATCTTTCAATTTTGAAATTCCTCGCTTTCGAGCAGGTATTTAAAAATGCGTTGACCACATTGCCAATGGGCGGTGGTAAAGGCGGCTCTGATTTTGACCCGAAAGGAAAATCGGACAATGAAGTGATGAAATTCACCCAATCGTTCATGACTGAACTCTGCAAACACATCGGTTCAGATACCGACGTTCCAGCAGGAGATATTGGTGTTGGCGGACGTGAAATCGGGTTCCTCTTCGGACAATATAAAAGGATAAGGAATGAATTTACAGGCGTTCTTACCGGCAAGGGCCTTCAGTATGGCGGAAGTTTAATTCGCCCTGAAGCAACCGGCTACGGATGCGTTTACTTTGTACAGGAAATGCTTGCTACCAAGAAAGACAGCTTTAAAGGTAAAACTGTAGTTGTTTCCGGTTCAGGAAATGTGGCTCAATACGCAATTGAAAAAGTAAATCAATTGGGTGGAAAGGTGGTAACCGCTTCGGACAGCGACGGATTTGTTTATGACAAGAACGGCATTACCCCTGAGAAACTTGCATTCATTATGGAGCTGAAGAATGAAAAACGCGGACGTATAAAAGAATATGCTGATAAGTTTAAAGCTGACTATTATGAAGGCCAGACCCCATGGGGCGTAAAATGCGATGTAGCTCTTCCTTGCGCTACCCAGAATGAACTCAAAATAAAAGATGCGGAAACATTGGTGAAGAATGGTTGCATGGTTGTTGCTGAAGGCGCCAATATGCCTACCACTGCTGATGCTACAACATATTTCCTCGAACATAATGTTATGTTTGGCCCGGGTAAAGCTGCCAATGCCGGCGGTGTTGCGACATCGGGACTGGAAATGTCACAAAACTCTCTCCGTCTTTCATGGAGTCGTGAAGAAGTTGACCAACGTCTCCACCAGATTATGAAGGATATTCACGCTTCTTGTGTGAAATATGGCAAAGAAGGCAACAGCATTAACTACGTAAAAGGCGCCAATATTGCCGGTTTCGTAAAAGTTGCTGATGCAATGCTTGCACAGGGAATGGTATAATTTTTGATGTTGATTTTATGGTCCCACAATCTCTGCAAAGAATTGTGGGACTTTTTTTATGGAAATAACAAAAAAATATGCACTGAAATACGCCTGACCCATTATGGCCAACTGGATACCATACCCGACTACCTTAACAGGAGAAACCGTAGTACTGATTTCTTTGGACCAGAAGCATTTTACCGAACTTGAAGTCCTGGCAAGAGAAAAAAGAATATGGGAGTTTACCGTATTTGATTGCAGCACACCGGAAGGTTTTTTAAACTATTTTAACCAGGCAATAGCTGAAAGAGAAAAAGGAACCCAATTTCCATTTGTTATTTTTCATAAACAACTTAAGAAAGTAATAGGCAGCACCCGTTATATGGATATTCAGCAGAAACACCGAAAACTGGAGATTGGCTCAACCTGGCTACACCCGGACTTTTGGAGAACAGAAGTAAATTTTGAATGCAAATTGCTGCTTCTTATTTATTGCTTTGAAACGTTGAAAACGGTAAGGGTACAATTAAAAACAGATGAAAATAATCGGCGTTCATGGAAAGCAATTGAAAAAATAGGCGCACAATTTGAAGGCATTTTGCGGAATGACATGATAAGAGACAATGGCACTAAAAGGAACTCGGCTTATTTCAGCATTATTGATAAGGAATGGGATGAGAAAAAAGCAAGGTTGACTGAACTATACAAGGCAAAAAGGGAACTTTCAGGAAATAACCACTAAAAAGAGTTAATTTTATTAATTATGATAATCAGCCATTTATTTCTTTTTATTAATAAATTGATTTAATCATTTGTTTAAATCAAAAAAATAAACATATCTTTGTGCCATATTTCAATGAAATGGAGATTGTAAAAAAGAAAAAGAAGACAGAGGGCGCAGAAGAAAAGATAATAGCAGCTGCCCGTCACTTATTTACAGAAAGAGGCTATGATGCTGTTAAAACCCGCGATATTGCAAAAGAAGCGGGCATTAACCTCGCCCTGCTCAATTATTATTTCCGCAGTAAAGAAAACTTATTTGAAATAATAATGCAGGATAACATAAGCCAGTTTATGGAGGTTATTTCAGAAATAGTGAATAACGAGGATACAAGCATGCAGGAAAAGATAGAAAACCTCGTAGCAAACTATATTGATATGTTTTTGCTGAACCCCGACATGCCTTTATTTGTAATAAGCAATTCGAGGATTGATAATCACAGGATGAGAATGAGAGAGAAATTTATGGGCTCTTATTTTATGAAACAGGTTCAAAAAGCCGCTAAAAAAGGGAAAATCGCGGACATTAACCCCGGGCATTTTATGATGAACATAGTAGGCCTGACTATATTTCCCTTTGTAGCGAGAAGGATGCTTATAAGCAATAACGGATTATCGCAAATTCAATTTAATGAGCTTATGCAGGAAAGAAAAAAAATGATTCCGAAATGGATTGAAGCAACATTAAAAGTAAAATGATATTACAAACGTCATATTACACTACCATACTTCCGGGTATTAAAAGAATAGATAAAATGAAAAAACTATTACTGTTCGGGGCAATTACTATTATCAGCATTTTTGCTGACGGACAAACATACTTAACCATTGACACCTGTTATGCGCGTGCCAGGCAGAATTACCCTTTAATAAAACAAAAAGGGCTGGTTGATAAAGCAAAAGATTTTAATATCTCTACTGCTGCCAAAGGATATTTACCCCAATTAAATTTCAATGGCCAGGCAACATACCAGTCTGCGGTTACAACTGTAACTATCAGCGGTCTTCCCCCGGCATTCAGGGATATAAGTTTTCCTACACCCCCAAAGGACCAGTTTAATGTACATGGTGAGATTGACCAGAATATTTATGACGGTGGAGTTATAAAACAACAAGAACAGGCACAGGTCGCCAATGCCAACACACAGGAGCAAAATATTGAAGTGCAATTATATGCCTTAAAGGACAGGATTAACCAGATATTTTTTGGAGCACTGCTTATAAGCGAGCAATTGAAGCAGAATCATTTAACTCAAAGAGATATACAAAGCAGTATTGATAAAATGCAGTCATCGGTGGCTAATGGCACTGCATTAAAAAGCAATCTCGACGAATTGCAGGCAGAATTATTGCAGCAACAGCAGAATGAAGTGGATCTAAAAGCTTCCCGCAAGGCCTATTTAGATATGCTTGGTATTTTTATTAGCCGCAGTTTAGATGAAAATACCGTTCTTCAAACTCCCCGTGAAATGATAGTATCTGACAGCATACACAGGCCAGAGTTGTCTTTTTACGATCTCATGAAGAAAAGTGATGATGTACAAGAAAGAATGCTCGATGCAAATAATCGCCCGAAATTTTCATATTTCTTCCAGGGTGGTTATGCACTCCCCGGCCTGAACGGATTTGATGTTAATCCTGCTTTATATTACATAACCGGTTTCAGGCTGACATGGTCGCTGGGAGGTTTTTATACCCTGAAAAACCAAAGGCAGTTGCTTGATATTGACAGGCAGACACAGGATGTGCAAAAGGATGATTTTATTTTTAACACCCGCATTACACTTAAGCAGCAAAGCGCCGACATGATAAAATTGCAGGAAATGATAAGCAAAGATAACGAGATAATATTTAAACGCACTGCCGTTAAAGATGCTGCCAAGGCGCAGGTGGATAATGGTGTTATAACAGTGCATGAGTACATTAACCAGTTGGACGCCGAAGACCAGGCAAAGCAAAGCCTGTTGCTGCATAAAGTACAGTTGCTAATGGATGAATATAACTATCAGAATACTTCAGGTAATTAATAAATTAAATTTTAAATCAATGAAAAAAGTATCAGTTTTGGCCATATTTGCTGCCGCGATATTTGCTTCGTGCCACAACAGCGAAAACGATTTTGACGCGGCCGGAGCATTTGAATCTGTTGAAACTATAGTTTCCACCGAATCGTCGGGGACAATCATGCAGTTTGATGTGGAAGAAGGCCAGACACTTCAGCCCAACCAGTTTATAGGCTATGTTGACAGCATTCAGCTTTATGAAAGAAAGGAGCAATTGGAAGCCCAGATTGCTTCCACTACCAGCCAGATACCTGACATACCGGTGCAGGTAGCCGCGCTGCAATCACAATTATCGGAGGCATTGATAAACCAGGCGCGTATTAACAGGTTATTCAGAGACAGCGCCGCCACACAGCAACAGGTTGATGATGCCAATACACAGGTAGATATGCTCAATAAGCAAATTGAAGCCCAGAAATCATCGCTGGGAATTACGACTGAAACCTTATCAAAAGACGTTGCCCCGCTTCAGCGCCAGATAGACCAGTTGAATGACCAGTTGGCCAAGTGCAAGATTATAAACCCTATACATGGCACTGTTCTTACCAAATATGCCGAAAACCATGAAGTGGTAACGCCGGGCAAAGCATTGTATAAAATTGCAGAAACGGACACGCTTATTTTAAGGGCTTATGTAACAGGTTCGCAGCTTACCCGGGTAAAACTTGGCCAGATTGTAAAAGTGCGCACAGACAAAGGTTCTAACCAATATTCATTTTATAAAGGGCTTGTTTACTGGATATCTGATAAATCGGAGTTTACACCCAAAACTATTCCAACCAAAGATGAAAGGGCTGACCTTGTATATGCAGTGAAAATAAGGGTGATTAACGATGGTTACATAAAAATTGGTATGTACGGAGAAGTGAAGTTTACTGATAAATAAAATCTGTTTCTAACCGGGCAGTGTGAAATATAGATGAATGCAATAACATTAAATAATATAACAAAAACCTATAACAAGGGCACTGTCCTTGCGGTGGACGATGTATCATTTTCTGTAAAAAAGGGTGAAATATTCGGGCTGATTGGCCCTGACGGAGCAGGTAAAAGCAGCATCTTTCGCCTGCTTACAACTCTGTTGTTGCCCGATAAAGGAACAGCAACGGTTGGCGGATATGATATAGTTGAGGATTTTAAAGCAATACGAGGTATAGTGGGGTATATGCCCGGCCGGTTCTCATTATACCAGGATTTGACAGTAGAGGAAAATCTTAATTTTTTTGCTACGGTATTTAATACCAGCATTGAAGAAAATTATAACCTGATTAAGGATATTTATGTGCAGATAGAGCCATTTAAAAAACGCAGGGCAGGGAAATTATCGGGTGGCATGAAACAGAAACTTGCATTGTGCTGTGCACTTATTCATAAGCCTGAGGTGCTGTTTTTAGACGAACCTACGACCGGTGTTGATGTAGTTTCTCGCAGGGAATTCTGGGAGATGTTAAAGCGATTGAAGTTACAAGGTATTTCTATTTTAGTTTCTACTTCCTATATGGATGAAGCAACCATGTGCGACAGGATTGCCCTAATGTTGGGCGGTAAGGTCTTATCTGTAGATTCTCCGGAAGACACCGTTAAAGCATATCCGGAGCAACTTTACGCGGTTAAATCAAATTCAATATACCACCTGCTTCTTGATTTGCGTTCATACAAAGACACAATTAACTGCTACACATTCGGAGAATATTTGCATTTATCTATAACCAGCAATGAACAGGAAGTGAGAAAGTATCTGGAAGAAAAAGGACATACCGATATTGAATTTATGCCGATACAACCTACCGTGGAAGATTGTTTTATACGTTTATTAAAACATCAGGATGAGCGAAACAGTAATAAAAACTAATAAGCTTACCAAGCGCTTTGGCGATTTTGTGGCGGTGGATGAAATAACATTCGACGTTCACAAAGGTGAGATATTTGGTTTCCTGGGGGCAAACGGCGCGGGAAAAACTACTGCCATGCGTATGCTCTGCGGTCTATCCACGCCAAGTTCAGGTGAGGCTATGGTAGCCGGAGTTGACGTTTACCACCACCCGGAAGAAATAAAAAGGAATATAGGATACATGAGCCAGAAGTTTTCATTATACGAAGACCTGACAGTTAAAGAGAATATAGAATTTTACGGGGGCATATACGGATTAACCAAGAAGGAGATAAAAGACGAAAGCCACTTGCTTATTGAAAGGCTTGGCCTGCATAACGAGGCAGACAAACTGGTTAGCTCCCTGCCATTGGGCTGGAAACAAAAACTTTCATTTTCAGTGGCTATTGTGCACCAACCCAAAATTGTTTTTTTGGATGAGCCTACCGGCGGTGTTGACCCTTCTATGCGCAGGCAATTCTGGGATTTGATTTATGCCGCCGCCGACAGGGGCATAACTGTATTTGTAACTACCCACTATCTTGATGAAGCGGAATATTGCAACCGCGTATCTATTATGGTTGACGGTAGAATTGAAGCGCTTGATTCTCCTTCAGGGTTAAGGAAGACTTATGCAGCGGCAAATATGGATGAAGTATTTTATAAACTGGCAAGGAAAGCAAAAAGATCAGCTGATTAGCTATATAGTAAAATGAAACAGTTTTTATCATTTATAAAAAAGGAATTTGCCCATGTGTTCAGGGACAGGAAAACGCTTATCATGTTATTTGGTATGCCTATTGTCCAAATAACACTTTTTGGTTTTGCTCTCACCAACGAAATTAAAGACGCCAATATTGTTGTAGTAGATAATGCAAAGGATGTTGCATCACAGCAAATTATAGATAAAATAGAAGGCAGCAAATTCTTCAGTGTTCAAAAATCATTAATGACTCCTTCTGATATTCACGCTGCTTTTAAAGAAGGTAACATAAAATTGGCAGTCGTATTTCCTGCCAACTTCAACACTGACTTGTTGCATTTAAATAAAGCCTCCGTTCAGGTTATTGCCGATGCCTCAGACCCTAATACCGCGGTAACGCTTACCAATTATATTTCTTCTATTATTACTGATTACCAGATGCAGATATCTCCTACCATGCAGATTCCTTATACCATACAGCCGGAAGTGAGGATGTTGTATAATCCGGACCTTAAAGGGGCCCCGAATTTTGTTCCGGGCGTAATGGCTATGGTATTATTGCTGGTTTGCGTAATGATGACTTCCGTATCTATAGTGCGTGAAAAAGAAATGGGTACTATGGAGATTCTTTTGGTATCGCCTGTCAAACCCTTAATGGTCATTGTGGCAAAGGCCATTCCTTATCTTGTATTATCAATAGTTAACCTCGGCGTTATTCTTGTGTTGAGCGTATATGCGCTCGACTTACCTATAAAAGGCAGTGTTTTGTTGCTTTTGGGTGAAAGCGTATTATTAATTATGACCTCCCTTGCGCTTGGCTTGCTTATTTCTACCATTACCTCAACTCAGCAATCGGCCATGTTTGCTTCCATGCTGGGTATGATGCTTCCGACTATGTTATTAAGCGGGTATATGTTCCCTATAGAGAATATGCCGGTTGTACTGCAGGTTATTTCAAACATTGTTCCTGCCCGCTGGTATTATATTATAGTAAAGGCCGTCATGCTCAAAGGATTGGGATTTGCTTCCATCTGGAAAGAAACGCTTATCCTTGCTTTCATGGCATTGTTCTTTACGCTGCTTAGTCTCAGAAACTTTAAAATACGGTTGGAATAATGGGAGCGCTAAAATATTTATTACAGAAAGAATTCAGGCAAATATTCCGCAGTAAAGGATTTCTGGGCAGGCTTTTTATTGCCCCGGCCATACAGCTTATATTGATGCCAATGGCTGCCAACTACACGGTGAAGAACATTAATATTGCTATAGTTGACCACGATCACTCCACGGTTTCCCAGAAACTTACCAATAAAATATTGTCTTCGGGTTACTTTAAACTTGCTGATTATACTGACTTTAATTCAAAGGCAGGAAAACTGATTGAGGACGATAAAGCTGACCTTGTGCTCGAATTTCCGCAAGGCTTTGAAAAAAACCTGATACGTGAAAATATACAGAAAGTGGCCATACAGGTAAATGCTATAGACGGTGTAAAGGCCAGTATAGGCTTTGGCTACCTTGGCGGTATTATTTCCGATTTCAATGATGATCTCCGGTTAGAATGGGTACAGCCTGAAAGAACAAACCCCATGCCCACTATTGATGTGATTTCTTCTTACTGGTATAACCCTGCATTGACCTATTATATATTTATGGTTCCCGCTATATTGGTATCGCTGGTTACAGGTATAGCAGGCCTGTCTGCTGCGTTTAATATTGTAAAGGAAAAAGAAATAGGTACCATTGAACAAATTAACGTAACACCTATTAAGAAATATGAATTTATTTTAGGCAAGCTGCTTCCTTTTATAGTAATGGGCGCTGCTGTTTTCAGCTTTGGCTTATTAATTACCTGGGCAATTTACGGCATTACCCCATTGGGTAATATTGCTATACTCTATCTCTTTTTATTGGTGTTTTTATTTGCCATACTCGGATTCGGGCTTCTTATCTCCACTTATTCTGAAACCCAGATGCAGGCAAATTCCATTACATTTCTTTTTATGATGGTATTTAACATGATGAGCGGTTTGTTCATGCCTATTGACAGTATGCCTGGCTGGGCTAAAGTTTTAACCCACCTGTTCCCGGTAAGTTATTTTATTGATGTAATGCGCATGGTAGTTATTAAGGGCAGCGGCCTGCATGATATCAGGATGCACATACTTTTTGTATTTTTGATTGGCCTTGTACTTAATACATGGGCCGTATTGAACTACCGAAAAACAACATAAAACATTTAATAATTAACATAAAACAAGAAATGTTTAATGACAAAGGGAAAAAGCAGGTATAATCTTTATGATTTCCAAATTAAGTTAAAAGTATAAAACAAGAAATATTGGATGACAAACGAAAAAAACAAGTTTGACCTTGAAGACCGCTTGATTCAGTTTGCACTGCTCATTATGGATATTGTTGAAATACTTGCTAATACCCGTGTTGGTAATCACATTGCCGGGCAAATAGTAAGGTCAGGGACATCGCCTGCATTTAATTACGGTGAAGCACAGGTAGCCGAATCAAGAGATGATTTTATTCATAAGATGAAAATTTGCCTTAAAGAACTTAAGGAGACACAGGTTGCGCTGCAAATTATCAGAAGAAAACCACTAGTCATAGATTCTACAAAAGTGGATAAGGCTATTATTGAAAGTAAGGAATTGATTTCAATATTTGTGAGAAGTATTGAAACTGCCAGAAAAAACAAATCGTCAAAAAATACTTAGACATTTTTTGTTTCGTGTTTAATGTTAAGTGTTATTTTTAATATGAAGTTTTCATATGTTGAACATTAAAGAATCAGCTGAGTTGATAAAGAATAACTGGCTAAGTGCATGGAATAACAGGGCATTTATGGTGAATTTTATTTCCGGAATAGTATTGCTTGCCATCTGCATGATTGTTACTTCATATTTCTTTAATTATATACAAGATATTAAAAGCGGGATTGTTTTGAATGATTGGGTATTGCAAAAGCTTCCTTCAATTGATGTTTCAACAGCTATAGTAGCCTTAATGGGCAGCGCTGCCCTGTTATTTTCCCTTCGCGGCATTGCCTATCCCAACGTGGCTATAACACTCCTTTTTGCCATGATAATTCATTTAATCCTGCGGATGATTACCATTTACATTACAGGGTTCTTTCCCCCGCCGGGGTTAATTGTATTAAAAGACCCTATGGGGAGTATGTTGTACCAGTATAGGTTTATTACAAGGGACCTCTTTTATTCAGGCCATACTGCAGTACTTTTCCTGCTCTACTTTTGCACATTTAAGAAACCTGACAAGTATTACATGTTATTTACAGCAATCTGTGTTGGTTGTTTGCTCCTGGTGCAACATGTGCATTATACGGTAGATGTTGCATGTGCTCCCCTGTTTGCTTTCAGCAGTTATTGGCTTTCTAAAAAATTAATCAGTTATAGAAAGGCTTATGTGGAGGGTACCCGGATAAAAGTCTGAGGGCTTTTTTCTGAAACCAAACCATATAATAAACAGTTCCAAAGAGGTCGCATCACTGCTATTATTCAATTCCTAATCTTAACCTCAGTCTTATTCTAAATACATACCTTTGCATTAATTAAATCGTACCTGATTTTGAAACTTCCGCTTTCCATAAAATTAACTTGCTGGCTACTGAGCGCTGTGCTGGGTGCAATTATACTTATTTATACTAAAGAGTTCTTGTTGCCAGTAGTAATAGCTGCCTTGTTCGCATTGCTGCTTTACCCGGTTTATAAAAGGCTTATACAATGGAAGGTGCCGGAAGTATTATCGGTAATTATAACCATGCTGCTGGTGTTGATTGTAATATTAGTTTCCGTTTTCTTTATCAGCCGGCAACTGACCAGTGTATTGACTGACATCAGCGGCCTAAGCGGCAAGATAAGCGAAAAGCTGAATCTCCTGCAAGCATATATAACCAGCAACTGGCATATAGAGGATTCAACCTTCACATCATGGATGAACAATGCTAAAACAAAGCTTATAAGCAGCAGCGGCGATTTATTATCCGGCACCATATCTACTACCACTGGTATTTTCAGCACAATTGCCCTGGTTATAGTTTATGTATTCTGCTTTTTACTCTATAACCGCGATTTCAGGGATTTTGCATTTGCATTGATGGCCACTGAAAAGCAACACCAGGCTTCGCATATTATCAGCGATATTCAAAAGCTGGTGCAGCGCTATTTGCTGGGAATGCTGACAGTTATTTTTATAATAGGGTCGCTTAATACAATTGGATTGCTTATAGCAGGTGTTAATCATGCTTTATTTTTTGCTTTTTTTGCCGCCACACTTACCGTCATACCCTATATAGGAATATTTATTGGCGCTTCATTGCCTATCCTTTATACCCTGATTACGCACGATTCTGCCTGGCCTGCTGTTGCCGTTGTCGGTGTATTTGCCACTGTTCAACTCCTTGAATCTAATTTCATCACCCCAAAAATTGTAGGTTCCCGTGTGAGTATAAACCCATTTGTGGCAATAGTGGTATTGCTTATAGGCGGGCAGTTATGGGGCGCAGCGGGTATGGTGCTGAGTATTCCACTCACCGCTATTATAAAAGTATTGTTCGATAGCCGTCCATCAACCCAGGCATTTGGTTATTTCCTGGGAAGTGAATTCACCGATAAAAACAGCAATCCTATTAATATTTTCGGCCCGCGGAAAACGACGTTGAAAAAAAAGGATTAGAAACTTTCCGGGGTTACTTCCAGTAATCTTTCATTAGCTGGCTTATCCACACAGGCTGAATAATTTCCCCCTCCGGCAAAAATTCCTTAACTACAGGTTTTATATCAAGTATAGGGGTTCCGTCATCAGCATCGAGATGGGATACAATAATTGACCTGCCCTTCTTCGAAACAAGTTTAACTATGGTAGCGCCCAAATGGTTCGGCCTGTCCTTTTTCCTTTGGGCGAAAATGCCCGTGCGGGGCCATGCTTTATTTTCTCTCGGGTGTTCCGCGCCTGTAACTGTTTTTGCTGCGTCAGCCTTATGGAAATAATAAATAATTTCCAGGTGTGAAAAGGTTTCGATTCCCTGCAGGCATTCTTCAGGAAATTCATCAACAATAGTTATTTCAGACAAAACCCCTCCCCAGTAATCGTCGCTCATATCGTCACGCAAATTTTTGACGTAAGCAACAGGGGTTAATGTGATATGCTCATTCATTGGAAGCAAATGTAGTATTTTCCAATCTAAATACGGGTTGCCAAAAATACTTAAATAATGAGGCAATTTGCAGGCCAATGAAGGGATTACAGAAACTACTAAAAATCGTCTGAAAATAATATGTTAAAAAAGTCACAAAAAACTTGGAAAAGAGTTTTAATATTCTTAATTTGGTCTTATTAAATTCGGATGGCATGTTAGAGCTAAGCAAAAAAATACTTGAAAGAGTCAGTTTCGACAGGAGTTTGTTCCGCAAAGAACTGATGAAAGCCGCCATGTGGCTTAAACCTAATGAGAAATTATTATTGCAGGTTTGGTGCTTGTCCACTTTTGGCCATATGTATAAGGACATCATCATAGAGGTGTTTCGTGGTGTGACCAAGATGTAAGATAGCCCAGGTTTCTTTTGATTCTTTCATATCCTGCTCGCTGCAAGGGTGAATCAGAGAAAGTTTTATTGAACGCTTCCTCGCTTATTTCCTCCCAATCTTTTTTATTCATTTTAATCAAATCCGGGCTTGCATTCAAATCCTCCTCATGGTGTGGCTGAGAAAACCTGTTCCAGGGACAAACATCCTGGCACACATCGCAGCCAAATAAATGGTTCTCCATTTTGCCTTTCATTTCATCGGGCATAGCCTCTTTCAACTCAATAGTGAAATAGGAAATACATTTGCTTCCGTCAACCACATTGGGTTGAACAATGGCCTGTGTAGGGCAGGCATCCATACAACGGGTACAGGTGCCGCAGTAATCCTTTATAGGCGCGTCATAAATAAGTTCAAGGTCAATAATAAGTTCGGCAAGAAAGAAGAATGAACCTTTACGCGGATGAATAAGCATGGAGTTTTTACCAATCCACCCAAGCCCGCTTTTAGCTGCCCATGCGCGTTCAAGCACCGGAGCTGAATCAACAAATCCCCTTCCGTTTATTTCTCCAATGTACCCCTGCATAATTGCAAGCAGTTCTTTCAGCTTGTCTTTAATTACAAAATGATAGTCTCTTCCATAAGCGTATTTTGAAATTTCCGGGGCATCCTCATTTTGTTTTTCCGAAGGGTAATAATTGAGCATTAAGGATATTACCGATTTAGCGCCGGGAACAAGCAGCCGGGGGTCAAGCCGCTTATCGGCATTCCTGGCCATATAGCCCATTTTGCCATGCATGTTTTGGTGCAGCCACTTTTCAAACCGTGGCGCATCGTCTTCTAAAAAACCTGCTTTGGAAAAACCGCAATATTCAAACCCCAGACGTTTGGCTTCCTGTTTTATAAAAGCGGAATAGCTTTCCTTATTCATTTAAAAGAGGCCGTTGGCAGTATATGGCCTGATTTTTTTCAGGTGTTTATAGGTTTTATCGGTAACTTCCCTTCCTCTCGGCGTGCGGGCAAGGTATCCCTCCTGTATCAGGAAAGGCTCGTAAACTTCTTCAATAGTGCCTGCCTGCTCGCCAACCGCAATGGCAATGGTAGATATTCCGACAGGGCCTCCTTTGAATTTTTCAATAATGGCCGTTAATATGCGGTTGTCCATTTCATCGAGGCCGTGTTCATCCACATTCAATGCTTTCAACGCAAACTGGGTAATTTCAATATCTATGCCCTGATTTTTTATCTGGGCGAAATCGCGCACCCTGCGCAACAGGGAATTAGCAATACGAGGTGTGCCACGGCTGCGGCGCGCAATTTCATGCGATGCTTCTTTGGTTATATCAATATTTAAAATGCCGGCAGAACGTTCGATGATTTTTTGCAGCAATTCCGAACTATAATAATCGAGCCTGAAATTAATGCCGAAGCGCGCCCTTAAAGGAGAAGTGAGCAGGCCCGCGCGGGTTGTAGCGCCAATAAGCGTAAACGGGTTTAACTTTAACTGCACACTGCGGGCATTGGGGCCGGTATCAATCATAATATCAATGCGGTAATCTTCCATAGCTGAGTATAAATACTCCTCAACTACTGGGCTAAGCCGGTGTATTTCATCAATGAATAATACATCATAAGTGCCCAGGTTGGTAAGCAGGCCGGCAAGGTCGCCGGGTTTTTCAAGCACAGGGCCCGATGTAATGCGTATATTGACTTCTAACTCCGATGCAATAATATTGGCGAGGGTAGTTTTACCCAGTCCCGGAGGGCCATGCAGCAGGACATGGTCGAGGGCTTCCTGCCTTTGCTGTGCAGCCTTTACAAAAATACGCAGGTTCTCAACTACCTTTTCCTGGCCTGAGAAATCGGCAAACTCCTTTGGCCGCAGAACTTTTTCTACTTCTTTCTCGGCAGGGTTTAAATTGTCGCTTCCGGGGTCCAGGTTTTCGTTCATGCAATAATGTGTGTCTTCTGCAAAAATAGGAAATAATTGCATGAACCTGTAACAATAGAGGGACTATATTAAAATCAGTTATCCTCTATCATCTGCGCAAGCCTGGTACGCGGAAATAGCCATGCATAAAACTCAAACGGGGAAAATAATACGCCAAAAGAATAAGTAGGCGAATTAAAATTCTGAACAATGTCTGGGTTATTCAGTATCATTAACCGGTAGCCTACCTGGGTATATAATCCCAACCACTTATTAAAATTATAATCAAGTTCAACCTGGGGCTCGTAAGGTACTATGACATACGAATCTTCGCTATACTGGCTGCCTTTGTAATTATACTGGTAGCTTGAGCCACCCAATCCTATTGAAAAAGGCATTATATAAAGCTTCCAGTGTTTGCTGACGTTGATTATATATTGCACGTAATAGGAGAAATAGGCAAAACTAAGTTGTTCATTCAGGGTATCGCTGCCAATAATTTTTCTCTTGTTTATAATGGTGTTCAATGCATTATATCCTCCGCCAATAGTAAGTTTTTTATCGAAAGTTACACCAACCGAAAAACCGAAAATATAAGCGCTGTAGTTGGTAATAAAGGAATTCCGTGAGGTGAAGCTGAATGTAAATGTGCCTTTTTGGTTGATAGCAGATTGAAGCGAATCAATAAACTGTGCCCTTGCCAATAGGCAGGAACAACAAAACAAAGTAATAATGAAAAATTTCTTCATATCTCTTTGTCAAAGGTACAAGGTTTTAAAGAAAAGTCCCGCATAATTGCAGGACTTTATATTTAATTCAGGCTTAATTTATTTTACTCCGAATGCCTTACGCCACCTATGCCGCTGTTATCGTTTTGCATAACCTTGGCAGGGCCATGGTAATGCACTCCACCCACTCCCGATGACTGAATATATATTTCTTTCGAAGCATATACGCCGGCAGTACCCACTCCATTCACATTTACATGAAGCACCTCTACCATGAATTTATCGCAGTCAAGTGAGCCAACGCCATTATCAGATATTTCGGCATAAGCAGCCCTGCCATATATATTCATGGCTCCCACTCCGTCCTCCGAACCTTTTACCGTATCGGCATTTAACCATAGTGTAATGGCTCCCACACCTTCCGATTCAAAATCAAGTTTTTTAAGCTTCAATGTATCGGTGCACTTGGTAGTTCCTACCGAGGTAATCTCCATAGAATTAATATTGACAAGGGTAATATAAATATCTGTCTTTACATTGATATGGCTGTTATGACTGCTTGCCGTATCTTCAATAGTTAATGTTTCGCCCTCATTGCTTACTTTTAAATCTTTCGGGTAATATCCTTTTACCACCACGCTTTCTTTATCTCCCTGGGTGAGGTAAATATTAAACACACCGTCGGCATGAATGGCTTTAAACGATTTTACTTCTATTGTTTTACCTTCATCAGGCAACTTGGTATAGTCGCCTTTTGATGAGCCATCGGTAATAATGCAACCGCCCATTACAAAAGCGGTCATGTAAATAATCTTTTTCATTGTTTTTGGTTTCATGATATGTGATTTTTGTTGTATGACGAACAAGCACCACAATTTGTTACAACTGATTTATTTTGTATTAGCAATCAATAACTTCCATGCTTCTTCAACTTGTTTATTATCGAGCAGTTTTTTTGCCGCTTTGTGCAATTCTTCTTCGCTGCCGAATTTTTCTGCTGAAACATATCCCTGCATATCGGGCAACTTGGTAACATTGCCCAATTGGCCAAGATTATTGCCCGTTAGTACTTTGCTCTTGCGTATGCTTACCGGCAATGAATCTAAACCAATGCCAAGATTGTGGCCTGGCTGTGGCAATTCAAACAAAGCATTGCCGCTTGCCCTGCAATACCAATGCCCGCCCATGCGGCCAACCAAATCTATTTTGTTAGGGTCTATTTTTTTATCGGCATTAAGTATATCTTCACTCACATGTATCAGCAATACCTCGCATATTATAAGGTTACCTGAGCCGCCTTCTGTACCTGTTTCTTTTACCCCGAGCACCTCGCATTCCATCTGCACAGGCGATTCTTTCACCCGGAATGGTTTTACTTTTTCAGAGGGTACAGGAGTAAACCCCGATTTCTCAAATTCGTTAACTCCTTTTGGGTACTCTGCGCTCGACAAAGACATTTGCTGAACCATGCTATATGTAACCACATTGATAACCACTTCGGGCACTTCCAAAACATTATCGTGGGTGTCTTTTGTCTTCCCCGACCGGCCTGACCGTGCAGGCGAAAATACGGCGATAGGCGGGTTAGAACCAAATATGTTGAAGAAACTGAACGGGCTAAGGTTAGGGTTGCCGTTTTTATCAATAGTGCTGGCATAGCATATCGGCCTGGGAGCTACCGAGCCTATCAGGTAACCATGAATTATGTTTTGAGGGGTATCTTTCGGAGAAAATGAAAGCATACAGTTATCGGTTATAATTTATTATAAGTTGATAAGTAATAATAAGAAACATAAAATTATAAATGTTTAAGTAAAAAACTAAATGCTCCCGCTTTTTCATTAATCATTTCTTGTTATATGTTATTTATTTTCCAATTAATACGTGGACATATTGATAGAATATTTATCGTACTCCCCATTCCCAGATTCCATACTGGGTTTTCTGGTCAACGGGATAGCCCGATTGTTTTAAAGCCAGCATAACTTGTCCCCGGTGATGGCTTTCGTGCGAGATTAAGTATCCCAGGAAAGCGGAGGGATGGGGCTTAAAGCCTTTGATTTTATTTTCCTTAAATCCTTTTTCTAAAAGTGTGGCAACTGCCTTCGCGCTTTTTTCCAGCTCGGCTGCCAGCAGTTTTTTGGAGATTTTAGCCTCCTTGTCAACTTTTGTAAGCTCTTTTAGCAAATCGGGGTCGGCAACTTTTAACCACATCAGCCTTACATTGTGCAAGTGGGCAAACTGTTCTCCCACATTGCGCCCTTTTGATGCAGAAACAGCGCCGAGGTTATTTTCCGCAATTGAATCGAGAAGGTAGAGATTTATGCGGTTATTAATGTTCCAGGTTTCAACAATATCTTTCATTGTCCAGATGATTTAATAAAGGTAAAAATAGTACTTTTAACAGCATGAAAATTGCCATATAATAAAAGAATGATTTCTTTGCATAGGCTGATAAATATGAAAACCATTTTTTACATATTTTTCTTTTTAATATCTCTTACTGCCATTTGCCAGTCTGATACTGTATTTATCAGGCATAAGAATTATGAAACTTCAGATACTTCATATCCTTATAAAACGGATACAATAATATTTCAGTCAACAATACCAGGACGATTCGTTTTGTGCGGCACAAAAATTTTGCCAACTGGAATATTAGGGTGGTTAGGGGATTATGGACTGAACCTGGAAGCAGTTTCAAGAACAGATTGTAAAGATCACGAGCCATTTTCAAGTGGAAATGAAGTGGAATCAATAAATAAAACCGATTCAACTTTAGAAATTGAAACAAAAATAATTAGCAATTGTTGTTACTCATTTTTATGTGATATTCCATATAATAATGATACAATACTTAATCTTGTTTATTATGGCTATGGTTCTTATTGTTCTTGTGATTGTTGCTTTGGGTTGACTTATAGATTCAAAAAAGAACCATTTTTAGGCGATATTCAGAGAAAATTCAAATATGTAATGATTAATGGAGATAAAAAGACCATGAAACCATTAAAGTAAAACAATATAATAACGTTAGAAAATCTATTAAATTGACTTCATCGACTTATTCTTTACAACATACAACTAAAGACTGACCACTGATAACTTACAACTGACTACTTACTGTATATTTGCACCATAATAGAAAAGTATGCAAGCCGAAGTAAACCCATACATCCCCAAGAATAAGATACGTATAGTAACCGCAGCATCGCTCTTTGACGGGCACGACGCGGCCATTAATATTATGAGGCGCATTATGCAGGCGAGCGGGGCCGAGGTTATACACCTGGGGCACGACCGCAGCGCCCTTGAGGTGGTGGATTGCGCCATACAGGAAGATGCCAACGCCATTGCCATGACATCATACCAGGGCGGGCACACGGAGTATTTAAAATATATGTTCGACCTGCTGAAAGAAAAAGGCTGTTCGCACATTAAAATATTTGCCGGCGGCGGAGGGGTTATCCTTCCCGATGAAATAAAAGAACTTCATAAATATGGAATAACACGAATTTATTCCCCCGACGATGGCCGTAAAATGGGCCTGCAGGGAATGATAAACGATATACTTGAAAAGTGCGATGTGGCGCCCAAAGTTTCTGATATTGATAAGCATATTAAGGGGCTTAAAAACAGGGATGCCAAATCAATTGCGGCGCTTATATCGCTGGTGGAAGATTTTCCCGATAAGGCCAAAGAAGTGCACAAAAAGATAGAGGGTTTGCAAGGGAAGAAGGTTATACCTGTGTTGGGAATTACCGGTGTAGGCGGCGCAGGCAAATCATCGCTTATTGATGAAATTGTGCGCCGTTACCTGATTGATTTCTCAGCTAAAGGCAAGATACAGGAAGGCAAAACCATTGCCATTTTATGCGTTGACCCTTCAAAGCGCAAAACAGGAGGAGCCCTGCTGGGAGACAGGATACGGATGAACTCCATTGCCAACCCGCGTGTATATATGCGCTCGCTCGCTACACGCCAGAGCCATCTCGCCTTATCGCAGAGCATCAATAAAGCCGTTGATGTGCTTAAAGCCTGTGATTTCGATATGGTAATATTGGAAACATCGGGCATAGGGCAATCAGATACGGAAGTGGTTGATTGTTCAGATGTGTCGCTCTATGTCATGACGCCTGAATATGGCGCGGCTACTCAGTTGGAGAAAATAGACATGCTCGATTTTGCCGATGTTATTGCCATAAACAAGTTTGATAAGCGCGGGGCGCAGGATGCGTTAAGGGATGTAAAAAAACAATTCAAGCGCAACCATAACCTTTTTGATAAGAAGGATGATGCGCTGCCCGTCTTCGGCACCATAGCATCGCAGTTCAACGACCCGGGCATGAACAGCCTCTATAAAACGGTGATGGATACTGTGGCGCAGAAGACAAAAGCAGCCTTGAAATCATCTTACGTACATTCAGAGGAGCAATCGCAGAAGATATTTATTATACCGCCCGACAGGGTGCGCTATTTATCGGAAATAACCGAAACGGTGAGGAGCTATGGTAAATGGGCTATGTCCCAAGCGGAGATAGCGGAAAAATTATATGCCCTGCATAAAGCGGAAGAAATATTGGGTAAAAAGCCGGAGATAGAAAAGAAGAAAGAAGAACTCGAAGAAAAGCTCACCCATGAGAATAAAAAGATTTTAGCCGGGTGGGAAAAGGAAGTGAAACGCTATACTGACGAATACTATGTTTATAATGTCCGTGGAAAAGACATTAAAGTAAAAACACATACCGAATCACTGTCGCATACCCTGGTGCCGAAGATTGCGGTACCGCGTTACAAGGCCTGGGGAGAAGTATTGCTATGGTGTTTACAGGAAAACTTCCCGGGCAAGTTCCCCTATACTGCCGGAGTTTATCCTTTCAAGCGTTCGGAAGAGGACCCAACGCGCATGTTTGCCGGCGAGGGCGGGCCTGAACGCACCAACAAGCGTTTCCACTATGTAAGCGCGGGCATGCCTGCCAAAAGGCTTTCTACCGCGTTTGATTCCGTTACACTTTACGGGCGCGACCCCGATTACCGTCCCGATATTTATGGCAAGATTGGCAATTCGGGTGTTTCGATATGCTGCCTGGATGACGCCAAGAAACTCTATTCGGGTTTTAACCTGTGCGACCCCAGGACATCGGTATCCATGACCATAAACGGGCCTGCTTCGATAATGGCGGCGTTTTATATGAACGCGGCCATTGACCAGCAGTGCGAACTATATATCAGGCAAAACGGGCTGGAAAAACAGGTGCAAAAGAAAATAGAAGATATTTATAAAAAGAAAGGCACAAAACGTCCTGCGTACCAGGGAGCTTTGCCTGAAGGCAACGACGGGCTGGGCCTTATGTTATTGGGCATTACAGGCGACCAGGTTCTGCCGGCGGAAGTTTACGAAAAAATTAAAGCCTTTACCTTATCGCAGGTGCGGGGTACCGTGCAAGCCGATATTTTAAAAGAAGACCAGGCGCAGAACACCTGCATATTCTCTACCGAGTTTTCATTGCGGCTGATGGGCGATGTGCAGCAATATTTCATCAATAATAAGGTACGGAATTTTTATTCTGTATCCATATCGGGGTACCATATTGCTGAAGCGGGCGCCAACCCTATTTCGCAGGTTGCCTTTACCGTTGCCAACGGTTTTACCTACGTGGAATATTACCTGTCGAGGGGAATGGACATTAACGATTTTGCGCCTAACCTTTCTTTCTTTTTCAGCAACGGCATTGACCCTGAATACGCTGTTATAGGCAGGGTTGCACGGCGAATATGGGCAAAAGCCATGAAACTGAAATACGGAGCCGATGAACGTTCGCAGATGCTCAAATACCATATACAGACATCGGGGCGTTCGCTGCATGCCCAGGAAATTGATTTTAACGATATACGCACCACTTTGCAGGCCCTTTATGCCATTTATGATAACTGCAATTCATTGCACACCAATGCTTACGACGAGGCCATAACCACCCCTACCGAAGAGAGCGTGCGCCGCGCCATTGCCATACAGCTTATTATTAACCGCGAACTTGGTTTGGCAAAGAATGAAAACCCTTTGCAGGGCTCATTTATTATTGAAGAGCTTACCGACCTGGTGGAAGAAGCCATTATGGCCGAATTTGACCGCATTACCGAAAGGGGCGGGGTGCTGGGCGCTATGGAGACCATGTACCAGCGCGGCAAAATACAGGAAGAAAGCCTTTACTACGAACGCATGAAGCATACGGGCGAATACCCTATTGTGGGCGTTAATACCTTCCTCTCTTCCAAAGGTTCGCCGAGTATTATACCCAGGGAGGTGATACGTTCTACCAAAGAAGAAAAAGAATACCAGATCAGCATGATACACAACCTGCAAAAAGCCAATCCCGACAAAGCTCCCAAACTTTTGAAGGAATTGCAGCAGGATGCCATACATAACAAAAACCTTTTTGAAAAGCTGATGGAGGTTACCCACTATTGTTCGCTCGGTCAGATTACAAACGCTTTGTTTGAGGTTGGCGGGCAGTACAGGAGGAATATGTAATGCCCTTTCCCAAACAGCCCATGAATGTACACTGTACATTCATGTCCAATAGGGAAAGGCGTATCAATTACCTATTAACAATCATAACTTACGCATTTCAAGCAGTGCCTATTAATCATGCAAAAAGTTTTTAATGAACAGGAACTGTAACACTTTCCCCTGTTGGGGAAAGTAAGGAAAAGGGCAACCCTATCCCAAACAGCCCATGAATGTGCCCTATCCCTCCTTTCCCAATAGGGAAAGGCGTATCATTTACCTATTATCCATTATTTTTGCATTACTATGAAAGCAATTGAAAGGCCATTTTATTTTGACGCTTCCCCGGAAATCCTCAAAAGAGCTGCTGTATTGAGAAAGGAAATGACATTGGCTGAAAAAATATTGTGGGAAAAATTAAACAAACACCAGGTTAAAGGTTATCGTTTCAGGGCACAACATCCGATAGGAAAATTTATTGTTGATTTTTATTGTCCTAAAGCTTTCCTAGCCATTGAACTTGATGGCAAAATACACCGGAATGAAATAGTTGCTGAAAGAGATGATGGAAGAGAGCTGGAGATAAAAAAATTGGGAATCAGAATTTTGAGATTTACAAACGAAGAGGTTTTTAAAAACATTAATAAAGTTATTGCAACAATTGAAGATTCTCTTGAAAGCGGCTCATAATATAGCCCATTCCTGAACAGCCCTATCCCTCCTTATCCCAAAAGGGAAAGGCGGATCAATAAACTATGTTCGGTCTTAGTCTAAGTATTTCGAACAGTGCCTCTTAATCATAGAAAATGTTTTTACTGCATAGGAACTCTGACGCTTTTCCCCCTTGGGTTGGGAAAAGTAAGGAAAAGGGCAATACAGGAGGAATATGTAAAGAAGCCCTATCCCAAACAGCCCATGAATGTACACTGTACATTCATGTCCAATAGGGAAAGGCGTATCTTCTGCCTATTTTCACTAACATTGTAAACCGTGCCTCTTCATCATAGAAAATGTTTTTACTGGATATGAACTCTGACGCTTTTCCCCCCCCTGGGTTGGGAAAAGTAAGGAAAAGGGCGGTCTAAATTGCCAATGCTTTGCTTGAGATTGGGGTAACACGGCTTATAGGTTATTTAGTACACGAAGTGCAAATCGCGCCTACATTGGGAATTATCTCAAATACTTTCAGAAAGAATAATAACACTTTCTCTTAGTCGAGTAATATTAGGACTATATTTTGTTTTTCGCTTTTGTACATATCTAAGTACACCTATCTCTTTCAAAAACCAACCTGCTTTTGTACCAATATCACCAATTATTAAATCAACTGGGATTTCCATATCTGCATAAGCTGAATTAGATACAACAAACCAAACTTGAGCATTTTTTTTAGCCCTTGATTTAAGAAGTTTGAGAATATTATACATATCTTCAAAATACGCCTGAATCATAGTAGGTATTTCCTTATGCATTAAATTTTCTTTGTTTTTATTTATATGATTCATGACCTCTGAATATGGCACTCCAAAATCATTGCTTGTAGGTAGTGCCCATTTTGCCTGTACATGCGAGCGAACAGTTTTTAGGCGTAAATCATAAAGCTGCTGTGCACTTGTAATAAACTTACCGAGAAAAAGTTCCGGCCTATAAATATCAGTATAATCAAAAGTATTAAGATAGGGTGGAGAAGTAATGCAGAGTTTAAATTTATCAAGTAATTTATCTGATTCTAGTATCTTTCTACAATCTCCATTTATTATATTTGCTTTTTCAGTTATTGGATCACTTTCAACATCAGTCTTTATTTTTTGAAAAGTATGGGATAAGGATTCTATAAAAGTACTTTTATTTTTCTTGCTTTCTTGCCAATTGTCTCTATAACGTAAGCATTTCCCATCCCTAGTAGCATTACAATTTTGCATTGCAGCAGAAATTAAAGCGAATCTAATAAGTCTTCTTAAGTTGGTTGAACTGATTGAATCAGTATATGACCATCCTCCTTCAAATGAAGATAGTATATCATTATTAAAAAGCCATTTATCTAGACCTTCTTTTTTTGAGAATGTTGAAAAACCACGCAAGTCAGATTTGGCACCTTTTTCTACATGACCAAGAATAAATGGAATTATTTGGTCAAAATCTTTCGTATCAGCATTTGTTGCTTTAGCTGAAGACAAAAAAGCAGTAAAAGGGTTAACTAATTTATTCGTGAATCGTATATTATTTATGGAACTACTCATATCTCTGATTTATTATTAATGAATTCGTGAGCACTTCGTGGTTCATGAGGCTCCGCGTTGATGATGAAAAACTCTGCGGACTCCCGATAAAAGAGGTCGGGATTGCTCTGATTAAATGGGAAGCAATTTGCGTGAAATGAATTTAAAATGAAAAAATCTGAGAATCTGTGGCAAAAATGAAAGATAATTCGTGGCAACCCCAAAGTAATAAATTGTGTGGAAATTAAAATAATAAATATTAGCTTTGGCAACTTATATTAATCTTATCCATCAAATGAAATTCAAATTACTTGTTCTTTTTGCTGTATCATTATTTGCCTTAGAGGCATTTGGTAACGGGAATAACCCGAAACACAGGTTTCGTGCCCCTGACGTATGCAGCGTTTCTTCTAAAGATAATCCTATGACTATTGAGCTGGGCGATAGCTCTAACATAGAAGTTTTCTTAACAGACCAATCAAATTCTTCCGCTGCGGCCTCCTTTACTACTGTATGGTCTCCGGCCCCAACAGTTACCGACTCTGCTTCATCGAACACTTACGCTCATCCTGCAACTACAACAACCTATACAGTTACCGTAAGCGATTCGGCCTGCGGAACACTGACAGATACCGTAACTGTTCATATTGGATGTACCCTTACTGCAACAGTTGCAACCACATCTTTTTACTGCTCTGCCAATGCTGGAACCGCGATAGTAACCCCATCGAGCGGCGTAGCTCCCTATTCTTATTCCTGGATGCCGGGCGGCCAGACAACAGACACTATTACAGGGCTTAATCCCGGAACTTATTCAGTAACGGTTACCGACTCTAACGGATGCAGCGCTACCGATACATTCTCAATTGTTAAAAGCGCGTTGGTTATTACTGCATCTGCAACCCCAACCATGATTGAGAAAGGCGACAGCACCGATTTATCTGTTACCCTTACTGACTCCGCTTCCAATTCATCTTATTCGGAATCATACACTGTTTTGTGGTCGCCTTCAGCATCAGTTACCGATTCTACTTTGTCCACTTCTTATGCCCATCCGACAGTAACCACAACATATACAGTATCGGTAACCACCCCTTGCGGAACAGTAACAGATACAGTAACTGTATTTATTGGATGTACGGTTAAAGATTCAGTGATAACCACTCCTTATTTCTGTTCAGCAGATGCAGGGAGCGCCATAGCGGATGTCAGCAACGGTTTGGCTCCCTATACCTATTCATGGTCGCCGGGCGGACAAACTACCGATACGGTTAATGGTTTGACTCCCGGAACTTATGCCGTAATGGTAAAAGACTCCAACGGATGCAGCGTAACCGATACAGTTAAAATTTCCCACGATTCATTTATTGTAACTCCATCGGCAACGCCTAATACTGTTGAAGCGGGAGACAGCGCCGATTTGAATGTAACAGTAATGGATTCATTAACAGGTTCAACATCGTCATCTTCGCTGTCATATACGGTAGCATGGACTCCGGCATCATCGCTTACAACACCTGATACCAGCAGCACTTACGCGCATCCGAAGGTAACAACAACCTATACCGTAACCATAACCACCGCCTGCGGAACCATTACCGATACGGTAACAGTATTTATTGGCTGCACTGTAAAAGATTCGGTAACGACTACTCCTTATTATTGCCCTACCGATGCCGGAACTGCCACAGCAACAGGAACTGGTGGTGTGGCTCCTTATACCTATTTATGGTCGCCCGGTGGAAAAACTACCGATACCCTTGATGGCTTGAAAAACGGAACCTATATATTGACAATAAAAGACTCTAACGGGTGTAGCCAAACTGATACTGTCAAAGTTCCTCATGATTCATATACGCTGATAACAAATGCAAGCTCTAACAACATAGTTGCGGGAGACAGCACCGACCTGAGCGTTACGGTAACTGATTCTCTATTGGGTTCAACATCTTCTTCATCGCTTTCTTATACAGTTATGTGGATGCCTTCATCATCTGTGACATATGATTACAGCGCAAGCACGTATGCTCATCCGGCAGTAACAACAACATATACCGTTATTGTAACAACTCAATGCGGAACTGTAACCGATAGCATAACTATTACGGTAACTCCTGCCGGTATTGCCACATTGGCAGCTCCGGGAAATAGTGTGGTAATTAGCCCTAACCCAGGAAGTGGTTTATTTACAATGAGTTACAACCTTGTGAAAGATGAGGACATTACGCTGAACATTGTTGATGAACTTGGCCGGACAGTCTATAACAACCAATTGGTGCATCAGCCTGCAGGAATATCGCGGCAAACGCTTGATATTGAGAATTTAGCGGAAGGAATTTACTCGTTGCGGATGATAACACAGGAAGGTATAATGGTGAGCAAAATTGTAATAATGAAAAACAGGTAAATACCATAAAGTGGGTAAATTGATATAGGCTATTCTGAATTTGATAAGGCTTTCATATCTTTGGCATCCATTTAATTTTAACTATAAAAACATAAAAAAATGATAACAACATTAGTAGGCAAAAAAGCCCCGTCTTTTAAGGCCAACGCCGTAGCTTTCGGCGACCAGATTATTAACGATTTTTCGCTGGAACAATACATCGGGAAAAAGTATGTGGTGTTCTTCTTCTACCCGAAGGATTTCACTTTTGTATGCCCGACCGAATTGCATGCTTTCCAGGATGCGCTGGCAGAGTTTGAGAAACGCGATGTTGCCGTAGTTGCCTGTTCTACCGATACCGAACAGTCGCACTGGGGCTGGCTTCAGATGCCAAAAGAACAAGGCGGAATAAAAGGAATCAAGTATCCTATTGTTGCCGACACCACCAAAATGATTTCCATTAACTATGGAGTATTGTCCGGAGGTTATACGCTTGGAACCAATGGCGAACTTACTTCCGAAGGCCCGACAATAGCTTTCAGGGGTTTGTTCCTTATTGACAAGAAAGGTATCGTTCGCCACATGCTGGTTAACGACCTCCCTTTGGGAAGAAACGTTGACGAAGCTATCCGCATGGTTGACGCGCTTCAATACAACGAGGAGGTTGGAGAAGTTTGTCCTGCCAACTGGAGAAAAGGTGAAAAAGGCATGGAAGGCTCTCACGCCGGAACTGCAAAATACCTTGCTTCCAAAAAATAATTTTGATTTTGTTTTACTTTCAAAGGGCGATATTTTATCGCCCTTTTTTATTTTTTTTCATGTCATAAAATCATGCCGGCGCCTACTGTCTCATTGGTGGCTTCATCAATAAGGATAAGGCTTCCGGTGTGGTGGTTTTTACGGTAACTGTCAAAAAAGAGCGGCCGGGTAGTGCGGATTGTTATCCGGCCCACATCATTCAGCTTAATTTCTTTATCATCTTCAATGCGGTGGAGTGTGTTTATGTTAATCTTGTATTGAATGTTTTTAACCACGCAACGGGCATCCTGCGTTGTATGCTTTAAAGCGTATTTTCCGCCGGCAACCATTTTCCTTTCATTCAGCCAGCAGACCATCAGGTCAATATCCTGGTCCACTTTGGGCTGGTTGTGTTCCCGAACCAGCATATCGCCGCGGCTCAGGTCAATATCATCTTCCAGCAATATGGTAACCGACATATTCGGGGTAGCTTCTTCTATAGGCCCATCATAGGTTTCAATTGATTTTATTTTGCTGATAGTTCCCGAAGGCAGCGCCATCACACTATCGCCTCGTTTAAATATTCCGCCCGACACTTTACCCGCATAGCCCCTGTAATCATGGTATTCATCTGATTGGGGCCTGATAACATATTGCACCGGGAAACGGCAGTCAATAAGGTTTTCATCGCTGGCTACGTGAATGTTTTCGAGCATGTAGAGCAAGGTGCCGCCTTTATACCAGGGCATTTTGTCCGATTTCTCCACCACATTGTCGCCATTGAGGGCTACAAGGGGTATAAACTGCACATCCACCACTTCCAGCTTCGAGGAGAACTTTTCATATTCAGCCCTTATTTTTTCAAATACTTCCTCATTGTAATCTACCAGGTCCATTTTATTTATGCAGACTATTATATGCCTTATGCCTATAAGCGAGGTGATAAGCGTATGCCTGCAGGTCTGTTCGGTAATGCCGTTGCGGGCATCTATCATAATGATGGCAAGGTTAGCGGTTGACGAGCCCGTAACCATATTGCGCGTATATTGTATATGTCCCGGAGTATCGGCGATGATGAATTTGCGGCGCGGCGTTGAAAAGTAGCGGTAGGCAACATCAATGGTAATGCCCTGTTCGCGTTCAGCCCTGAGGCCGTCGGTGAGCAAGGCAAGGTTCACCTGTTCTTCTCCGCGCAGTTCGCTGCTGCGTTTTATGGCATCGTACTGGTCCTCGAAAATAGATTTGCTGTCATACAGCAAACGCCCTATCAGCGTGCTTTTTCCGTCATCTACGCTGCCCGCGGTAAAAAACCGCAGCAGCCCTCTTGTCGTTGGTACTATTGGCGTATGTGTTTCAGCGTTTTTCACTTCACTCTTAATTCTTAGCTCTTCGTTCTTGATTTTTTTAAAAGTATCCCGTTTTTTTCCTGTCTTCCATAGCGGCTTCCGAGCGTTTATCATCGGCCCTGGTGCCGCGTTCCGTTACCCTCGATGCCGCAATTTCTTCAATTACCTCGTCAATATCCGATGCGGTGGAGAGCACAGCGCCGGTGCAGGTCATATCGCCTATGGTGCGGAAACGTATTACGCGCTCTTCGTATTTTTCGGTATCTCTTAGTTTTAAATAGGGCGACTTAGCCAGCAATTGCCCGTCGCGGTTTACGCACTCGCGGCGGTGAGAGAAATAGATGGAAGGAAGCGGAATACCTTCATCTTTTATATATTGCCACACATCCAGTTCGGTCCAGTTGCTGAGCGGAAACACACGGAAGTGCTCGCCAATATTTTTTTTGCCGTTAAATAAATCCCACAGCTCAGGGCGCTGGTTTTTGGGGTTCCATTGCCCGAATTCATCGCGGTGCGAAAAAAACCTTTCTTTGGCCCTCGCTTTTTCCTCATCGCGGCGGGCGCCGCCTATGCAGGCATCCAGCTTCAGTTCTTCAATAGCGTCGAGCAGGGTTACCGTCTGCAATAAGTTGCGGCTGGCGTTATAGCCTGTTTCTTCTTTCACACGGCCTTTGTCAATCGAATCCTGCACATGGTGGACAATCAGTTTGGCATCCAATTTCTTTACCCACGAGTCACGATAGACAAGGGTCTCCTCGAAGTTGTGGCCAGTGTCTATATGCAACAAAGGGAATGGTATTTTAGCCGGCCAGAAAGCCTTGCGGGCCAAATAACTGCATACTATCGAATCTTTCCCGCCCGAAAACAGCAAGGCCGATTTCTCGAACTGCGCAGCCACTTCGCGCAACACATAAATCGCCTCCGATTCAAGTTCTTCCAGGTGATGGGTATTAGCATGCATTATGGTGCAAATATACATAAGTCGTTAGTCATAAGCCGTTAGTCGTTACCCGATTCTTAAAAAACCCATTATTTACAGTGGATGGTACAAACTAAATTTTAATATTAGCAGTGTTCCGGGTAAATTTCCATTTTGGAAGTCAGTTTTCTTGGTTTTTAGCCACGAATGACACGAATTGTTTTTCATTTTTGCCACAGATTCTCAGATTTTTTTATTTTAAATTCATTTCACGCAAAGTGCGCAAAGTTTCACGTAAGTTGCTTCCTCAACAATTAGCGCAATCCCGACCTCTTTTATCGGGAGTCCGCAAAGGTTTTTTTCATCATCAACGCGGAGCCTCATGAACCACGAAGTGCTCACGAATTCATTAATAATAAATCAGAGATATGAGTAGTTCCATAAATAATATACGATTCACGAATAAATTATCAAATCATCAAATCATCAAATTTTTAACATTTGTCCTCAAATGTCCCGACCTCTTTTATCGGGGTTCCGCTGAGTTTAAATACATGTTAAAGTGGTTTTTCATTCTTAGTTCTTAACTCTTAATTCTTCACTTCCGATAGCTATCGGGAGCATTTTGGCATGATTTGGCATCTTTATTTTAACACTTGGCGCTTTTTGGCATGATTTGGCATCTTTTGGCACTATTTGGCATAAGGCATTTTTTTCATATATCTGATTATCAATAGTTTATATAATGCCAATGTTTTTTATCCCCCCTCCCCCCCCCCATGCAAAACAGAGTGAGGGTGAGAGGCGAATGTGAAATTGCAAAAGCTCTCTTGCTAACTTTACTTAAAACATTTTTAACACAGAGAGCACAGAGAATGATT
>JBKQUY010000058.1:0-61053 GCA_052325425.1 Bacteroidia bacterium | reverse complement strand
CACACAGTGAACCACAGAGTTTTTTTAATTGTAATTTTTAACGGCGTAATTTACACTCATGAGTTCCAAAATAAATATTAGATACACGAATAATTACTAATTAAACCTAACCGCAGAGTCCGCTGAGCAAAATACACGCAGAGTTCCGCAGAGTTTCCCGTCATTCGTTTTATATTTTGTGTTTTAGTTGAGTTCATTAGGGCTTTTTATTCTTAATTCTTAGTTCTTCACTCTTAATTTAATGTTACTCGCATCAGGTTTTATTTTTTATCTAACTCATGATTTTTCTCGCAAAGACACAAAGTCGTAAAGTTTTTCATTCGTAATTTTTAATTTTTAATTCGTAATTGAATTTGGCGGTACGTGGCGGTGAGTGGCGAAGAAAAAAAGATATACATTTCCCCCTGTTTCCCCTGCAAACCAGCGCTGTAAGTGCAATACATAAATCTCCTTTGTACGGCGGCAGGCTAAAAATAACCCTTTTTACCGCCAAATTCATTTCACCACAGATTATCACAGATTCAAGTTTTTTAATTTACAATTAACCATTTACAATTCACAATTAAAATGCAACACTTTTGCACGCGTTTCGCTATTTTGTGTTGCATTCTGCAACCAAGGGGGGGGGAGTGCTCATTTTTTTCATTTTGAGCACCCTCAACTTGTTGGTTTTCATAACTGAGACCCCTGAAATTTTTTATCATTTTGAGCACCCCCCCTCATTGATTTTTTTCTAAATTATTTAGTATTTCTCCTATGCATTCCTTGGTTTTACAGTTCATCGTTTATAGCTTATCATTAATTTACAAATATAAACATAATATTTAATATATTGTACTAAATTATCATTATTTTATCGGCTTGCATATAGAAATTGCTAAGAAATTTAGCATTCGCACTTTTAACATGAAATTGAAGATAACTTTTCGTAAATTAGCGCCACACATAATAATGGAAATAATAAATTTGAAAAAAAGATTAGTGAAATATTCTTCTTTAGAAATATGTGCAGGTGCAGGGGGACAGGCTCTTGGGCTTGAACAAGCCGGATTCAAGCATTTAGCATTGATAGAAATTGACAAACTTGCATGTCAAACTCTTAAATTAAATAGACCACACTGGAATGTAATAGAAAGGGACCTTAAGGATTTTTCAGCAAAAAAATATAAAGATGTCGATGTTTTAGCGGGTGGTGTTCCTTGCCCCCCCTTTTCTATTGCAGGTAAGCAATTCGGACATCTTGATGAAAGGGATTTATTCCCTGAAGCATTGAGGCTTGCAAGGGAATGTGATCCTAAAGGGATACTGCTGGAAAATGTGCGTGGCTTGCTTGGCAGCAAATTTTTAGAATATAGAAGAAAGATTTTACATGAGTTATCAGAATTAGGCTATCAATGCGATTGGAGACTTATAAATGCTTCCGATTTCGGTGTTTCGCAATTACGCCCCCGGGCAATCTTAATTGCAAGGAAGAAGAAATATTTTCCTTATTTCGAATGGCCAAATAAAAACATTAATTCACCGGTTACCGTTGGTGAATTGCTATATGAAGAAATGGGTTCATTAGGTTGGGAGAATGTTGACAATTGGAAAAAAAAAGCCAATGGAATTGCACCGACTCTAGTTGGCGGTTCAAAAAAACATGGTGGAGCAGATTTGGGACCGACAAGAGCCAGGCAAGCATGGGCGAATCTGGGAGTTGATGGAAGAGGCCTTGCAGAACTACCTCCAATCAACGGTTTTTTGGCAAACCCTAAGCTAACTTTGAAAATGACAGCATTGGTGCAAGGATTTCCTAAGGATTGGAATTTTGTTGGTAAAAAAACTCCTGCATACAGGCAGGTTGGGAACGCTTTTCCACCTCCAGTTGCAAGAGCTATAGGGATTTCAATTATTAACGCATTTAATCAATATGAACAAAAAGCCGTCAAAGGGAAAGGGCTCAAGAGCCAAGTTGCGTGATTATTTTCTTTCAAATGTAGGTAAGATTCTCAACTCCGATACATTAAGAGACATTGCAGGTACAAGTGAATGGGCAAGAAGGGTACGTGAATTGAGAAACGAGGAAGGAATGAATATTGTTACTCATAATGACAGAAGTAACTTAAAACCCGGGCAATATCTTTTAGTGGATATAAAACCTATTCCTGCATTTGATAGAAGCATATCAAAAGAAACAAGGGCATTTGTTTTAGATAGAAATGGTTTTACATGCCAAATGTGTGGAATAGCTGCTGGAGAGCCACATCCATACGATCAAGGGAGAAAAACTCGTTTGCATATAGGGCATATTATTGATAAGTCAATGGGCGGAACAGATGAGGTATCAAATCTTCGGGCAATTTGCTCGGTATGCAATGAGGGCGCTTCTAATTTAACACTCAATAGACCACAGGCAATAAAGTTACTTGCGCAAGTCAGGCGAGCACCCACATCAGACCAAATTGACGTTCTGAAATGGATAATCAAGAAATTCCCAAAACAGGCAGGTGTTTTCTTAAAAGAATCAAATAAATAAATATCTATTCACTATCTTATCAATGTAACCTTGCCAATATAGTTATAGGTATTATTCGTAATATCCTCTGTGTTAATCACCCATACATAAGTATCTTCTTCGCATTTTGCCGAGGAGCCTGAATTCTGCACTGTTCCGGATACAAAATACTACCAAATAATGGGCTTTAGCATAAAACTACATCCATTCCCAAAACTGAGCATTTTTGCGGCTAAAGCCAAAAACTTGCTTGCTTTATCAAGGCCATCAACTAAAGCAGACGGTAATTGAAAAATACAGAAAAATAAATTTCCCTCGCTCCCGCAAGCTTATATATAATTTACTTTTTTGTGTTATTGGGGTAGCTTATACCGGGGCCAAAGTAACAGGCATTCTCCTTTATTTTACCATCTTTAAATTTAAAGTACTCTGTGTTCCTGAATAGCCTGCCATCGTTAGTCCAGCCATTATAGGTTACAAAGGCGTCATCTCCTTCAATGACAAGCTTCTCAATATCAAACCTTTTGATGTTGACTGAGTTTGGCCAACATCTTTCCTTATAGGTATTTACATCAATACTGTCATCATTCGGGCTGTTGAAAACAAATCCATCAGCGAGAAGGGAGTTCAGCATGTTCCAGTCTTTTTTCTCGTAGGCGGCATAATAATCTTTAATGAGTTTCTTGTTAGATTCCATATTATTTGTGTTGTTACAACTGTTTAAAATCAGTAGCAGTGAGAGCGCAAATAAACACCCCCTCCAAATTTTTATGAATTTATTTATCATATGTATTTTAATTACAAGGTGTTTTTGATTCAAAAATAATTAAAAGTACTCTGAAAAAGAAGAGAATTCTCTAATTCTGTGAATGTGGGCATTAATCTGGCAGTTAGCCTACCTTATCAATGTAACCTTACCAATATAGTTATAGGTATTATTCGTAATATCCTCTGTGTTAATCACCCACACATAAGTATCTTCTTCGCATTTTGCCAGGGAACCTGAATTCTGCACTGTTCCATCCCATCCCTTATTCATGTCGGTGGTATGGTAAATTTGCCTGCCCCACCTGTCGAATATCCACATTTCAAATGTGCGTATTCCGCCTCCTTTTGCACTAAAAAAATCATTCACACCATCATTATTAGGAGTAAACGCATCGGGTACATATAAGGTATATAAGGGGTTTATTTCAGCGCAACGCTCGGTAGTGTCAACACAACCATGAATATTGGTAACAATAAGTTTTGTGCAATAGGTTCCGGTATCGGCATAAGCATGGCTGGGGTTATTTACCGCCCCGGTGTCGCTGCCATCGCCAAATTCCCAGCTCCAGGTTTTTATTCCATATACGTCGGTTGACTGGTTTGTAAAATAAATGGTAGAGTTGAATATATCGGTTGATACAGGTGTTAAAGAGAAACCGGCGCGCGGAGGTTCATACACATCTATCATATCCGAAATTGTTTTGGAGTCGCTGCAACCAGCAGCCGTTGAAACAGACAGGCTTACAGAATAATCTCCCGGTGTTTTATAGCAATGGGAAGATGCTTGGCCGCTACTGCTGTCCCCATCCCCGAAATACCATTTCCATGTGGTAATATTTCCGGTTTTCACCGTTGAAGAGTCTTTGAAGCTGGTACAAAAAGGGTAACATCCTGCCTGTGTATCGGCGCTAAAAATGATCATAGGCTTGGGATTAACAGTAACAGAAATACTATCCGTTGATTTACATGTGCCCGCCATATCAGCGCCGACGGTATATGTTGTCGTAGTTGAGGGGCTTATGATTACAGTGCTTCCTGTTGTTGTGCCTAACCCCGTTGCCGGGCTCCATGTATAATTTGAGCCTCCCGAAGCAGTTAATAAAGTAGATTGTCCGGGGCAAATTACTGAATCGGTGGTAGAAACATTAAGTACCTGGTCTTGCGCGCATGCAAGGCTTTTAAATTTCAAAAATACTCCCGAATCATAATCGGGGTTACCAATATCAACAACAGCAACTTTCATGTGGTAACTGGCACAGGCAACAACGGGAATAGTAGCAACTAAAGGGACTGTAAGGCCATTATATTGAAAATCGTTAAATAAAGTGCTGGTATTAGTATGGTTATCCCTGTAATAAGCAATATTGGTTTTATAGTTTACATTGTTAATGGTAACAGGAGTATTGGAACCGGGTATTAATGCAAAATCCTGGCAGTTGTATGTTCCGCCCGCCGGGTTGGGCCCGGTAACAAAAAAACCGAACACATCATTATATCCGCCTATGCCGGTATTATATTCTTCTGAACCAAACACATAAGCCACATTAAAGGTATCGCAGGTAGGAATAATATCAAATTCAATAATACAGGGGTCGTATTGCAGTTGCGCGCTGCCTAAAGCCGTATTAATGCAAGAATCGTTGGAATTTGTGCCTACGACATAAGATGTACAGCAATTATTATTCGGACCTACGGCATCCTGCAAATTTCCATTTGTAATCAAAATCCCGCTATCAATGCCCAATGCAGTGGTTTGCGCATTAAAAGTGCCATACTGGTTTAAACCCGAACAATTTATAGTCAGGTTGCTGATTTTAACTCCCGGTCCAAAAAGGTAATTCTGAAAAGCGGCGTTAGAAATACTTCCGTTTACTTTTAATTGAGCATTTGCAAATGCAAACGGAATAATAATGAGAAATAATAAAATATTACGCCTATATTTTTCTGAGAAAAACAAGGCATTTTTATAAAGAGGAAATGAAAAAGTAATGCTTTTTGGCAAAACGCGGTATTTATAAACAAGTAAAGTAAGAAAATTAATGTTAAGTAATTGTTAAGAAGTTGGTTTGCGTTCTATAAATTCACAATTTACAATTCACCATTCACAATTAATTATTTTCCCTTCTTCTCCTCCAGGCAGACATGCCTTTTTCAGGTGATTGGATTTGAGTGGCAGGAACCTTTTTCAGTTCCTTGCCTGACATAAAACTTACAGCAGAAATAGCGGCAATCATATTTTGCTCCTCATCGGCTGGGGCTTGTTTCAGCATTTCTGGCTTGAAATATTGAGATACAAAGTGTGTATCGAACTTGCCCGATACAAATGCCGGGTGTTGCATAACAAACTTGCAAAATTCCAATGTTGTTTCCACCCCCGATATTTTATATTCGTCAATGGCGCGCTTCATGCGCTGAATGGCTTCTGTCCTGTCCTTGCCATGCACAATAAGTTTGGCAATCATAGGGTCGTAGTAAATGGGTATATCCATTCCTTCTTCCATACCATCATCAACACGCACACCGGGGCCTCTGGGCGGTGTATAGGTAGTTAACTTACCAATATCCGGCAGAAAGTTATTGGCAGGGTCTTCGGCACAGACACGTATTTCAATGGAATGGCCGTTTATTTCCAATTCGTCCTGGGTAAAACTGAGTTTGTTGCCTCTTGCAACGTTTATCTGTTCTTTAACCAAATCAATGCCTGTAATAAATTCTGTTACAGGGTGTTCCACCTGCAAGCGGGTATTCATTTCGAGGAAATAGAAATCGAGGTTGGCGTCTAACAAAAACTCTACCGTTCCCGCCCCTGAATACTTACAGGCCTTTGCAATATCTACGGCACATTGTCCCATCTTTTTCCTTATTTCAGGGGTAAGCACTGATGAAGGAGCTTCTTCCACTACCTTCTGGTGGCGGCGCTGTATGGAACATTCACGCTCGAAAAGATAGACAGCATTGCCGTGGTTATCGGCCATTACCTGTATTTCAATATGGCGCGGGGCTTTTACATATCTCTCGATAAATACAGCACCATCTCCAAATGCCGATTTGGCTTCACTTGATGCCAATTTTACCTGCTCCTCGAGCAGCTCAGCTTTTTCCACCACGCGCATGCCTTTACCGCCGCCGCCTGCGCTGGCTTTTATCAATACAGGAAGCCCGACATTTTTAGCCACTTCCTGTGCTTCTTTAATATCGGTTATGGCTCCATCACTTCCAGGAACCATAGGTATATTATATTTTTTTGCGGCACGTTTGGCAGACAGCTTGTCCCCCATCATCTTCATAGCTTCCGCTGAAGGGCCTATAAAAATCAGGTTGGCATCTTTTACCTTTTGGGCAAAGGCAGCATTCTCTGAGAGAAATCCATAACCGGGATGTATGGCATCGGCATTAAGCTTTTTAGCCACTTCAATAATTTTATCGCCCAACAGGTATGATTTGTTTGATTCAGGCGGGCCAATGCAAACAGCCTCGTCGGCATAACGTACAAAAGGAGCCTTGCGGTCAGCTTCAGAAAAAACCGCTACAGTCCCAATATCCATATCGCAGCAGGTGCGCATAATTCTCAACGCTATTTCGCCCCTGTTAGCAATAAGGATTTTTTTCATGAAACTTATAAATAAGTAAAGAAAAATTAGTTCTTCAATACCTTGCTGACCAGGTCTGCAGCTTCCTGCAACAAAATAGCCGAAGAAACCTTCAGGCCAGAATCTTCGATGAGTTTTTTCGCTTCTGTAGCATTGGTACCCTGAAGGCGTACTATAATCGGCACTTTTATTTCGCCAATGTTTTTGTATGCGTCAACAATACCCTGTGCAACCCTGTCGCAGCGAACAATACCTCCGAAAATATTTACCAGGATAGCTTTCACACCTTCCTCTCTCAATATAATACGGAAAGCTTTTTCCACCCTTTCGGCATTGGCTGTACCGCCCACATCAAGGAAGTTTGCCGGGTTACCGCCTGCCAGTTTAATAATATCCATAGTAGCCATGGCAAGGCCTGCGCCATTCACCATACAGCCTACATTACCGTCTAATTTTACAAAGTTCAGTTTATTGTCGGCCGCTTCCACTTCAATAGGGTCTTCCTCTGTAATATCACGCATGGCAGCGTAATCGGGATGGCGGAAAAGGGCATTGCCATCAAGCGCCATCTTGCAGTCAACTGCAATAATTTTATCATCAGTGGTTTTAAGAACAGGGTTAATCTCAACCAAAGTAGCGTCGGCATTTTCATAGGCAGTGTAAACCCCGGTCACGAACTTAACCATATTCCTGAATGCCTCGCCTGACAAACCGAAGTTAAAGGCTATTTTGCGTGCCTGGAATGCCTGGAATCCCACTTTAGGGTCAATTTCTTCTTTAAAAATAAGTTCCGGTGTTTTTGCTGCCACTTCTTCTATTTCCATGCCACCGGCAGGAGAATATACAATCATGTTCCTGCCCTTCTGGCGGTTGAGCATCACGCTCATATAAAATTCCGAAGTTTTTCCCGGGCCGGGGTAATATACATCCTGTGCTATAAGTATTTTACGGACTATTTTTCCCTGCGGGCCTGTCTGGCGCGAAACAAGGTTCATGCCGAGAATGGCAGTTGCCTTTTCTTTAACCGCGTCAAGCGAGGTAGCTACTTTAACCCCACCCGCTTTTCCTCTTCCTCCGGCATGTATCTGGGCTTTTACCACCCATACCTGCGTGCCGGTTTGTTTTTGTAATTCTTTTGCTGCATTTATTGCTTCTTCTACGGTGTTGGCTACTATTCCCTCCTGTATGGCAACCCCAAACTGCTTGAGTATTGATTTGCCCTGGTATTCGTGTAGGTTCATAAAATATTTTTATTGACGTTTTGTGGGGGTGAAAGTAGTAAAAAATAAAATCCCGCAATGTTGCGGGATTTTATTTTTATCATTGAATTTCCACATTCTTTATTTTGCCTGTTCTTCTTTCTTTTTATACCTGGTGCGGAACTTATCAATACGTCCTGCGGTATCCACCATCTTTATCTTACCAGTATAGAAAGGATGCGACATATTTGAAATTTCGAGCTTTACAAGCGGGTACTCGTTACCGTCTTCCCAGGTAATAGTATCTTTTGTTTCGGCAGTAGAGCGCGAAAGGAACGCGTAATCATTGGAAACGTCTTTAAAAACGACTAAGCGATAATTCTCTGGATGAATGCCTTTTTTCATGACTTTTTGTTATTAAGTTTATAAACTCCGGCCGTTTTTTTACCGAAGGGCTGCAAATTTAAGAAATTCCTTGTAAAATAAACCTAAAAAGATGAAAAAATTACTTTTTCTTCACAAAGTCTATTAAACCGTCGGTGGAAAACCATACCATAGCGCTGTCTGAAATGCTCACTACTGCATTACAATACTCAACCCCGTCGTAAGCGCTGCTTTCATTGATATAAAATCCCGTTGTGGCCTTTTTGGCCAATTTTACATCCGCGTCAGGGTCGCAACTTGTTTTTTCCAGCGTAAACTGAAATAATTTCGACTCGCTTGGCCTGTTTTCCAGGACAGTGTCGCCTGAAATAGTAATGCTGAAAGAAGAGTCCTCTTCAGAAACCCACCTTCCCTTTAAGATTTTTGTAATCCTGGAGATGGTGGGTTCCTTCTGAGAAACAGTAATTTGAGCCTGGCTAATGAAAGCCAGTGACATGATTGCAACTATTATTATTAAACGCTTCACTTTCACTTATCTTACCACTGTAAACCTTGCCAGCTTCTGGTTGTCGCCATTTTCAAGTTTCAATATATATGTACCGTTTTCAAGTTTTGAAACATTTATAATAATAGTACTTGAATTTACCGTTACCTGTTTATTTATTAATTCCCTTCCGGTAATATCATATACCATAATAGATTGAGGCATAAAGTCTCCACTACCCAGGCTGATATTCAAATTATCCCTTGCGGGTAAAGGATAGAGATTAAATGATGAATTATTCCGAATTCCGGTAATTCCTGTTTCAAGAGATATGCATATACTAGCGCTATCTGTGCAGCCATTTGCATCCCATACTGTTACAGTGTAACAAGTGCCAGCGCATAAACTAGAAGCGGTAAGAGTTGTTTGCCCGGATGGGCTCCATAAATAGGTATAGCCTGGTATTCCTGTGCCGCCACTTACAATTGCTGTTGCTGTATTATTGCAGCCGCTGCTGATAGTGCTGTCAAACGTTATAGTAAGAGGAGCAGGTTGTGTTATGGTAATGGTATCGGTGACTTCGCATCCTTTACTATCCATAATAACCACAGTAATTAATCCTGCACACAAATTGCTTGCTGAAGCTACAGATGAACCGTCTGTCCAGCTATAGGAATAAGGACTTGTGCCGCCGCTTGCGGTAACACTTGCACTTCCGTTACATAAACCATTGCAGGTAACATTTGTACTAGGTGTAATGTTTCCGGCCAGTGTGCTGCTATCGGCAACAATTACGTCAGCGCTTAGTTTACATCCATTAGCATCCGTAACAGTGCAAGTATAACTTCCCGCTGCCAAACTGCTGATAGAGTTTGTGGTCATTCCATCGCTCCATAAGATTGAGTATGCGGGCGTTCCGCCATAAAACTCAACTGTGGCTGAACCATTGCTCTTGCCGCAGGTTGCAGCTATACTTGTCGAGCTATCCACTAGCGCAGTCGGTTGGGTTATAGTAGCATTGGCAGAGGCAGCACATCCATTGGCATCGGTAATGGTTACCGTATAGGAGCCTGCCATAGCCGAAATACTTGAGGTAATATCTCCATTGTTCCAGGAATAGCTGTAGGGAACTGTGCCGCCTGATGAACCGGCTGTGGTAATAGTTCCATCATCGCCATTACATAGAGCATTTGTTGCAACTGCTATTGGGACCAAAGCGGCCGGCTGGGTAATAGTAACCGCATCAGTAGCTGTACAACCGTTTTTATCTCTTATGGTAATAGTATAAGTGCCGGCGCCAATATTTGTTAATGACGAGGAAGTAGAACCATTTGACCACTTATAAGTATATGTTGGAGTACCACCCATTGTTGTAATTGAGGCGCTTCCATTCTTTTGCCCATTGCATAATACTTCGGTTGCAGAAATAGTATCCACTATTGCTGAAGGCTGGATTATGGTTACTGAATCTACTCCCGTACAACCGCTTTTATCGGTAACCGTAATAGTATATGTGCCTGCTGAAAGGGCTGTTGCGTTGGCAGTAGTACCACCTGTCGGAGCCCAGCTATAAGAATAACCTCCGGCCCCGCCTCCTGCTGTTACAGTAGCGCTGCCTGTCGTTCCTCCGTTACAACTTACGTCAGTAGAAGCAGATATAGTGGCAGTTACCATTGTAGGCCTGGTGATAATTACTGTGTCAGACACTGCGCACCCTTTACTGTCGGTTGCGGTAAATGTATAAGTATTTGCGGCAAGGTCTAAGGCTGTAGTATCGGTTCCCCCTGTGGGTGACCAACTGAATGTATAAGGCGGTGAACCACCGGAAACATGGAAATTTGCCGTACCGTTTTTATCGCCGAAACAAGGCGTAACATTGGTCTGCGAGGTGATGGTAGCAGCCAGGGTGGAACTGTCTGCAACATTTGCCGAAACTGTATAGGTACATCCATTGGCATCGGTAATGGTGCAGTTATATATAATACCTCCCTTTAACCCGGAGGCTGAATCGGTAGTGCCACCGGAAGGAGACCAGTTATAAGTATAGCCGGGTGTACCGCCTGATGCGGTTACCTTAGCTGAGCCATTGCTTTTACCGCAACTCGCATTATATGCGGTGGCAGTTGCCGTTACGGCAGATGCTGGTTGTGTAATAGTAACTACAATAGTAGCAGGGCTTGCCGTACATTTATTGGTATCGCTCACAGTAACCGTATAAGTTCCTGCACCAAGGTCAGATGCAGTATTTTTTGAACCTCCCGATGCTGCCCATTTATAGGTATAACCAGGTGTTCCGCCAGATACCCCAATTGTTGCGCTT
The DNA here is from genome assembly GCA_052325425.1 of Bacteroidia bacterium. Classification (GTDB taxonomy): domain Bacteria; phylum Bacteroidota; class Bacteroidia; order JABEUT01; family JABEUT01; genus JABEUT01. The sequence goes on along the minus strand of JBKQUY010000058.1, from coordinate 49,811 downwards.
CCTGTTTTAGAACCAAAGCAGGCAACCATAACAGAGTCTGTGAGGGAATCTTTTAAAACAGCTGGTTGTGTAATAGTGGCAGTAGCGGAATCTTTACAGCCATTTTTGTCAGTAATAATTACTTTATATGTACCTGCTGTAGCAGTGTTACCTGGTCTTGTAAGGCTGCTCCGGGTACTACCTGAACTCCATGAATAAGTATATGTCGGGGTTCCGCCTTTTACACCAACTGTAGCGTTTCCGGTCGCTCCTCCATAACAGGTTTCATTTGTCAGGGTAGCGATACTATCCCTGATTTGAGGTGCCTGGCCGACGGAAACAGTCACAGTAGCTGTACATCCTTTTGAATCGGTAGCTGTAACACTATATGTACCGGCCTTTAATGTGCTTGCGGTAGATGTTGTGGCCCCATTTGACCATAAATAAGTATAGGGGCTTGTTCCGCCTTTGGCGCCAATGGTAGCAATTCCATTACTATCGCCATAACATGTGGCAGCCGTTGATGTTGTAAGACTGTCTTTTACCTGGGTAGGTTGCGTAACCGTATCGGTAGTTGATGCAATACATCCAGCATTATCCGTTACAGTAAGGGTATAAATCCCCACAGTAAGGTTGCTTATTGTAGCGGTTGTTGCACCTCCCGGGGTCCAGTTATATGTATAGGGTGGCGTTCCCAATTCTCCCGAACCTGTAGCCGAACCATTGGCATCGCCATAGCAGGGAGTTACTTCAGAAGAAGCTGTAATTTTTGCGCTAAGGGTCGAATTATCAGTAACAGAAGTTGCCGCACTAAGAATACAGCCATTTGCATCTGTTACAGTTACAGTATAGTTTCCTGCTGCAAGATTTTTTGCGGTGTCATTGGTTCCGCCGGTGGCAGCCCAGGTGAAATCATATGGTGTATTGCCTCCTGTAACAGTGGCATAAGCAACACCATTGCTTTGCCCGCAGGTAGCCTGTACAGCAGATGTTGCAGAAACTGCTAAAGCCACTGCAGGTTGGGTAACAGTTACTGTATTGGTAGCAGTACATGCGTTTTTATCCGTTGTTGTAAGTGTGTATGAGCCTGCCGCAAGATTGCTGAGCGATGAAGTGGTTGCACCACTGTTCCATTTATAGGTATAGGGTGATGTTCCCCCGGTAGTTAAAACTACGTCAATGCTGCCGGTGCTCGCTCCTTTACAAGCTACCTCAATTACATCAATACTATCCTTAACAGGAGCAGGTTGTGTAATGACAGCGGTTGCCGAATCCTTACAGCCATTTTTATCGGTAACAATAACTTTATAAGTACCTGCAGATTGATTATTATCAGCAAAAAACCCGCCAAAGGTGCTTAGTGTGCTTGCAGTACCGCCACCAGGTGTCCATATATAAGTGTAAGGAGAAGTTCCCCCTGCTACACCCACAGTAGCATTACCGGTAGCTCCTCCATAACAAGTTTCATTTATCTGGCTTGAGATACTGTCCCTGATTGCAGCACCCTGGGTTATCGTCACCGTTGCAGAAGCAGTACAGCCATTTGCATCGGTTGCAGTAACAGAATAAGTTCCGGCTTTGAATGTGCTGACCGTTGATGAGGTGGCTCCATTCGACCATAGGTAAGTATATGGGCTTGTTCCGCCTTTAATGCCTATAGTTGCACTCCCGTTACTGCCGCCATAGCAAGTAACAGCAGTTGAGGTTGCAATGCTGTCTCTTACCGCAGCAGGTTGGGTAATATTAGCGATGGTTGTAGCAATGCACCCTGCATTATCGGTAACAGTAAGTGTATAAGTTCCCGCACTAAGGCTGCTAATTGTAGCGTTTGTCGAACCTCCGGGCATCCACTTATATGTATAGGGTGCTGTACCCAATACTCCGGAGCCTGTTGCCGAACCATTGGCATCGCCATAACAAGGAGTAATATTGCTTGAGGTTGTAACTGTTGCTGTAAGGGTTGTATTATCGGTAACTACAGTGGTGGAGCTTGCATTGCATCCGTTAGCATCAGTTATGGTTACTGTATAACTTCCTGCAGCAAGGCCTTTTGCTGTGTCGTTAGTTCCACCCGATGCAGCCCATGCAAAAATATAAGGAGAAGTGCCTCCCGAAACTGTTGCAAAAGCAGCGCCATTGCTTTGCCCACAAGTAGCCTGGACAGTGGATGTCGCTGAAACCGCTAAAGTCTTGGCAGGCTGGGTAATTGTTTCAGTATTTATGGCAGTACATGCGTTTTTATCAGTGGTTGTAAGTGTATATGAACCTGCAGCAAGGCCGGTAATTGATGAAGTTGTTGCCCCAATGTTCCATGCATAGGTATAAGGCGATGTTCCGCCTGTAGTAGAAATCACATTTACGCTTCCTGTCTTGGTTCCATAACATGCTACATTGGTTACAACTATGCTATCATAAACAGGAGCCGGTTGGGTAATAATTGCTGTGGCTGAATCTTTACATCCATCTTTATCTGTAATAATTACTATATATGTTCCTGCAGCCGCAGTGTTACCCGGCCTTGTAAGGCTGCTGCGGGTACTTCCTGAACTCCATGAATAAGTATATGTCGGGGTTCCGCCTTTTACGCCTACAGTCGCATTACCGGTTTTACCGCCATTACAGGTTTCATTTGTCAGCGTTGCAATACTATCCCTCAACTGAGCCGGTTGCGTAATTGTAACTATAAGCTGACCTGTACAACTATTAGCATCTGTAGCTATAACAGTATAGGTGCCTGCAGCAAGATTCTTTGCAGTATCGCTTGTGCTGCCTGTATTCCAGCTATAGCCGTATGGCGCTGTACCTCCGGTGGCAGTTACAATAGCAAGGCCATTACTTAATCCATAACATGTTACATTGGTTTGCTTGGTCGTTGTAACCGTAATAGTAGGGCAAGCTCCGAGATTATTTGTTTTCTCAGAAGTAGTTTTGGAGCCGCCGAAGGCAATGGATGCAGCACAAAGCTGCATTCCAAAAAGTGCCGTAATTGACAATTTTGTAATTTTTTTACTCATGGAATTGTTTTCTTTTTTTATTGGTATTCGTGAATACTTCGTAATTCATGATAATAATCATTAATTTTTTTAATGAATTTCATTAATTTGGAGGGACGAATGTAGTAAAGGGCAATGTAAAAACCAAATTACGGATTTAATCAGGAATTATGTATTAAAAATCACAAATCAAAAAACTTTCCGGAAAAGAAATAAGCAGAGATGGTTCAACCTTAACATATCCCTTACTCCATATCTCTTACCCCTTTATTATATATTTGCAGGCCAATACCTTTAATATGCCCGAAACAGGTAAACAAAGCTTACAGGATTCAATTGATAGCTGCATTAAACAAGGGCTTCCTTTTGTGTTTTACCGTTTGCCCGAAAGTATTGATATTCATTTTATGGGAGAGGCAATTCAGAATAACAATATTTTTCCGGAAGGTTCCGGTTTTATATTTAAACCTTTTCAGCCCATAACCGATTCGCCTGAATATTTTATCAGGAACGATTTTCATTTTTTGGGCGAAATAGATGATTTTGATAGTATCAGATTCAGGATAGAAGATGTTTGCGGGAGAAATTCAACAGCCATACAGATTACGAAGAAAGATTATTGCAAACAAATAGAAAAAGCTGTTAGCGCCATTAAAACAGGAAAGTTCGCTAAAGTAATTTTATCGAGAGTTGAGGAAGTTAAAAATATTGAAACTGAACCACTGAAGATTTTCGCAGGCCTGTGTAAAAAATATAATTCCGCTTTCATTTCACTTGTTGTTATTCCCGGTATTACTGCCTGGCTTACTGCTTCACCTGAATTGCTTGTTTCACTAAAAGGGGATTTTATTAGAACTGTTTCCCTTGCCGGAACCAAGCCATCGGGGATGAGCCTTTCATGGGAAGATAAAGAAAAAACCGAGCAGCAAATTGTAACTGATTATATTGAGGGAATATTGAAAAAGCATTGCGTGGATATATCAATATCAGGTCCTGAAAGTGTTATTGCCGGTAATGTAATGCACCTCAAAACCGAATTTAATGCGGTCCTCACTTCAGGTTTGAAGCAACTGGTCAACGACCTGCACCCAACTCCCGCAATATGTGGTATGCCTAAAGACAAAGCATTGGAATTTATCAATAGTACCGAATTGCACCAACGGAAATATTATGCGGGGTATATAGGGCCATATAACATGGATGGAAAAACAGAATTGTTTGTTAACCTCAGGTGCGCCGAATTAATGCCCGGCAAAGCAAATCTGTATATAGGCGGAGGCATAACTGCTGATTCAGACCCTGAAAAGGAATGGAAAGAAACAGTTATGAAAGCACAGACGCTTCTTTCAGTAATTGCTCCAACAGTAAAAGCAGTATGACTACGAATAAACCTATTGTCCATGTTATTGCAGAAATGGCTGCGGCTAAAGGAATGGAGTACGCCATTATTTCATCAGGTTCACGCAATGCCCCCATCGTTATAGCTTTCGATTCACAGAAGAAAATCAAATGCTTATCTGTCATTGATGAACGCAGCGCCGGTTTTTTTGCTTTAGGAATAGCGCAGCAAACAGGCAAACCAGTAGCTTTAATTTGTACTTCGGGTTCGGCAGTATTGAATTATGCCCCCGCTATTGTTGAAGCTTTTTATCAAAAAATACCACTTTTAATATTGACAGCGGACAGGCCTGCTGAATGGATTGACCAGGATGACGGCCAAACTATCAGGCAGCATGCAATATTTTCTCCTTATATAAAAGCCTCATTTACTTTACCCGCCGATGCATTCCATCCCGATGAGATGTGGTATGCCGAAAGGGCTTTTTCAGAGGCTTTTAATGTTGCATCGGAACTGAGTAATGAGGGACCTGTACATGTTAATATTCCATTGCGCGAACCGCTTTATGGGGAATCGGAATCAGTCGCAAGCAAGTTTAAAAATGTGAATGTGGCTGCTGTTACAGCAAAATTAGATGAAAAGGTTGAAAAGGAGATATTAACGGAATGGAATAAAGCAAACAAGAAAATGATTATTGCCGGCTTACACAAGCCGGACAAAAAACTTCAGGCAGTACTTAGTAAACTTTCTGATGATAATTCTGTTATTATACTGACAGAATCAACATCAAACCTGTTTGATGAGAAGTTTATCAGCACCATTGACGGGTACTTTGAATCTCTTTCAGAAAATGAGAAAAAAGAACTTCAGCCTGAAATATTAGTTACGCTTGGCGGCCCTGTTACCACAAAAAAGTTCAAAGCTTACCTAAGAAAGTTCAAACCCAACCAGCACTGGCATATTTCTATTTCTGCATCGCATATTGATACTTACCAATCCTTGACTAAGGTACTTCCTGTAAACGAGGCAGAATTTTTTTCATTGCTGGTAAAATCTAAAAGCAAGGCAAAATCGACCTATGCAAAACGCATTAATGAAATAGAGAAAAGCGCGTTAAAAGGGCTGGATAGTTACATGGGGCAAATTCCATTTTCAGATTTAAAAGTTTTCCAAACCATATTGAATCACTTGCCAGTTAATTCAGATGTACAGCTCGGCAACAGTACCCCTATCCGTTATGCCAACCTCTTTAATTTGAATGACACAAAAGCGAATTTTTACAGCAACAGGGGGGTAAGCGGCATAGATGGCTCTGTTAGCACTGCTGCCGGAACGGCTTATGCTTCGGGCAAAATGACCACACTCATTACCGGTGACCTTTCTTTTTTCTACGACTCAAACGGGTTATGGAATAAGCACTTATCCGGTAACCTGAGAATTATTGTTATAAATAACGGCGGAGGCGGTATATTCCGCATTATAGATTCCAAAGATTCACCGTTGCTGGAAGAATATTTTGAAGCAGTCCACGCTATGAAAGCAGAGCCATTTGCCCAAGCTTATGGTATTCCTTATTGTTCAGCAAGTAATGAAAAAGAACTGGATAAAACCCTTCCGGTGTTCTATAAACCGCATAATGCAAAGCCGGTAATTTTAGAAATATTTACCCCGCACAAAATCAACGCGGAAGTATTATCAGGATATTTTAAATTTCTTAAAAAGTAACTATATAACAAATATCAGTAAAAGATATGTCTAATTTTGCAGGGTGAATATTAATGACTTAATAAGCCCTGAAAGGGCAGGATACGTTAACGATGGGTATAGCCCATCGAACAAAAAACATGAACTTGTAATAAGCCCTGAAAGGGCGCAATAATCATGGGACAGTCACTCGTAAAAAACTATATTCATATCGTGTTCAGTACAAAGAACCGCGAACCATTAATACATCCGCCCTATGAAAATGAACTACACAGTTATCTCGGAGGCATCTGTATAAATCTGGAATGTCATCCTATAAAAATAGACGGATATACTGACCATGTTCATATCCTATGTATGTTATCAAAGAAAATAGCCTTGATGAAACTGATAGAAGAAGTAAAATCACATTCATCGAGATGGATGAAATCCAAAGATGAATTGCTAAAAAAATTTTACTGGCAGGATGGTTACGGAATATTTTCTGTAAATCCATCAGAAATAGATAAAGTGGTCGCCTACATCGCTAATCAGCATGAACATCACAAAAAAATAACCTTTCAGGATGAATATAGAGCATTTTTAAAAAAATATGATGTGGAATATGATGAACGATATGTGTGGGATTAGCTATTTCGCCCTTTCAGGGCTTGGCGTTTCGAGGCTTCATCGTTTCGCAGGGCTTCACCCTGCGTTAGCATATTCCGCCCTTTCAGGGCTAACAATAACGGGTTATATTTGTAGTAGCAATCTTAAAAATGAAAAATGAAAACAAGAAAGTGGGAAACCATTAAGAAGTATAAAGAAATACTTTTCACCCAATACAATGGTATCGCTAAAATCAGCATTAACCGCCCCAAAGTGCATAATGCATTTACGCCTCTTACCGTTCAGGAAATGATAGAAGCTATGGAAATTTGCCGTGAACGGACCGATATTGGTGTAATAATTCTTACCGGGGAAGGAGGAAAAGCTTTCTGTTCCGGTGGTGATCAGAGTGTGAGAGGTCATGGAGGATATGTAGGGAAAGATACTGTTCCCCGCCTCAATGTACTGGACTTGCAAAAATTAATCCGCTCCGTACCCAAGCCTGTGATTGCAATGGTAGCCGGCTGGGCCATTGGCGGAGGCCATGTTTTGCATGTTGTCTGTGACCTGACTATTGCCGCTGAAAATGCACGCTTCGGGCAAACAGGACCTAAAGTTGGCAGTTTTGACGGGGGATTCGGCGCATCATACCTGGCACGCATTGTGGGACAGAAAAAAGCGAGGGAAATATGGTACCTGTGCGACCAGTATAATGCAAAAGAAGCTCTTGATATGGGATTGGTAAATAAGGTAGTTCCTTTGAGCAAACTTGAAGATGTCACCATAGAATGGTGCAATAAGATATTGGAAAAAAGCCCGCTTGCGTTACGCATGTTAAAGACATCATTCAATGCTGAACTTGATGGACAGGCTGGCATACAGGAACTGGCAGGAAATGCAACCCTGCTCTACTATCTTTCTGATGAAGCAAAAGAGGGCAAGAACGCATTTATGGAGAAAAGAAAACCTGATTTCAGTAAGTTTCCCAAGTTTCCGTAATGAGTAATTTAAAAGAATGGATTGTATCATTCCGCCTGCGGACCTTACCATTGGCACTGGCATGTACCGGCATGGGCAGTATATTGGCAGCAGGGTTCCGCCTCTTTAATCTTAAAATATTCATACTTACTTCAGCGACAGCCATCTTTTTACAGGTGCTTTCCAATCTTGCCAATGATTACGGTGATACTATGAAAGGGACAGATAATGAAAACAGGGTTGGGCCACAGCGTGCTTTACAAAGCGGTAAAATATCACTAACCTCCATGCGGTATGCCATTATTATTTGCGCATTGCTGGCTCTTATTTCCGGGTGCTGGTTATTATATGAAGCTACATCGGGGCAGAATTTCTCTGTTTTCATAATATTTCTTTTGCTTGGGCTGGGATGCATTGCCGCTGCCATATGGTACACTGTTGGCAAAAAACCTTATGGTTATGCAGGCTTGGGTGACATTGCCGTATTTATATTTTTTGGCTTGATTGGCGTTGGAGGCACTTTTTACCTGCATGTGCATGCAATTCCATTCAGCATATTCTTTCCTGCCGCTTCCCTGGGATTATTTAGCACCGGGGTTTTAAATATTAATAACATGCGCGACATAAATAATGATGCGGCCTCAGGTAAAAAAACAATGGCAGTGAGAATGGGACTAAACAAGGCAAAAAAATATCATATCGCGCTTATTTCTTTCGCGGTGTTGTTTATGATTTTATTCACTGCTATTCATTTTGATTCACCATGGCATTGCTTGTTTTTTATAGCCTTGCCGCTTTTTTTCATACAGGTTAAAAATATTGTAAAGGAAGAATCTTCCCAAATGGATAAGTACCTGAAGCAATTATCATTAACAACCTTGTTAATGGTAATATGTTTGGGTATTGGAGTAATTATTTGTCCCTATGTATAAAGCCCGTTATAAAAAACATACCCTTGATTTTAAGCGCCCTTCAGGTACATCGAGAGGAGTACTTACTCAAAAGGACACCTATTATATAATTATAGAGCATGGCTCAGTACCGGAATATGGTATCGGGGAGTGCAGTGTATTAAAAGGCCTGAGCATTGATGACAAAAGCAATTACGAGGAAGTTTTAAAAAAAGTTTGTAAAAACATCAACGATTATATTTTCGATACACATAAAAGACTTGTTGAATGGCCATCTATATGCTTTGGGGTGGAAACTGCCTTGAAAGATTTGGAAAATGGCGGAAAGAGAGATTTATTCCCTTCCGCATTTACAGAGGGTAAAAAAGGTATTTATATAAATGGCTTAATCTGGATGGGGAGCTTTGATTATATGCGCGAACAGTTGGATACCAAAATTAAAGAAGGATTCAAATGCATAAAAATTAAAATCGGCGGGATTGAATTTGAAAAGGAATTGGAGTTGTTATCCCGAATAAGGAAACACTATTCCGCGAAGAAAATAGAACTAAGATTAGATGCCAACGGGGCATTTAAAAATGAAGAAGCGCTTGATAAACTTGAGCGGCTTTCCAAATATTCCATTCATTCCATTGAACAGCCGATAAAGCAAGGTTCATGGAAAAAAATGGCTGAACTCTGCAAAAAATCTCCTATACCTATTGCCCTCGATGAGGAGTTGATAGGAATTCATTCTATAAATGAAAAGGAGAAATTGGTTTCAGCTATAAAGCCTCAATATCTTATTTTCAAACCATCGCTTACAGGTGGATTTGCAGCAACTCAGGAATGGATAGACATTGCCGAAAAGCACAACGTGAAATGGTGGATAACTTCCGCCCTTGAATCAAACATTGGCCTTAATGCCATTGCACAATGGACATATACCCTGAAAAATAAATTGCCACAGGGACTCGGCACAGGGCAGCTATATACCAATAATATTCAATCTCCGCTTGTTATTGAGAAATCACAGTTGTGGTACAAAAACAACAAGTGGAATGTGAGTGAAATTATAAAATAAAGAGCAATGCCTTTGGATAGCCTGATACTGAACGGACATACATATTCGAAAAATGAACTTGTTCATTTGGCCAATGATAAGCTGCAGTTGAAAAAACTCAGCGATTATGAGCGCTTTATGTTTTTGTTTATTAAGGAATGGGTATCGGCAGGTAAAACTATACAAGTCAAAACATCAGGTTCTACAGGTGTTCCAAAGATAATGGAGGTTCAGAAGAAACAGATGATTGAAAGTGCAAAGATGACCTGCAGTTATTTTGATATTACTAAGAAAAGCAATATTCTATTATGCCTGTCCACCGAATTTATTGCAGGGAAAATGATGATAGTCCGGGCTTTTTTGAGCGGTGCGAACCTTGTTACTGTGAAGCCGGGTAATAACCCTCTTGAAAACCTTAAACAGAAAATAGATTTTGCCGCCATGGTGCCATTACAGGTAGAAAATATATTGGCAGATTCTAAAACTGCACGGCTATTCAACTTTATTGATAATGTTATAATTGGAGGCGCAACAATATCGAAAGGGTTAGAAGCAAAACTGGCAAAGTGTAAGAATAGTGTTTATTCAACATTTGCCATGACAGAAACTTTAAGCCACTTTGCACTACGAAGACTGAGCGGGAACGAAAGAAGTGATTATTTTGAATTGCTGCCGGGCATTAACATTTCAACTGATGAAAGAGGCTGCATGGTGGTATATGCTCCATTATTAAATGATGCCCCTATAGTAACAAATGATATAGTGGAATGTACCGATTCACGCCATTTTCGCTGGCTGGGGCGCTATGATAATGTAATTAACAGCGGGGGAATAAAACTATATCCTGAAACACTGGAAGAAAAATTATCAGCGATTATTAAACTACACAGGTTTTTTATTGCATCATTGCCCGATAGAAAATTAGGACAAAAGGTTGTCCTTGTACTTGAAGGTGCTGGCAAAAGCGATATCAGCAGAATAAAAAAAGGCGTTGAGAAAGTATTGGGGAAATATGAAAAACCCCGCGAATACATCGCAGTAAAAGAATTTGCTGAAACGCCCAATGGGAAAGTCAAAAGAAAAGAAACTTTGCTCGCTGTTGCTTCCGTCTGACTATTTTAAGAATTCAAGCACTGAATCAGCTATATAGCTTTGCGTTTCTTCGCTAAGCTCGGTATGTATAGGTAATGATATAACCGATTTGCAAAGGTTTTCGGTAACCGGGAAAGCGCCTTCTTTATAACGCGGGTCGCGGTAAGCCTTTTGCAGGTGCAGCGGAACAGGATAATAAATCATGGCCGGTATTTCCTTGCCGGCTAAGTGTGTCCTGAGTTTATCCCTGTCTGCGCCTTTCAGCACTAATGTATATTGGTGAAACACATGCGTGGAATGTTTGCTGCGGGCAGGTATCTGAATTTTCGGATGGCCGGAAAATGCTTTATCATAATAAGCAGCGGCCTTTTGGCGGGCTTTCGCATATTCATCAAGATGGCGCAGCTTAATGCGCAACACCGCTGCCTGTATGCTGTCAAGGCGGGAATTTACGCCTACCACATCGTGGTAATATTGCACCGATTGTCCGTGGTTGGCAATCATTCGCACCTTTTTGGCAATCTCGTCGTCATTGGTAAACATTGCCCCGCCGTCACCGTAACAACCGAGATTTTTCGACGGAAAGAATGAGGTGCAGCCAATATGGCCAATAGTTCCGGCTTTTACCTTTTTGCTATCGGAATAAGTATAGTCTGAACCGATAGCCTGCGCAACATCCTCGAATATATAGAAACCGTGCTCCTTAGCTAATTTCATCAGTTCTTCCATTTCGGCGCACAGACCAAACAAATGGACAGGCACTATGGCTTTTGTCTTCGGGGTAATAGCCTTTTTTACAGCTTCAATGTCAAGGGTAAAGGTATCGGGGTAAACATCAACCAGCACGGGCTTTAAACCAAGCAGGGCAATTACTTCGGCAGTCGCAACGTAGGTGAAATCGGCTGTAATAACCTCATCGCCGGGTTTCAGGTTCATGGCCATCATGGCTATTTGCAAGGCATCGGTGCCATTTCCGCACGGAATAACATGTTTTACTCCAAGGTATTTTTCCAGCTCTCCCTGGAAAGCTTTCACCTCAGGCCCGTTAATATATGCCGATGAGCGAACCACGTCTAAAATGGCTTTATCAATCTCCGGCTGTATCTTTTCGTATTGGCCAATGAGGTCAACCATCTGTATCTTCCTGACTGCTGTTTGCATGTGAAAATAATTTGGGGCGAAGTTAGGTATTTTTGCATTTTAAACCTCTATTAATGTTTATTCTGCCATGTTTGAAAAATTGCTAACTTGCCCGCTTAAATCCATACAAAATGATGAATTATCTGTACATTTTAATCGCGCTCTTTGTAGCAGCATTTATCTTCTCAGGCTTTGTAACCGTGCAACAAGGCTATATAGCGGTAATAACCGTTTTCGGGAAATACAAAAGAATACTTGCTCCGGGGCTAAACTTCAAAATTCCCTTTATCGAAACCATTTACCGCCGCATCAGCATACAAAACCGCTCGGTAGAACTGGAGTTCCAGGCTATAACGAATGACCAGGCCAATGTGAACTTTAAGGCTATGCTGCTCTTCGCAGTTATGGACCAGCAGGAACAAACCATTATGAACGTTGCCTTTAAATTCATTGACGATAAAAACCTGATGCAGGCATTGATAAGGACCATTGAAAGCGCTATCAGGAGTTACGTAGCTAACCTCAAACAATCGGAAATACTTGGGTTAAGGGGCGAAATAGTGGTTCATGTCAAACAACAGCTCGACCCTACTCTCGCCGGCTGGGGTTATCACCTTATTGATATGCAGCTTAACGATATTGCTTTCGACGATGTTATTATGAAATCAATGGCAAAGGTGGTTGCCGCGAGTAACCTTAAACAGGCCGCCGAAAACGAAGGACAGGCATTGCTCATTACCAAAACCAAAGCTGCTGAAGCGGAAGGTAACGCCATCAGGATTACCGCCGAAGCAGAGCGCCTGGCAGCCCAGCTCAGGGGACAAGGCGTAGCGTTGTTCAGGCAGGAAGTGGCAAAAGGTATCATGCAGGCCGCTAAGGAAATGCAAAGCATCAATGCCGATATGTCGGTAATCATGTTCTCGATGTGGACGGAGGCGATTAAGAACTTTGCCGAAGGCGGAAAGGGCAACGTGATATTCCTCGACGGCTCTTCCGACGGTATGCAGCGCACCATGCAGCAGTTAATGTCTTTCCAGAATAAAAACATGTTCAGCATATTACCTGAAACTGAAGCGGGTAATGGCAAATAATCTATGGGCAGGAGCAGCAGTTGCTTAATCATATTATTATCCTTTTTCTGCCTCTGCGGACCTGTTTCAGCGCAATACAATATTAAAGATTCTGTTGCCGAAGGAGTGCTGTTTGAGGTTTCTTATGCAGGCGAACTCCCCGGGGGCAACTTAGGACAGATGTTCGGGTTCAACTCAAATCTGCAAGGCGGAGCATATTATAAACTCAAATCAAACTGGATACTTGGAGTGCAGGGCGCTTTTATTTTCGGCAATGTGCTTCGCAATACCGGTATATTCGACAGCATTGCAACCAAAGACCTCAACCTTATTGCCAACGACGGAACCTATCCCGTTATAAACTACTTTGAAAGGGGTTATGATATTCAGTTGTCGGTTGGCCACCTTTTTACGTTTAAAAAGCCCAACCCCAATTCCGGTATTTTAGTCACCGTTTGCGGAGGTTACATCAGGCATAAAATCCGCATTGAAGCCAATAATACCCCGCAGGTTGACAGCCTTTATACCCAAGGCTACGACCACCTTACCGCAGGTTTTTGTTTTACTGAATTCATAGGTTACCAATACCTGGGCAATAAGCGAATGCTCAATTTTTTCGCGGGGTTTGAGTTTACCCAGGGCTTTACCCGGGGCCTCCGCTATGACTTTGAAACAGAAGCAATGGACTCACAGCACCAGGTTGATTTGCTGAGCGGCTTCCGTGTGGGATGGATATTGCCTATTTACCAGCAAGAGGCGACCAGGTTTTATACGTATTGAGATTGAGGTTGAGATTGAGGCTGAGATTAAGCCACGAATTTCACGAATTATCTTATTATTCATTACATTAATACATCTCACGCAGAAAACGCGGAGCAAATAATACGCGGGGTTGCTTCCCTTACAATCAGAGCAATCCCGACCTTTCTTTATCGGGGCATCTATTCCATTTGTAATTTCATCTTTACCACTAAGTTCACACAGAAAATATACAATAAGAATCACGGAGAAAGGCATTAATACATTTCACGCAGAAAACGCGAAGCAAATAATACGCGGGGTTGCTTCCCCTGTAATCAGAGCAATCCCGACCTCCTTAATCGGAGTATCTTTTCCATATTCGTTACTTATAGTAAGAGTGGGGTTACACAATGTTACACTTTTTGAGGAATTTTTGAATATAACTAATTGATTATCAACATAAATTAATGTTACAGGCGCCAAAAAGTGTAACACATGATTAAGTAATTGATTATCAATTATTTATATAGTTTTGATAATATTCTTAGCATTTTAACAAGTCGGCATCGGGGTACATGAGTTATGCTATGATAAACTCATGCGAACGGAGGGGGTTCCGGAATTACTGGAATATAATCTTATAATTTTCTTTTCTCAACCAATTCCCTTATTTTTTTAATAGTTTCATCTCTTTTAGATTTAATAATATTTATATCGCCTATTTTTATACCATTCTCCTTAAACTCTATTGTGAATCTATTGGCTTGTATGAGAGTATTTAATAATTCAACAAGCTGAGCCTTGTTCATTTTAAGAACGTTACTTGGTAATTTAGATTTTTCCATTTTCATGATTATTATTTTTAGTTAAGTAAATATAATTAATATGATTTTAAAACAAAATTTTTGACCTAAAATAATTCCGTACAAATTTGACTTACCTTTGTGGATAAAATAACATTAAAAAGCCATAAAAACCTAAAAAACTATGGAAAAGCTGTACTTTTCTGTGTTAAAGGAATAGGCGTGAATTATAATTTATGAAAACTCTCGAAAAAAAATATTAAGGAAATTTTAAGGCAAATAGGCAGAAAAACAGAAATGGAATGTTTAAAACTTCTAATGTTTAATAGATCTGAGAAAAAGAAGGATAGCGAAGTTAGAATGAAAAATTATGTCGAAGATATTTTGATTCCTTCAATCATAAAAATGTCGGAAAAGGAAGATAAGAAATAGAATATGTGTAATGAAATAAAGTAATAACATGAAACCATTATTACGGTTTCAGTTATTTTGAATTTATGCTATTTCATTCCCCCGGCTCCTCCATCTGCTGCTCGTGCTTTTCAGCATGTTTTACAGTAAAACTCATTTTTGAGCTAACGCCTTTCTGCGTTTCAAATACCAGTTCATAAGTGCCGGGCTTTAAATAATACTTTTTGTTATCGGCTCTCTCTAATTTCCTTTCATCGGCGTTTAATTCTTCACTCGAGTTTAAATAGGCCTGGAATTGCTCTTTATTTGTTGAGTCAATGCTTAAATCGTAGCTTGCATAGTTTAACCCCGCTTTGGCGGTATCTTTCAGTGTTTTCAGAACAACGCCTTTTTCTCCCGCAGTTTTAATGGTGAGCGAGGTTATTCCTTTCTCCTTAACATAATAAGCATAAGTTGTTTTCCCCTCAATGGTATCGCTCCACGATACCGGTATTTTGCCCCATTCTGCATTATATTTTACCGGCTGGGTTTTAAATACAAATAAGTCTTTTGCAAGCGTAGTGTCATTCAGTTGCTGCAATTCAGCAACGTTGGCAATATATATAGAGCGCCCGTGAGTGCCCACAATCAGGTCATTGTCCCTCGGTTGCACTATCAGGTCATGCACCGCAACCGCAGGCAATCCGCCCGTCATGCGCATAAACGATTTGCCCCTGTTCAGCGAAACATAGAGGCAGTTGCCCGTTCCTACATATATAATATTCCTGTTTTTCGGGTCTTCCTTTACAACATTTATAATTTCGGTGGGTAAATCGGTTCCAATCCTTTCCCATGTCTGCCCATAGTTTTTCGACATATACAAGTACGGGGTAAAATCATCATTAAAATATCCGCTCAATGAGGCATACACAGTTCCTGTATCAAAATTCGAGGCTGATACCCTTGTAACTTTGAGGTTAAGGTTGAGATTGAGGTTGTCAGAAATTTTCTTCCATTTATAGCCGTCATCCTGCGAAACATAGATAAGCCCGTCATCGGTGCCAATATACAACAAGCCGAATTTCAAGGGCGATTCGTTAATGGTGGTAATAGTTCCGTAAGGTATATTGCCTTTTTTGCCTCCTTTGGTCAGGTCGCCCGACAGCGTTTTAAAATCATCGCCTTTGTTCATGGCGCGGTGAAACTTGTCTGAGCCCATATACAATATATCCTGGTTATGCCTCGACAGCCATATAGGCGTTTCCCAGTTAAACCGCAATGGCCTCTCGCCCAGTTTGTGCCTGGGCTGTATAAATTTTGAATCACCTGTATTTTTATTTACCCGGTAATAATACCCAAACTGGAATCCCGCGTAGCAGGTGGAATTATCGCGGGTATCAACCATTACCTGCATGCCATCGCCGCCCAAAATGCGCTTGAAAGGATATTGGCCTTCCTGGTACCATTCCATATTATCTTTATTGTTCGATGGCCCATACCATACCCCGTTGTCCTGCAAGCCACCATATACGTTGTAGGGTTTTTCCATATCGTAATTTACCGAGTAAAATTGCCCCACCGCGGGGGTATTGGCTTTGAAATATGTTTTTCCGTCATCGTAGCTTATGGCAAGCCCACCGTCGCTGCCGACTATAATATGCCCGTCATATTTCTGGCTCAGCCACAGGGCGTGAAAATCTCCATGTGTATTGTCCGCGTCAACCGAGCGGAACGTTTTTCCTCCGTCAACCGATTTAATAATGGGTACGCCGACAATAAATATTTTATCGGGGTTAAACGCCGAAACCCTTATCTGCCCGAAATAATATCCGTATGTATTCACCACTTCGTCAAGATAACCCTCATGGGTGCGTTTCCAGGTTTTACCCGCATCATCAGAGCGATAGACTTCGGCTCCCTTAACATTGGTCTCGCTTATGGCTGTTTCAGCGTCTTCAAGGTATTCCACCAGGCTTACAGGCTTTATGCTGTCATCCTTTATCATATTCTTCACTCTCTTCCCTGTATATTCTTCAGCGAAACCGTTGTCGCGTAAAAATTTCTCCACCACCGAATCGCTCAATGTAAGGAAGGCTGTCTTTGTCATGGTGCGCAATGTATCTTTTGTCAGCCCGCCTTTTTTCTTTGTAATTCCCCTGTCAGCCTGGTTATCTAATACGGCATAAACAATATTGGGGTTTTTAGGATATATGGCAAGCCCTATCCTTCCAACACCATCACCTGTCGGGAAGCCGCTTTCCCTGGTGGTAAGCAGGTTCCATGTATCTCCCCCGTCCATGCTTTTATAAATTCCGCTGGTGGCCCCGCTGCCTTCAAAGTTCCACGCCCTGCGCGCACGGTGCCACATGGCGGCATACAATATTTTATTATTGGTAGGGTCCATAGTTAAATCAATGGCCCCGGTGTTATTATCAATATAGAGTGTTTTTTTCCAGGTATTGCCTCCGTCGGTTGTTTTGTAAACCCCGCGCTCTTCGTTAGGCGAATAGAGATGCCCCAATACCGCAACGTCAACTGTATTCGGGTCGTTGGGGTCAATAACTATCCTGCCAATATGTTGCGATTCGCCAAGGCCCTTGTATTCCCAGGTTTTTCCCTTATCCGTGCTTTTAAAAATGCCTATGCCCGCGAATGATGAGCGGCTCGAATTGTTTTCCCCCGTTCCTACCCATATTGTTTCTCCATGCTTCCAGTCAACCGCAATATCTCCAATGGTCATCACCACCTCATTATCGAATAAGGGTGTAAAAGATTGCCCGTTGTTATAGGTTACCCACAATCCTCCCGAAGCATAGGCCACATAAAAATGGGTAGGGTCATCGGGCGATACATCCACATCTACCACGCGCCCGCTCATAACTGACGGGCCAATACTGCGGAACTTCAGGTTTGATACCAGTGATGCTTCTTCCAATTTTTTACGCTGGTCAAATCCTGCCATTCGCTTTGCCGCCGGGGTAGGAACAGATGGAGCTTCTTTTTGCGCCCCTGCAATGAAAGGAACAAACAGCAGCAAAAATATTTTTGATAAATTATGGTTTATACCGGGTAAGAGATAAGTAATATCAAACAATTGTCTCGCGGAGTTTTGCAGATTAATGCGCTGATTTTCGCTGAAAAAATACTTGAATCTGCGGAACTTTGCGTAAAACTTTGTAGAACTCTGCGAGAAATTTTTATACATAATTAATTCAGTATAAAGTTAATTTAGTTTGATTTAGACATATTACATCGGGTTTCCGTTGCCGAAAGTAATGTTTTTCCTCCATTTCAGGCTTGTTTCAATATTCAACAGGTGTGGGGCAAAGCTTACCCGGTTTGTCCATTCTCAGGAAATTAACTACCTTTGTTACACTCAAAACCAATTATCGTGAAAAAAATAAGCTTGTTTTCGGGAATAACTGTTTTACCGGTTGCGTTGGTGGCCATTCTTTATATCAGTTGTTCAAAACAGCGGGTTGAATCAACATCAACACCATTAAATACATACAGCCCGGTAAGTAATTATTTAAGCAGCCAGGAACAACCTACCCAGACATTTATTATTGACAGTGCCGGCAGCGGCCCTATAATCGGAAAATATGGAACAGAAATCTGGGGAACAAAAGATTGCCTTGAATTTCCCAACGGAGACAGCATTACCTATCCGTTCACTATTACTTTGGTTGAGTTATATACAGCCAAAGACATGATATATTATGAGATGCCAACGGTGGCAGGTGGAACTATTCTGGAAACATCGGGCGAAATAAGGTTGCTTGCTTTTAAAGGTTCAACCCAATTGATTCTGAAACCAAGCCCTTGTGATTTTCAGATTGCAATGCCATGTTCCGCGCCTATCAGCGGCATGGATGCCTGGTATGGAATTACCACCAGCGGCCATCCTGACTGGACCAATAGCCCGCTTACTCCATTTACAACAAATTCTTATGGTTATACTGCCTATATACAAACATTGGGATGGATAAATTGCGGCCAGCTTGCCGGAAGTTCCTCTAACTCCACTTTAACATTCACCTCTACCACCGATGACCTTACCAATGTAGGGATATTTATTTACATACCGGCAACCAAAACAGTAATGCAGGCATACAACAGCGTAACTACGGCGATACCCAATGGTTCGGCTGTCGAGATTGTTGCCATAGGGGTTGATGCCAGCGGAAACCTGCATAGCTTTTATCAAACTATGACCGTCAGCGCAAATGCCACCATCAGTGTTACCTTAAGCCCGACTTCTCAATCTGCCCTTACATCATTGCTGACAGGATTATAGAATTTTTGAATGAAGGCACTGAAATCATTTCTTTTAATATCATTCTTATTGTTTATTCCTTTTTTGGGTAAAACACAGAATGTGGGCATAGGCGCCGATGCCATGTATAATTTAGAGACTGAAGGATTTGGCGCAGGCCTTAGGGCTACATTTTTACTTAACCCGCAATTCAGCTTAAGCCCTGAATTTTCATATTACCCGGGGTTTGACAAGGTAAATGAATATTACCTGGGAGCAGCCATAGAGGACAAATTTTTCAGAATAAAAAATTACAGCTTTTACGCCCTTGGTTATGCCTCTTACGATAACTGGCTTAACTATGAAGTTTCTCCCATGAAAAAAGCCCAGGAAAACAATTGGGACCTCGAAGGGGGATTTGGGGTTACCACGAATAAATGTTTACGCCCTTTTTTAGAATACAGGTATAATGTACGGTTTGAGGAAGCTCATTTCCGCATAGGGTTATTATATATCATCGGGTGCGGCAGTGAACCGAAAATGAAAAAGGAATCTGATAACTGCCCACGGTTTTAGATTCAGAAACATTATTTTAAAGGATAATTTGTACCATTGGCTAACCATAGTTCCACAACAGAAAATGCAGTGATACCATCTTCCCCGAAAAAGAATTTTAAAGGGGCGCTGATAATTTCCCTTATATTCTTTGTGGTGGAATTCATTCTCATTCATTTCCACGAACCCTGGGGTGACGAGGTTCACTCATGGGTAATAGCAAAATCGAGCCATTCACTTAAAGAGCTCATTTACAATGGCCGCTACGAAGGCCATCCTAAGTTGTGGTACCTGCTTTTATATATACTACAGGCATTTACAAATAATATTTTTTACATGCAGGTTTTAAATGTATGCATTGCATCACTTGCTGTATTCGCGTTTTGCTATTTTTCACCTTTTGATTTTATTAAAAATATCCTTTTCTGTTCAGGCTACTTTTTTGCTTATGAGTACTCCATCATCAGCCGTAACTATGCCATAGGGCTTGCTTTACTCTTTTTATGCGTGGGTATTTATACAAGTTACCGGGGTAAATATTTGCTCATTCTTTCCTTATTATTTTTCCTTTTATTCCAGACCAATGTTTATGGCCTGATTATTGGCTTGCCCATTTATTGTTACATAATATGGAATTTATTTAAGAACCATACCGCGAATTATAAAGTAATTATTATTTCGGGTTTAATCATTCTTGCAGGGATTGTTATTGAAATATTTACCATGAAGCCACCTGCTGACAGCGCCTTTTCACAATGGCATTTAAGTTTCGCGCTATATGATTGCTTTCATGTGTTATCAACTCTTTTCAACAGCTTTTTTCCATTGCCCGAACTGAACCCGCAGTTCTGGAGCACCAATATATTGAACGGTATCCCTCAACATGTTTATTTACAAGCCAGCCTGGCCCTGGTTATTGTTGTTTTTGCAACCATCCTGTTCCGCAAAAGAATAAACATATTGCTCCTGTTTTATGCAGGAACATTGGGAGTATTACTCTTTACATATCTTAAGTACTTTGGAGGAATACGTCATCACGGACACCTCTATCTATTGTTCATTGTATGCTACTGGCTCTATTATTCAGAAAATGGAACAGGAAATGAAGAGAGCAATCTCCATAAATGGCTGAACAAATATTTTGTAACAGGTATACTGGTAACACAGGTTGCGGCTGCACTTTTTGCCAATATTATAGATATCCGATATGATTTTTCTTACAATAAAGCTGCTGCTTCCTATTTAAAGGCAAATTCATTGGATACTTTGCCAATACTAGGCGACGGGGATTATTCGGTATCGGGAATAGCAGGGCTGCTGGATAAGGATATTTATTTTATCAGGCCAAAATACTGGGCACGTTATATAATACTTAACACTAACTGGGGAGATTTTATAAAATTTACAGAAAATGAATTGGTGAATGGAGCGGACAGCATATCGGTACAAAAAAAATCAGATGTCATTGTCATACTCTCCTATCCTTTCGGCGACAAAAGGCTAAAAAACTGGACTCTTCTGAAAATATTCAAGGGCTCTGTATTGCCTGCGGAGGACTACTGGGTTTACCGGGTGAATTATGTTCCTATAGACCCAACGAAGCTTTATTCGTCGGGTAAATTTCTGCTCTCCAAAGGATATATAAATGAATCTATGAAAGTGTTATCGAGGGCCATACGCTTTAAAACGGGTAACAGTGATGCCTATATGAACCTGGCAAATGGTTACAATAACGGCTTGAATGCTTTTGACAATGCATCGGCATATATGGATAGCGCCTTAAAATACGCGCCTGAAAACGACACTGTAGTTTACAACAAAGGAGCTTGTTTATTCAACAGGAATGATGCTAAAAATGCCCTGGCATTTTTCAAAAAGACTATACAATTAAATCCGCGCTTTGCAGATGCTTACTTGTCTGCAGCAATATGCTGTATTGCCATGCACGATAAGGAGCATGCAATTTCATATTTAAAAACACTGCTGAAATTTGATTCTGAAAATGCCGATGCGCTCCGCATGACTTTACAACTGCATAATAAAAATTATGATGCTCTGCAAACCGGCTCATATATTGTACTTGTTCCTGCTTATGCCTGGGCATATAACAATAAAGCTTTTTCTGAATATAGTTCCGGCCACAATAATGAAGCAATATATGATTTTGACAAGGCAATAAAGCTTGAGCCTGATTTTGCAATGGCATACTATAATAAAGGGATCATAGAGTTTAATTCAGGCAATCGTAATGCAGGCTGCGCCGATATTCAGAAAGCTGCCGGGCTGGGTCAACAAGATGCCATTAATTTTGCCGCAAAGAATTGCAGGTGAAATAAAACCTTATTTCCTACGGATTTACTGAAACTACTAATGCTATTATGCAGCTCCTGTCTTGCGTACCGTCTGCTTTTGAACGGTTGGCGCATGTGTGCGGGGCTTACCGGTAGCTTTTTGAGTCTTTTGATGGGTAGGCTTGGCCTGCATATTCTCAGCCGGTAATGCAACTTTTGCCTCTTCACCTTCTTCAGTCCTGGCTTCTTCAAAGTTCAGCATATCGGCCTTTTGAAGAATATTGTACCACTGTATCAGTTTGCGAACATCTGAAATATGCACGCGGTCTTTATCATATTCCGGCAATACTTCTCCGAAATACTTCAATAATTCCGGCTCTTCTGCTTTATGGTCAACAGGGGTGGCGCCTTTATTTTCCTTATCGCTTATTTTTTTAAATACTTCTCCGAGCGGAATATCCTTATCGGTGCAGTAAACGCTTATTGCTTCGAGGGTATGCACACGCTGTGATGAATATACAGGCATGCGTTTTTTATCAATTACCGATTCAACAATAACGCTGTTTTTCGATTGTGCAATAGTTTTAAACAGGCCACTTTGTCCTGATACTGCTATAATTTCACTTAAATTCATCTGTCAATGTTTTGCTGCAAATATAGTTTTTTTGTCAGTACTCACAATAGAACGCTTATAACCCTGAGTTATTGTGTCAAATAAGATTTTTCATTCGTATCTATTATCACTTGTGTTCATCATAACCATCTGCGTTATCTGCGTTCTGATATTAAGTGTATAAAAAACTTTTACCTTTGGACAAAACCTTAATAAAACTATTATGAAACTTGCCAATTATATACTGGGAAAATGGGTAGAAGGAGAAGGCACGGGCGTTCCCCTTTTTAATGCCGTTACAGGACAGGAAATAGCTGAAGCTACAACCAAAGGCATTGACTTTAATGCCATGCTCGAATATGCCCGCAATACAGGAGGTCCCAGACTGCGGAAGATGACATTTCATGAGCGCGCGTTGATGCTCAAAAAACTTGCCATTTACCTCACAGAGAAAAAGGATTTATTCTATAAACTATCCTATGCAACCGGGGCGACCAAAGTTGACTCATGGATTGATATTGAAGGCGGCATAGGCAACCTCTTCGTTTATGCCAGCAAGGGCCGGCGCGAACTTCCCAACGAACCATTTTTTGTGGATGGCAAACCCGAAATGATTTCGAAACAGGGCACTTTTTTAGGCCACCATATTTGCGTGCCTTTAGAGGGTGTCGCAGTGCATATCAACGCATTTAACTTTCCATGCTGGGGTATGCTCGAAAAAATAGCGGTGAACCTGCTTGCCGGAATGCCGGCCATTGTAAAGCCCGCTACAGTTACTTCTTACCTTACCCAACTGATGGTAAAGGAAATTGTGGCTTCAGGAATTTTACCCGAAGGCTCGCTGCAACTGCTTTGCGGCAGCACAGGCGATTTACTCGACCACTTAACCATGCAGGATGTGGTTACATTTACGGGCAGCGCTTCAACAGGCAAAAAACTGAAAGCGCATCCCAATATTCTCGAAAATTCAATCCGCTTTAACATGGAGGCCGATTCACTTAACTGCTGTATTTTAGGCCCTGACGCGCAGCCCGGCACTCCTATCTTCGACCTGTTTATAAAAGAGGTAGCAAAAGAAATGACAGTGAAAGCGGGGCAGAAATGTACTGCCATACGCCGTACCATTGTTCCCGCTAACCTTGTTGAGCCTGCTATGGAAGCTTTGAAGAAAAGGCTGTCGGGCATTGCACTGGGCGACCCAAGCGCAGAAGGCGTAAGAATGGGGCCACTTGCAGGAAAAGACCAGGTTGGCGAAGTACTGCTGAAAGTAAAAGAATTGCAAAAAAGCTGCCAGACTGTCTATGGAAATTATGATGATTTTGAAGTGATGGCAGCCGATAAAAAGAAGGGCGCTTTCTTTCCCGCCATGTTGCTCTATTGTGCCGACCCGATTAAAAACATATCTCCCCATGAAATTGAAGCTTTCGGGCCGATTAGCACCGTTATGCCATATAAATCTGTTGCCGATGCCGCAACATTGGCGCGCATGGGAAAGGGAAGTTTGGTGGGTTCAGTATTTACAGAGAATGATGACTATGCCCGTGAAATAGTGTTGGGCACTGCGGCGTATCATGGCCGCATGGTAATTATCAACTCACGCTGTGCCGCTGAAAGTACCGGGCATGGTTCTCCCCTGCCCCACCTGGTGCATGGAGGGCCCGGCAGAGCCGGCGGTGGAGAGGAAATGGGCGGAATGCGCGGCATATTCCATTATATGCAGCGCACTGCTATACAATCGCACCCGACAACCATTACAAAAATCACCGATGTTTATCAACCCAAGGCAGAACAGTGGGAAGATATTGTACATGCTTTCCGCAAACATTTTGAAGACCTTAAAATTGGCGAAACTGTTGTAACCCATAAACGCACTGTTACCGAAGCCGATATTGTAAACTTTGCCAATGTAAGCGGAGATAATTTTTATGCCCATACCGATGTTACATCGCTTGAAGGAACTATGTTTACCAGCCGGGTAGCGCATGGATATTTTGTGCTGTCTGCTGCTGCAGGCCTCTTTGTTGACCCTAAAAAAGGCCCTGTACTTGCTAATTACGGGCTGGATGAATGCCGCTTTATTAAACCCGTTTATGTAGGCGCTACTATAGGTGTGCGTTTAACGGTTAAAGAAAAAACAGCCAAGGAAAACCGTGAGGGCGAAAGGCCGCAAGGCATTGTAAAATGGCAGGTCGATGTATATGATGAAACTGGTGAAACAGTTGCATTGGCAACTATATTGACTATTGTAGCAAGGAAAAATCTGTAAATAATAAAAGATGGCGGAATGTATAAAATGTGGTAGTTACACAAAGTTCAATAATGGACTTTGCTATGATTGTTACCAGAATAATGATGGAGCAGTTCAACCATTATCTACCAAAAGTTCTAATAATACGGCGGACAATAGTTCAATTAACAAGACAAAAGTTAATCATTGGGTTGAGAATGTTATTAAAGGAAGAATAGCCGAGACAATAATTGAAGAGTTATTCCATGCTTTAGGTTTCCAAGTTTTCAAGTTTGGAATGGAAAATACAATTCCTGGAATTAAAGAATTACTTAAAGGAGTTAAGGGTGAAGTTGCATTAGAAATAAAAAGGATGCCTGACCTTGTTGTTTTCAAAAATAACAAGGCACATTTTATTGAAGTTAAATTCAGAGCCTCTGAATCTTTTAAATTGAGTGACATTAATGAAAAGGGAGAGTACCCTTATCAAAATGCTTTATTTGTTATTGTTTCAAGGAAACATATCAAGTGTATCTCTTATGAAGAACTTGCTAAAGGGAAGGAAATAACAGCCACATGCCATAATTTCCTTGGTAGCCGAGGCGAATTTGAAACTGATAAAGAAATAATTATTGAATATTGCAAACATGCTGTTAGGTTTTTTGAAAACGTTTAAAGAGTTTGGTCAAGCAATTATAGATATTCAAAGATAAGCCCATAGGGCTTCAATGTGAGTAACCACCGGAGTATCCGGTGGCAATGAACTCTAAACAAATAACAACCCGAATGGGGTTGAATGCATACAGCTTAAAATTATATCAACGACCTGAAGGTCGAGGCAAAAGTTGAATACACTTATTATGGCTTGAGAGATAACCTAAAAACACAACAGCGATTTCATCAGAGGTTACTTATATTGAGACCTATTAGGCTTCATTTTTCTCAAATATTACCCAAAATAGCGTAGCTTCGCACTTCTGAAAATTTAAACAGATGATTTCGGTATCTAATCTTTCATTGCGCTACGGTAAACGTGTGCTGTTTGACGAGGTGAATATTAAATTCACCCCCGGGAACTGTTATGGGGTAATTGGAGCCAATGGCGCAGGCAAGTCCACATTCTTAAAAATACTTTCAGGCGATATTGACCCTACTACAGGCCAGGTAATTATTACCCCCGGCGAACGCATGAGCGTGCTTAAGCAAAACCACTTTGAATTTGACCAATATAAGGTATTGGATACCGTGATGATGGGTAATAAAAAACTCTGGGATGTAATAAAAGAGAAAGAAGCTCTTTATGCCAAGCCTGACTTTAGCGATAAAGATGGTATTAAAGCCGCGGAACTGGAAACGCATTTTGCCGAGATGGAAGGCTGGAATGCCGAAAGTGACGCCGCAACTTTGTTAAGCGATTTGGGTGTTAAGGAAGAGTTGCATAATATGGTGATGTCGGATTTGAGTGGAAAAGAAAAAGTGCGTGTGCTTTTAGCCCAGGCATTGTATGGCAATCCTGATATATTACTGCTCGACGAGCCTACCAATGACCTCGATGTAGAAACAATTTCATGGCTTGAAAATTTTTTAGCGGACTTTCAGAATATTGTAATTGTTGTATCGCACGACAGGCACTTTTTAGATGCTGTCTGCACCCATGTTGCCGATATTGATTTTGGAAAAATACAGCTTTATACCGGTAACTATACTTTCTGGTACGAATCGAGCCAGTTGGCACTGCGCCAGCGCGCCGACCAGAATAAAAAGATTGAGGACAAGCGCAAAGAATTGCAGGAATTTGTGGAACGGTTCAGCGCCAATGCTTCCAAATCGCGCCAGGCAACCAGCCGTAAGAAACTATTGGAAAAGCTGGTCGTTGATGAAATAAAACCCTCGACAAGGAAATATCCCGGTATTATATTTAAAGCCGACCGCGAGTGTGGCGACCAGATATTAACGGTTGAAAAGCTATCCAAATCCTCACCGGACAGAGTGCCCTACTTTTCCAATGTTTCCTTTACAGTACACAAGGGAGATAAAATTGCTTTTCTCTCGAAGGAACATATTGCGGTAACAACTTTTTTTGAAATTATTACTGAATCCGTAAAACCCGATTTTGGAGAATTCCGCTGGGGAAGTACCATTACCAAATCATACCTGCCCAATGAAAATGCTTCATTCTTTACCGAAGATTTGAATTTGGTGGACTGGTTGCGCCAGTATTCTAAGGATAAACTGGAGACCTATATACGTGGATTTTTAGGCAAAATGCTTTTCTCCGGTGAAGAGTCATTAAAGAAAGCCAATGTAATTTCAGGAGGTGAAAAAGTAAGGTGCATGATTTCGAGAATGATGCTTACCAATGCCAACTGCCTTATTTTAGATGAACCTACCAACCACCTCGATCTCGAATCTATTACCGCATTTAACAATGCACTGAAAGACTGGAAGCACATTGCCCTGTTTTCTTCACATGACCATGAATTTGTGCAAACTATTGCCAACCGCATTATTGAACTTACGCCAAGCGGTATTATTGACAAGCGCATGACTTATGATGAATACATAAGTGATGAGAAAATAAAAGAATTGAAGGCAAAGATGTATTTGAAAGCGCTTAAAGTGAATTAGAAGCTAATATTTCTTCCATTCTCTCTGTTATTCCATATTTACCCGCTTCTGAATCTTTTATTATTTTATCAATCCTTTTCCTGAGTTCATTCATATAATTATTGGCTGTAATCAGCTTAACAGCATCCTCGAATGAGGCTATAATGCAATTGTAAAATGTAGCCGAACGCTTATTATTGCGCCTGAATGCGGCTACCCCGCACTCAACCCGGTACAGCATTAAATCAGCCAATTCGCGCTCGTAAATGCTGATTTTTTTAAATTCACTTATCAGCCTGTTCACATTCATATTGGTGCGGCGCTCTTTTGGGTTAGCCGATGAATATGCTTTTGTAATTTTCTTTTTATAGGCTTCCAGCATAGGGTTAGCTTCATCAGAAAGCTCAGCCGCGTAAAACTCTTTTACATTTTTAAACTTATCAAACAAGCTTATCACTTCCCTTATAATATCTTCCTTATCAGATTTATTGAGATGCTTAAGCAGGGCTTTTTTGGTGAGTTTATGCATTTATTTGTTTTTCAACTATTTGTTCTTCAATGCAGAGGACACAGAGGTTTAAGAGTTTCACTGAGGAAATAATCACATCCGGTTTTAACTCTGTGCAACTCTGTTTTCTCCGTGTTCTCTGTGTTAAAGTTTTTAGTATTAAACAAGTTTGATTCCATTATCTTCAATAGTTATTAATCTGGCTTTATAAAGCCCGCCAATCGCCTTTTTAAAAGTCTTTTTGCTTATGCCAAACATATCATATATCTCTTCTGCCGGGCTTTTATCAACCAGGGCAATAAATCCGTTTTCCTCTTTTAGTTTATCCAATATCTTCTTCGATACATCGTCCACCTTGCTGTAACCGGGTTTATCAATAATAAGGTCTATTTTCTTATCCTCTCGTATCCTTTTAATATATCCTTTGGTTTTCTCCCCTCTTTCCAATTTTCGGAACACATCACTATTGTAAACTACACCCGTGTGTGTATTATTTATAATGGCTTTATATCCTATATCAGTATGGCTATATAACACTAAATCAACTTCCTGCCCCTCCACAAATTCATGAGGCGTTTTATCTAAAAAATCCTCCACTTTAGCAGAGCCCACTATACGCCCGCTTATATCATCAACATATATATGCACCACATAAGAATTCCCCACTTCCATTTTTTGCCTTTGCTCCCGAAAGGGAACAAATAAATCTTTCATCAGTCCCCAATCGAGGAAAGCGCCTATATTATTTACAGAAACAACTTCCAGCAGTGCAAAATCTCCAACCTGCGCATAAGGTTTTTCAGTGGTTGCAATAATACGGTCTTCTGAATCGAGATAAACAAAAACCTCTGCCATATCGCCTATTTTACAATTCTCCGGCACATATCTTATCGGCATCAATATCTCGCCGTGTTCTTTCCCATCCAGATAAACTCCAAAATCCAATTGCTTCACAACCTCCAGTTTATTCCACCTGCCTATTTCTGCCATAACTCATATTTTTCAGGTAAACTTATCTTATTTTTTCCCAGCATTTTAAATTCTCATCAAATGCCGAGAACCGTAATTGATAACTATTGGGTATTTCTTCCACCGGGCTCCAATATGTGGCCAAGCGTGTTCCGGCAGGCATTTTCGATAACTGGCCGCTTACATAGCGGGTATATAACTTATAATAATTGATCCCTCTTTCAACTGTATCATCAATTACCGCAGCCATGTCAATATTTTCATAAAAGGCATTAAAAAAATAAAAAGCATCGTATTCGGCAAAATGTATTTCAGTAATGTTAGAATGAATATAGTTTGCATTATTCAATCCGTAGCGGGAAGAAATCTTCTGCGACAACTGTACAAGGTTGAGTCTTTGTTCCACTCCTGTAAACTCGCCCATTGTATAAGCTGCCCCTATTATGCAGAATTTGCCAGTTCCCGAACCAATGTCCAAAACCTTTGTTCCCGGCTTTTCTGCAAGGAATTTAGCTGCCAGTTTGGCAACTTCAACAGGCGTCCATTGTGTTTGGGCTATATCCCTGATTTTTTCAGGGTAAACCAGGTTAAACTCATCATCGTTCACATCTAAATCCAACGCGTGTCGTACGGTTATCATACAATAATATTAGGCTAACAGCAGGATAATAAAGTAAATGAAGGCATAAAATATCTACTTACCTTATAAGCGTAAGGAAACCGTCCTTTGTTCCTGATTCGCCAAGGTAGTTGCAGTAATGAATGATATAATAATATGTACCATCAGATGCCGGCAATTTTGTTTGTTGTATAATACCATCCCACCCGCCAAGAGCATCGCTCCATTGGTAAACCAGTACACCCCACCTGTTATATATTTTTCCGTCAAAACACTGTGCATCTTTTATATCAACCCTGAAAACATCATTTATTCCATCTCCGTTAGGTGTAAATACATTGGGTATATATTCACCCTTGCAATTTGTCGTATCAACCCTAATTGAGTCAAAAGGGCTAAAGCAACCACCTTCAAGCGCCTGTATATAATAAATAACAAGATTATTTATTACAGGTGTGGTATATGATTGGCCTGTTGCTACAGGAGTTCCGCTTGGTGTATTCAAATACCACGACATTGTTCCGGGGCCTCCGGCAACTAAAGTGGCTGTTGAGCCGGGACAAACATTGGTATCGGCCACAAGAGGCGGTTTAATATTATTGGGAGTTACGTTAATTGAAATTGTAGCGCTGTCCCTGCATCCGGCAGAGTCCATTGTAACTAAAGTAAGCTTAGCATTTGTATCAACCGTTATGATCTGAGAGGTAATTCCACTTGGTTTCCACGTATAAAGCACCATTCCGGCAGGGCCACCTGTCAGGGTAACAGAATCGCCCTGGCAGAAAGCTACAGGTCCCGGAGGCGATATAGATGCCGCAGGAGTTGCCATTTTAATAGTAATTGGCCCATATTTAGCGGTATCGCCGCAATTACCAATCTTACAGTAATATGTTCCGGGGCTTGTAATTGTGATGGATGAATCGCTTCCGCTTAATGGCGGCAACCAATCAATATAACTTCCATAAGAGGCGCTTGCAAGCAACTGTACACTTCCTCCGGGGCACAAAAACTGGTTTGATGCGCTCAGATTAGGGGAAGAAAACTGCTCAATATTTGCTGTATTTGATACAGGCGGCTGTGAACATAAACCGGTATCTGTAAATATGCAATTATACTGGCCGAAAGTTGAAATATATATGGAATCACTACTACCTGTTTGTATGGCTGCACCATTTTTATTCCATTTATATGTTCCTCCGCTTATACCTCCTTTACAAACGAGCAATATTGAATCGCCGGGACATAATGTCGCAATTGTCGGGCTTATCTTAATGGTAGGTACAGGTGGAATACCCACTGTATGGCTTGCACTGCCACCCGGTACGGAACAGCCATATTTATTAGTGACTGCCGGAGAAGAAACACTATAGCTGCCGGGGCCGACCCAGATACTATCAGCAGTACTGTCGGCAATGGGGACAGGGGGGCTTTTCCAAGTGAAATCTGTTCCGGTTACAACCAATAATACCGAATCGCCGGGGCATGCTGAACCTGGACCACTTATGCTTAATACATTTGACGTTGGAATAGGATAAAGTGTAACATAAATTGAATCTTTCACAACATATTTAATCGTATTACATTTATTCTTCCTTACAATAGTATCGGTTATGTGATACCAGATACCTGAATCTTTTGGGGAAAAAGTATTAGGCCCGCAGCCTGTAGAATCCGAATAACCTATTGAACCCGGCGTTACATTCCATTTATTATAAACATAGGGCGCACCGGGAGGAATGCACATAGCAGGGTTTTCAGATGGGTTTGTGAGAGAATCAAAGGAGAACAATTTAAATGAACCACCCTGGCAAAAAGCAGTTGAATCGCCATTTATGCCATAACAATTCTTAGGGGTTTGAACCACGCATATAATTCCAGGCTCAATTTTTCCTGAAATAGAATCTTCAATAACTATTTTAACACATTTTGAACTCTCACAGCCGGATTTATTTTTCACATAAAAGCAATATTGGCCGGTAGTATCAACAGTTATAGGGTTAATAACCGAATCAGTTGTTTTGCCATTTGACCAGTAATATGTTGAGCCGGCTCCAATGCCACCCCCTGTTAAGGTTATATCTTTTTCGCATGTCGTATCAGTTCCCAGGTTATTGGTAATAGTAGGAGTGGGAGGGCTTGGCTCAATCGTCACATAAATACTATCCTTGCTTGTCAGGCAAGTGCCATAGGATTCAGTAACACTATACCAGCCTGTTTTAGTAACGGAGGTACCAAAAGCGCTGGCCCCAGTTGTCCATTTATAGGTAAGATCTGGCCCAATCTGCGAACACATATGTGTATTCGCATAGACTGCTCCTCCAGGGGCACAAAAGGAGACGGAATCCATACAGGTATCGCTGCTGGGGTTACTATTGACACATACATTTTCAACCGGCCTGTTGCAAGTGGTACCGGTACGGATAAAAAAATCATAAGGCTGCCTGCTCAGGTCAATTGGCTCTGCAATAAAAATATCATAAATACCATTGGTAATGTTACTGATAGATTGATAATCGTCGTAATTGGGATCGCTGCAATAAGAACTGGGCGAGCAAGAAAGAGGCTTTGAACTATATCCGAGGTAATTCGGCGGGTTATCTGTAATAATCATATCCTGGTTAAAGCTTCCGGCGGTATAAATATTCCCGGCAGAGGTCACAGCAATACTATAACCAAGGTTATCCTGGTGTCCGCCAATTTGCCTGCTCCACTGCCATGCACCACCCGAGGCAGCATATTCAGATACAAAAATATCCCAGGTGCCAACTGAAATAAAGATACCTTGCGCATTGGGGCCATACCTGTCTTCATAACTATTAAATTGGCATTCAAAGTTTCCTATTATATATGCATTACCTGAACCATCGAGTGAAATGGCATTTGAGGTGACGCTATTTGCCGGTCCATCTTTACTGTCTGCCACAGACCAATCCAGCCCCCCGCTTGAATTATATTTCGCCACAAAAATCCCATTCGGATATTTACCCGTATTAAGTGTTTGTGTACCACCGCTTACAAAAAAACTCAGGGTTCCTGTAAAGTTCCCGGTCAGATAACTATCACCTGAAGCGTCAACGGCAATCCCATTAGCTATATTCATGCTTCCACCACCAGCCAGGGTACACCATTGCTCTGTTCCGCTATTGTTATACTTAATTAAAAAAATACCATTCTGCATGATACTGGTGGCCGCAGTAGCAAAGGTAATTGTATCGGAGAACTGCCCTGTTACATATACATTTCCCGAAGCATCGCATCCAATACCAAGGCCTCTGTCGGTATGCAGCCCTAAGCCAGCTTCTGCCCATTGAAAAACACCGCTCGGATTAAGCTGCGCCGTAAAAACGTTGACATTATTTTTATCGCTTGTAAGATTAATTGAGCCAAAAGAAGCAGTACCCGCAAACTGCCCGGTAATCAACACATTGTTATTGTTATCAACCGTTATGGCATTACCCAGGGCAGCCATTGTACCACCGGCGCTGACTACCCATTGCAAGCTGCCGTTACCGGCAGAATATTTGGCTACAAAAACATTGGGCTGCGAGCCTACTGAAGTAATTGTTTTTCCAACGGCAAAAGTAGCAGTACCATTATAATAACCTGTAACATAAACATTTCCATTGGCATCCGGCGCAATAGCCAGGCCACGGCATTCGTTACCGGCGCTACCGGCATCCATAGCCCACTTGAAAACTCCGGCACTATTGGTACATGTAACAAAAATATCGGAAGCCCCCAAGGCGCTGAGATTCGTTGCTCCAAATGTACCTGTACCGGAAAAATATCCTGTAGTATAAGTGTTGCCGCTTCCATCCACCGAAATACTGTAACCCTCTGCAATGGTAGAACCTCCTGCCCTCTCCATCCAATATTGCCCATATAGTGTATAGGAAAAGGACAGTAATAATGCCAAACAAACTCCTGAAAAATATTTTTTGCTGAAAATCATGCGAGCAGTTTTATTTTGTTCCGGTAAATATTCCGGTAATATTTTTGGACGAATTTATAAATAATTTTTGAATAATTGCATTTAGCCCCGTCAAAATAAGAAATCAGCTATTTCCGAAAATAACTCTTACCAGCTTTTCCGCATTCTTTCTATTCGAATAGGTCTGTTCCAATATTTCTTTTCTTTTTACTATCTCTTCCCGCCTGAAATCTTGCAGAAAAAGAGCTGAAACAGCGCCCTGCATTCCGGCTGCATCGGTTGCAATATGACATAACTTATCAAGCCCGATACCTTCAACCATGGTTGGGTTAACCAGGCAAAAACGCCCTGTAAATAAAGCATTAATGAGTTTATGCTTTATGCCTGTGGGCTGAAATGTTGGCAATACATTAATATGCGCGTTTTGTATTAATTTCATTAACTCATCTCCAGTCGGGGAATTTATGAATTTAACATTTTCAGCATGATATTTCTTTGACAATTCACAGGCTCCTTTCCCTGCAACTATTAACTTAACCTGTAATTTATTAAAAACTTCTTCAATCAAAAACCTTGAAGCTTTCAGGTTCTCCTCCACTAATAAATTTCCATGATACAGTGCATAATCCCCATGCCCGGGCAAACATTCAACCTTGTCATTATATATGAACGGCGGCAAGTACTCTACGTGCTGAAATCTTGCCGACAGGTCTATATGGTCTTTTTCTGAAACGGAAAACAAACCCGATGCCCTGCTCAATAGAGGTTCAAAACGTTTCAATCGTTCCGCTTCCATGCTATAGTATAGCTTTTTAATACCAAAAGATGTCGCATCTGCAAGATGCCTATAGTAATCCTCCTCTATATTGTGCATGCGGACAAATATCTTTTTCCCTTTATATCTTTCATCTGTAAGGCTGGCACAGGTATGGGTTCCTTCCAATAATACAGCGTATTCATCGCCAAATATTCTATCAAACAACAGTTTATTTCTCCTGCTATGCACTATATAAGGTTCAGAACTAAAGATGCTGTTAAGAAAGCTTTTGCGTTGATAATAAAATACTTCATGGCATATTTCTTCAAGTTGTTCTGACCTTCCCCGGCCATAATCAAAACAATGATAAATAACTTTTATGCCCAGTTCATTCAGGCATTTAGCCCTGAAATACATATCAATAGCCGCACCATAATCGGGCGGGTATGGCACATCCAGTGCTACAATATGTATATATTTACTATTCAAAATGCTTGCCAAAGGTAATCAGAACAAGGACGCTTTACTTAAACTTTGATTTTCCAAAAATAGTATAGGCAGAGAACTTAAAAGCCTCATTTACAAATAATATTTAAACCATTGATATTAACATCCTTGTTTTAAAAACTATGTCCATTCTCTTAAAATCTGAGCCTGTACCTGGCATAATTTTGTTTAGTGAATAAATACTTCTGCATATATGGGTTTTACTGCCGGATTTTCCTTGCCATTATCCTGTTTACCGGGTGCGCCACTTCACGCAAGGCTGAGCGCGCTTCTAAAGCCACTGAAGAAGCGAAGGAAAAAGAAATTAAAGAAAAATATGCCGCTAAACTTGGGGTTAATACAACCGATATTTCCAATTACCCGCTTTATTCCTTTATAGACAGTTGGTACGGCGCTCCCTATCATTATGCAGGCCATTCCAAGTCAGGTGTAGATTGTTCTGATTTTGTATCTATTCTTTACCAGCAGGTTTACGGGAAAAGCTTATCGGGAACTGCATCAGATATGTGTGAACAATGTGCTTCGGTTAAAAAATCAAAATTACAGGAAGGCGACCTGGTTTTTTTTAAAATCAACAGTAAAAATATTTCGCATGTCGGCATCTACCTTCAAAACAATAAGTTTATTCATGCAAGCGTGCATAGTGGCGTTGTAATCAGCGACCTGGATGAAACTTATTATAAAGAATACTATTATAAAGCAGGGCGGTTAAAAAATTAGTTTCCCATAATATTGGCAATGGAAGAATCATAAATCTTTTTAAATTCTTCCACCTCGCCCAGCGATTCTTCATCTACTACAAATTCTTTTCCCACTATTACTCCCAGCATACTGAATTCAGCGCTGGAATTGAGCATATATTCCACAAACTTATCCTCATTAGCCGGGCTGACTGATACAACTACCCTGCCCTGTCCCTCGCCAAAGAGGAAAGCATCTTTGCGGATAACTCCGTCTGCATTAATATCAAACCCCAGGGACCGCGGCATAGCAGATTCGGCAATGGCGACAAAAAGCCCGCCGTCTGAACAGTCATGCGCTGATTCAATAAATCCTTCTGCAATAAGCCCTTTTACAGCATTCTGAACATCAAATTCCTCATCCATATTAAAATGGGGAGCAGGTGAACCCTTTATATTATGGTATGAGTAGAGGTATTCAGAGCTATTTATATCATTCTGGCACTCCCCAATCAAATATATCAAATCGCCTTCTTTCTTAAAATCAAGGGTCATTACTTTATTTTTATCTTTCACTATTCCCAGCATACCAATGGTTGGAGTCGGGAATACCGGGCCTTCATATGATGATTGGTTATAAAAGCTCACATTACCGCCTGTTACAGGGGTATTAAACTTTGTACATGCTTCACCTATGCCTTTAATGGCATTTACAAATTGCCAGAAAACTTCAGGGTTATAAGGGTTACCGAAATTAAGGCAATTGGTAATGGCAACCCCCTCGCCACCTGAGCATACAATATTCCTTGAAGCCTCACATACTGCTATAGCAGCGCCAACTTTAGGGTCGGCATAAACATAGCGCGAATTACAATCAACCTTCAGGGCCAGGGCGCTGTCCGTTTTTTTAATGTTTACAATGGCGGCATCCGATGGTTTATTGGTACTCATATTCACAGTGCCAACCATTGAATCATATTGTTCATAGACCCATTTTTTAGAAGCTATGTTCGGATGTGAAAGCATGAAACGGGCCACTTCAGAATAATCAGATGGTTCCTTAACCGAATCCATAGAAAACTTCCGGAATTCTTTATAGTAAGCAGGTTCTTTATATTCTCGCTGGTAAACGGGAGCGCCACCGCCAAGCACAAGTGATTCTGCCGGAATATCAGCCACCAGTTCATCGTGCATATAGTATTGGAGACGCTTTGTATCGGTTACTTCGCCAATAATGGCATGGTGCAAATCCCATTTCTTCATTACATCTTCCACTTCTTTCTCTCTTCCTTTCTCAACAATTACCAGCATACGTTCCTGCGATTCGGATAAGAGTATTTCAAATGGCTGCATATTATGCTGGCGCAGAGGCACTTTATCGAGATGTATTATCATCCCGCTTTCACCTTTAGCTGACATTTCAGATGTCGAACAGGTAATGCCCGCGGCGCCCATGTCCTGCATGCCGATTACAGCGCCAGTTTTTATTACTTCAAGTGAGGCTTCCAATAACAATTTTTCCTGGAAAGGGTCTCCCACCTGCACCGATGGTAAATCTTCCGCTGAATCTTCCGTAATATCTGTTGAAGCGAAAGTTGCTCCATGTATTCCGTCCTTACCGGTAAAGGAACCTATAATATAGACAGGGTTGCCTGCTCCTTTTGATATTGCAGATACCGACTTGCCTGCTTTTACTATTCCCACCGACATGGCATTTACCAAGGGGTTTACATTATAACAGTCGTCAAAAAAGACTTCTCCGCCAACAGTCGGAACACCAAACGCGTTGCCATAATCGCCTATTCCTTTTACTACCCCCTTCATAAGCCATTTTGTCCTTTCGGAATTGATATTGCCGAAACGCAATGAATTAAGCTGGGCTATCGGGCGGGCTCCCATGGTAAATATATCGCGGTTTATGCCGCCAACACCCGTTGCCGCTCCCTGGTAGGGCTCCACTGCCGATGGGTGGTTATGCGATTCTATTTTGAAAGCACAGCCATAACCATCGCCTATATCAACCAATCCGGCATTCTCTTCACCTGCTTTGGCAAGCAAATGTTTGCCTTCGCGGGGAAGGGTTTTTATCCAGTAAATAGAGTTTTTATAAGAACAATGCTCGCTCCACATTACCGAAAATATGCTCAGCTCGGTATAATTCGGAGTTCTTCCGAGTATAGTTTTTATTTTATCAAATTCTTCTGCCGAAAGGCCCAATTGCTGCGCTATTTCTACGGTTACCTTAGGTGTTTTTTCTATTACCTCCATAATGCTTTTTTATTCTGCCACAAAGATAGATATAGGCTACAAATTTGTGTATTTATTTTATGAACAGTTTGTTAAGGTTATAATTCAGGTTTGAAATATTAATGGAGAGCAGATAATATACGTTTACATAATTTCATTGATTTCTATTCATTTATATGTAATGATAAATTGCCGAGAAGCAATAAAAATATACTTTTATAGCCTCAGATTTGACGAATGAGTGTTCAGTGTAAGTTCTTATTTACGTTTCTTGCAGCAATATGCATTGATATATTTTGCTGTTTTAATTCTTCTGCGCAAAATCATAATATTGATTCTCTTACCCAGGCAATAAAAAAATCTTCGAGTGATACCGTAATAGTATATGATTTAAGCAGACTTAGCTATGAGTATGAAAACCTGGGAAGCTATCCCATAGCCGATTCGTTAGCCCGCGAGGCATTAAAGCTGGGAACCAAAGCTGACTACCAGCACGGAATTGCATTAGCCTATACCCAAATAGGCAGTGTGGCGGAAGATTTGGGTAATTACCCAAAAGCCCTTGATAATTTTTCAAAAGCCTTATCTATAAGGAAAATGCTGAAAGACAGGGCCGGAAGCGCCAGTTCACTGAAAAGGATTGCCACTGTTTATAACGAGGAGAGTGAATATAGCCTTGCGCTTGGCTACTTTCTTGAAGCCATAAAAATTTATGAAGATATCAGCGACAAGCATGGCAGCGCCATAGTGCATAATGACATTGGCGGTGTTTATACAAACCAGGGTAACTACCCGAAAGCGCTTGAGGAACATTTTAATGCGTTGAAAGTTTTGGAAGAACTGAAGGACACAAGCAACATGATATACGCCCACCAGAATATAGGAAATGTTTATGTTTACCAGAATGAATACGCGAAAGCGCTTGACCAGTACAACAATGCACTGAGTTTAAGCGAAAGGAAGCAGGACACCGCCAATATAGCCAATTCCCTGAGCAATATAGGCCTGATATACAGCAAAAGCCACGATTACACCAAGGCGCTGGAAAAAAATTTCAGCGCGCTTAACATTCGCACAAAACATGGCGATAAAAATGGCATTGCGACTTCCCTTATAAATATAGGCGGTATTTATTATGCCCAGAATGATTTTAACAGGGCGCTGGATTATATAAATAAATCGCTGGATATTTTCACGGCGATTGGTAATAAAGATGGAGTTGCCAATTGCCTTGACGGGTTGGGCCAGGTTTACCTGGTGCAAAAAAACTATGCCAAAGCCCTTGAATATGAAAATAAAAGCCTTGAACTGGCTAAAGATATTGGCTCACTCGATGGCATTGCATCGGCATACCTGACCATGAGCCGCACAACTGAATTAATGGGTAACCCGGTTAAAGCGCTGGAGTATTATAAAAATTATTCTACCTACCAGGACAGCATCAGTAATAAGGAGAGCACAAAAAAAACTGTACAGGCTGAGATGAACTATAATTTCGAGAAAAAACAGGCTGCCGAAAAAGCTGAACAGGATAAGAAAGATGCTTTACAGGCTGAAGAAGTAAAAAAGCAAAAATTAGCCACATACTCTGTTTCGGGCATATTGCTTCTTGTTATCGGGTTTGCCGTGTTTGCCTACCGCAGCAACCTGCAAAAGAAAAGGGCTAACAGGGAATTAGACATTAAGAATAAAAAAATTGAAGCTGCATACACTATAATCGAAACAAAAAACCATGAGATAACCGATAGTATAAACTATGCGCAACGGATACAGCAAGCCATTTTGCCGGGTAAAAAAGATATAATGCAAAGCCTTCCCGACAGTTTTGTGCTGTTCAAACCTAAAGATATTGTAAGCGGGGACTTTTATTTTTTTGCAAAAAGGAATGAAATAAAATTTATTGCCGCAGTTGATTGCACCGGCCACGGCGTACCGGGGGCATTCATGAGCCTGATTGGCTGGGAGAAGCTTAACGATGCAGTAGAACAGACTCAGAACGTTGGTGAGGTTCTAAAAGTATTGAACAAGGGAATAAAAACTTCTCTGCACCAATCTGGCGAGGATAACAGCACACGCGACGGTATGGATATTGCATTATGCTCCCTTTCATCCGCTCCTTCAGGAGTTATTTTAAAATATTCCGGCGCTAACCGCCCGCTTTGGATTGTTAAAAAAGACACCCGTGAGGTGCTGGAAATAAAAGCCACAAAAAGAGCGATAGGAGGGTTTTCGGAAGAGGGCCAGGATTTTGAAAATCACAATGCAACATTGCAACAAGGAGATTCCTTTTATATTTTCTCTGATGGGTATGCCGACCAGTTTGGAGGAGAAAAGAAAAAGAAGCTTACTACGAAAAAATTCAGAGAGCTGCTTGTCAGCGTCTGCCATCTGGCAATGCCTGAACAGGAAAAATTCTTGTCAGATTTTATAGAGGATTGGAAGACCGGCAATGAACAGATAGACGATATTTTAGTGATCGGTGTCAGGGTGTAATAATCTGTTTGCCGAAATATTACTATTTTTATTTCCTTGAATTCATAATATAACAATCATAAACAAATTTTACCGTGAATAAAATAGTTTCAATTTTAGTAGTTATCCTCTTTTCTGCGCTTTTTACCAATGCCCAATATGCTCCACACAAGCCTGAAGCCTCAGGGGCAAACGGAATTGGCATGACATCGGGTGGAGGCAGCAAAGGGTTCGGTGTGGTTTTTCAGTACGATATTGCAACGGGCAATGACCATACCCCTGTTCATCTTAACGGGAAGAAAGTTGAACTTACATACGGTAATCCTGTAGGTAATCTCATTCAGGCCACTGACGGTAAATTATACGGAATGGCCATGTATGGCGGAAACAAAGGAACCGGGGTTGCTTTCTATTACAATCCGGCAACAGGAAAAGACAGCGTTTTTATAAGCTTTGACGGGCCAAACGGGGCATATCCGACCGGAAGTTTCTTCCAGGCATCAAACGGCTTACTTTATGGTATGACCGACAGCGGAGGCACATCAAATAACGGAGTATTCTTTTCTTATAATATCAAAACAGGCAAGGATAGCATTATACAGAATTTCGATGACACTACCAATGGATCAAACCCATTAGGAAACCTCATCCAGGCATCAAACGGATGGTTATATGGTATGACCAGTTGGGGTGGCGACAGCCTTTACAAGGATGGAGTAATATTCACTTATAATCCTGCAACAGGGAAAGATAGTGTGTTTCATGACTTCCAGTATTATGACGGCGCTTCACCTGAAGGAACATTATTCCAGGCATCTAATGGTTGGTTATATGGAATGGCATACGAAGGAGGTTCTTCATCGTCCAGTGATGGAACATTATTTTGCATTGACCCTAAAACAGGTTATGATAGCGTAATATTTAATTTTGATAGCATTCACGGTGAATTTCCATACTTTAACTCCCTTATGCAAGCCAAGGACGGTAAGCTTTATGGGTTAGTGAACCAGGGTGGCGATAATGATGGAGGCGGGCTATTTATGCTGGACCCGGTTAACGGACTGGGCAGTTCCGTGTTCCTCAGCCTTGATGATATTGGCAGTGATTATCCTGCCGGCAGCCTCATCCAGGCAAAAGATGGCCTTTTATATGGAATGTCAGAACAGGGAGGATACAGCAATTATGGCTCATTTTTCTGCTACAACCCTGTTTCAGGCATTGACAGTATTGTATTCGATTTCAATGGAAATAACGGGGCATATCCTTATGGAAGCCTTGTACAGGATTCCAATGGCCTGCTGTATGGAATGACATACAGTGGCGGACACTATGGCTATGGAGTAATTTTCAGCTATAATATCATTACACATAAAGACAGTGTTGTATTTAACTTTAGTGGGGCAGTAACAAATAATAATTGTTTTGCACTTGCCTCAGACGGGCTCTTGTATGGGATGTCATTACTGGGCGGGACCAACTATTATGGTGATATTTTTAGTTTTAATCCAACGACCGGAACCAATAATATACTTTACAGTTTCGATAGCACATCGGGACAATACCCATATTCGGGACTTGTTCAGGCCTCAGACAGTTTATTATACGGAATGACTGAATATGGTGGCAGCGATGATGAAGGAGTTTTATTCAGTTTCGATTCAAAAACCAATAAAGAAAGCGTATTGGTGAATTTTACCGACAATAATGGAGGGTATCCCCTGGGTAATCTTATGCAGGCAACAAACGGCTTACTTTATGGAATGACACAGAGCGGCGGGACTAATGAAGAAGGTGTTGTATTCAGCTTTGACCCTGCAACCGGCAAGGATAGCATACTCGTGAATCTTATTGACAACATTGGCACATATCCTTATGGAGGGCTTATACAGGCAAGTAATGGATTACTTTATGGAATGACTAATGACGGAGGCCTAAACTACGATGGTGTAATTTTCAGTTTAAACCCCGGAACTAAAAAATATACTGCGGTTTATAGTTTTAATGACTCTACCAGCGGAGAGTCGCCTTATGGTAATCTTGTAGAGGCAAGCAATGGACTTTTATACGGTATGACCAACTTTGGAGGAAAGCAGGGCGATGGTGTACTTTTCAGTTTCGATACCAAAACCAATACCGAAAAACCGCTTATGAACTTTACGGGAGCTAATGGCGCCAACCCCACAGGACCTTTAGTTTTAGACAGTTCAGGAACAATTTTATACGGTACAGCATCTGTAGGTGGAAAATCGAACTATGGAGTACTTTTCAATTACAATACAATAACCGGAAAAGATTCTGTTTTATTTAATTTCAGCGATACCAATGGCGCAGACCCGACAAGCGTTATCATCATTGGTGGATTTGTATCGGGTGAGAAAGAAATAGCTCATCCTGATGAGATTATTTTGGTTTACCCTAACCCTGCTATAACAGCAGCCAATGTACTGTTCAATAACCAGGGAAGCCATTATATTGAAATGTATTCTTCCACCGGCATGTTAGTACGCACAATGGAATGCAATTCACAGAATTGTGAGATTCCAAGAAATGAATTGGCTTCAGGTATTTACTTCTTAAAGTTTTTTGACAGTAATCATCATTACGTTTCTTCCTCAAAAATTGTGTTGCAGTAGTAATAACAAATCATTTAGTTTTTGCTATTAACGGGATAGCCCAAATTATCTATTTTTGAGCAAAATCACCTTGAAGAAATGGGCGACATAGCTTTTTGCGCTTTTTACCTGTTGCTGTTTTCAATTATTATTTTAAAAAGCAATCTGTTTAACCTGCCCGGTTTAAATAACAGGTATTCCCTCGCTGCATTCTGCCTCAAACTTTTAGTTGGCATCATACTTTGGTATATATACAGCTATTATTACAAAAACAGGTACACGGCAGATATATTCAAGTACTACGACGATGGAAAATATATGTACCAAAACATCCATACAAATTTCTCCGTTTTTATAAGGATGTTAACCGGTATAGGCGATTCGGGCGAACCGATACAGGGTTATTACCATTCCATGAAAAGCTGGATAAACGGGCACGACAGCACTATATATAATAACAGCCATTTCATCATCAGGATTAATGCCCTGTTAATGCTGTTTTCGGGCGGACATTACGGGGTATATGTGCTTTTTTTTTGCTTTGTTTCTCTCATAGGATTGGCATACATATATAAATCATTTTACCCTTACCTTAAAGACAGCCCAAAAATTCTCTTTGCTGTAGTTTTTTTATTCCCTTCGGTTTTACTATGGAGCTCCGGCGATTTAAAGGAAGTATTTGTTTTCCTGGGATTAGGTATCTCTATATATTATTTCCTGAAAATACTCCATAAAGAAGGTTCATCCGTTAAGAATATTATGATGGTAATTTTAAGTTTCATCTTGTTAATTGAAACAAAAGCCTATGTATTGCTTTGTATTGTTCCCGGCTTTATTTCAGAAGCAGCGATAAAGAAGATTAAAATTGCCGGAAGATACCCCTGGATGAGTTATATTGTAATTACTTCCGCATACCTTCTGCTTGGGTTAAACATTAACATCATTTACCCTGACATAAACCCTTTAAAAACGCTGGCAGAAAAACAGGCAGACTTTATGCATCTTGCCAAGGGTGGGATTTACCTTATACAGGTTAGCGATGAGATACAATATGCCTACATACCCGAAAAAGATTCAACATGTATAATACCGGCCAATAAATATTCCGATTCATTGCTGAAGAAAAAAGGTATCCAATATCTTGCTTCTTCTGAGTTCTGCTACTGGGAAGAAACAACAAAAAACATTGCACTGTACAGGCTGAAACCGGGATTAATGTATGACCTTATTCGTATGAAAACCGGGGACACCCTTCATCTTGCAGCTAATGACAGTAATACTTACAGGGTTGACAGTTACATTGAACCGGCTAAAAGCAGGATAAGTATTTCACCCCTAAAACCTACGCTTAGTGGGCTGATATCATACCTTCCAACCGCTCTTGCAATATCGCTTATCAGGCCTTTCCCCAATGAAATTCACTCGAAAGCGGTATGGATATATTTCTGCGAAAATGTAATTATTCTACTGTTAATTGTTTTTGCCCTTATATTCAGCAAGAAAAAGAACACGCATAATAATATGGTCGCATTTTGCGTTAGTTATTGCCTGCTTATGCTGGTTCTTATAGGCATTTCGACCCCGCTTTATGGTGGTATTGAACGATATAAGTCGGTTGTAATACCTTTTATGCTTATTTTGCTGCTCATGATTTACGACAAAGAGAAGTTTAAACGAATCCTGAAAAACTAAAATATATTGCATGGCATTTAACGGCAAACAACTTTTCGAAAGGAAATCGCTGCAGAAAATATTGGCGCAACGCGATGGTGAAGACCT
Organism: Bacteroidia bacterium; assembly: GCA_052325425.1. GTDB lineage: Bacteria > Bacteroidota > Bacteroidia > JABEUT01 > JABEUT01 > JABEUT01. The sequence continues at coordinate 5,412 of JBKQUY010000058.1, read as the reverse complement.
TCACGGGGGTTCACTCAGCAAAGTGTTGACTGTCCGCGACTTAACTGCATTGGGAATTGCGGCAATTGTGGGCGCGGGTATATTTTCAACAGTGGGGAAAGCCTGTTTTGACGGCGGACCGGGCGTAATATTTCTTTTTATCATCACCCCTATTGTATGCGCCTTTTCGGCTCTCTGTTATGCTGAATTCGCTTCTCGCGTTCCGATTTCCGGCAGCGCATATACATATTCTTATGTGGCTTTCGGTGAATTAACAGCCTGGATTATAGGCTGGGCCTTAATTATGGAATATGCCATCGGGAATATTGTGGTTGCCATTTCATGGTCGTCGAACCTGAAAACATTGCTGCATAATATGAAAGTGGATATACCAGATTATCTGAGCACCAGTTTTTTTGAGGTAAAAAGCGGCAACGACCAATTCTTAAAACTCACAGAACAGCATACATCTGTTACTCCTGATTTAACAGCATACCATGAGCTTTGGCTTAACGCTCCCCATATAGGAGGAATACCCATTATATTAAACTTTCCTGCCCTGTTAATAACCATACTTATTACCTGGCTTGCTTATGTGGGTATTAAAGAATCACGTACAGGCAGTAACCTTATGGTTGCCTTTAAATTACTTGTAGTTATAGCCGTAATCGCCATAGGATTCTTTTACATACAACCATCCAATTGGGTACCCTTTTTACCTAACGGAATGACTGGCGTAATGAAAGGAGTCTCAGCGGTCTTTTTTGCATATATTGGCTTTGACGCCATATCAACAACTGCCGAAGAGTGTAAAAACCCGCAGCGCGACCTTCCCAAGGGAATGATGTATTCGCTTATTGCCTGTACTGTATTATATATATTGCTCGCATTGGTGCTTACCGGGATGGTTAAATATACAAACCTCAACACAGAGGCATTTCTTGCAAGCGCTTTCAATTCAAGGGGTATGTATTGGCTCGGTGGTATAATAGCCCTCAGTGCCGTTGTTGCCACTACAAGCGTAATGCTTGTGTTCCAGTTAGGGCAACCCCGTATCTGGATGAGCATGAGCCGTGACGGGTTGCTGCCCGGAGCGTTTAAAAGAGTGCATCCTAAATTTAAAACACCATCTTTCGCTACCGTTATCACCGGCTTATTGGTGGGTATTCCAGCGCTTGTATTAGATTCAAACTTTGTAACGGACCTTACCAGCATCGGCACTTTGTTTGCTTTTGTGCTGGTTTGCGGCGGAATACTTATGCTTTCGAGGGATAAGAGCGGCCCTGCTCCGAAGTTTAAAGTTCCTTATATTAACGGCAGGTTTGTATTACCACTGATTTTTATTGCTACCATTGCTATATTTCAATATTACTCGCCCGGCACCTTATCTGATTTCTTTAACCTGCATGTAATTTCAAAAACGGAAAACATTAGCCTTACAGATGCATTTATTGAGCGCATACCATATTATATTTTCCTGGTAATCTGCTCACTGATGCTTATATTTTCTATTCTTCGTAAACTATCACTTATACCTGTATTAGGGTTGCTTTCCTGTTTTTATTTAATGACCCAACTGGCAGTGGTAAACTGGGCATGGTTTGCTATCTGGCTCATTGTCGGGCTCGTTATATATTTTACTTACGGCATCAAGCACAGTAATTTAAGAAAGCCAAATGCGTAAATTTGCCCATTTTAAAAGGCAAATCTTGACTCCGATAACAAAGAAATATAGCGTATTCTTTTTCGGGATACTGGTATTTTTGGCTGGCAATATCTATGCACAGTCAAAATCTTCGACCTATTTATTCCATTTTCAGCCATTCCAGCAAGTACAACCCCAGTCGCCACAACATGGCCGCAGGGTTAAGGTAAGATTTGATTACGGGCTTGTGCACCAATTTTATAATACCGACCCTAATTATACAAGCGGTACAACGGGAACAGGAGCATATACCCTCGGGCTTAAGCTTGAAATACCTATATTGAAAAACTCTGCCCTACTTGTAGGAGCAGATTTCATGCATGAGCATTTCGATTTTATTACTTATTATTTTGCACCGGGCCTGCCTTTTCTTTATATCCCTGCCAATATGATATATAAAGACTCCCTTGAATTGGATGAATTGCAAATACCTGTTTTGGTAAAGCTCAACTTTACGTCTGAAACAAGGAACACAGGTAACTTTTATTGCACATTCGGATGGGCTTTCCGCTATCTTTTTTATGATAACGCATTAATTGAAAATGGGGTAAACGGGAAATTTGTCTGGGAGGGGCAGTATGATATCACAAGCGCATTTCATTTTATTGTGCCACAAGGAAGCGGTATAGTGGAGGCCAGTCTTGGTTACCAGCATAATTACCTGAAAAACGGCAATGCATGGTTTTTCGAAATTGAATATAAATATGGCGTATCGCCATTTCTGTATGTTGGAAATAACACGGTTCCCAATAATTCTAATAACATATTATTTACCCTGAATACATTGGCATTCAAATTCGGGTTACGCTTATAATTGCCTGTGAATGTTGGTTTAAATTCTTTTAATCGTGGAAGAAAAATCATTTATACGCGAACTGTTTTCTATTCTTTTATGGGTATTTGTCATAGTATTTATACTTATGAATTTCATTGGTTCATTTTCCTATATCTCTTCCGCATCTATGGAAGGAGAGATTGAACCCGGAGACCTTGTATGGGTAAATAAACTTGCTTATGGCCCAAGGTTTCCGCAAACCCTGCTTTCCCTTCCATTTGCCAATAACAGGATTCCATATACCTTTAATACCCCCTCCTACCTTACCTGGCTTGAACTTCCTTACTTCAGGTTACCGGGTTACAGCCATATTAAGCGCAATGATGTGGTAATATTTAATTATCCCATGGAATCTAAGCTGCCCGTGGATAAAAGAAACACATTTATGAAGCGCTGCATAGGGCTGCCGGGTGATACATTGCAAATATTTGATAAAGATGTTTTCATAAATAAAAAAATCATTGATGGGTTGCCCGGCTTTCATTATTCATATTTAATAGAATCAAAAACCGATACTCTTGAAGCATACGCAAACAATACACTGCACATCAGTGAAACAGAGGTTGCGACAAAAAGCAAGCAATATATTTTCATGATGACCAGGGCCCAGGCCGATACCTTGCGCAGACTTCCCTTTGTTATATCTGTTTCACCTTCCATTACAGCTTATTCGCCCAATAACATATTCCCTGCAGGCTCTAAGTTTTTGTGGACTGCCGACAATTACGGGCCCATAGTTATACCTAAGAAAGGAATGACTGTTTACCTGAGCCCTGATAGCATTTCACTTTATGAAAAAATAATCAGGAACTACGAACACCACGCACTTGAGACCAAACATGACTCCATATTCATTGACGGGATTTATTCAACCCGGTATACATTTAAAATGGACTATTATTTCGTTATGGGAGATAACAGGAATAATTCAATAGATTCGCGGTTCTGGGGTTTCGTTCCGGAAGACCATATAATAGGCAAAGCCTCTTTCATTGCATTCTCGGCAAACCCGGAAAAGAGACAATCATTCTGGAAAAGAATCAACTTCAAACGCTGCTTTACTTGGATAAAATAAAAGGACTATTTTTGAATAGTTTATGTCAACTATAAAACCCTTTTGTGCTATAAGGCCGGCTGCCGATAAAGTGGAGAGTGTGGTATCACATGCGGTGGAAAGATATTCACATGCAGCCATTGAACATATTCTTAATACAAATCCATTTTCATTTTTACAGATTATTTATGCCGCAAAATTCCACAAAGAGAAGTATCATGAACAATTACATGCCATAAAAAACAAGTTTGTTGAATTCAGGAAACAGCGCATCTTCGAGCAAGATTCTCAGCCATGTTTTTATGTTTACAGGCAAATAAAAGGCTGGCGGTCACATATAGGGTTAATAGCCCTTGCATCGGTAGAAGAATATAAAAATGGCACAATAAAAATACATGAGCTTACTCTAAGTGAAAGAGAGAAAAAACTGAAAGAATATTTAACAATATGTGATTTTAATGCCGAGCCTGTTTGCCTTACCCATCCATCAAATAAGGGGCTTCACGATTTTCTTTATCATAAAACCAATAGTTCCCCTCTCTATGATTTTCATTGCGATAATGTCCAGCATTCCGTCTGGAAAGTATCGGATACCGATGAATTAAAAAAACTCATACAATTATTTGATTCTGTTCCTGCCTTGTATATAGCAGACGGGCATCACCGGGCTGCTTCATCTGCTCTGCTGGCGGAAGAGAAAAAACGAAATAACCCTGCCCATACTGGTAATGAACCCTATAATTTTTTTTTGGCTGCCATCTTTGCCGATACTGAACTTACTATTTTCAACTTCGACCGGATGATTACCAGCCTTAATGGCCATACGAAGGAGTCACTGTTAAGTGAAATTGAGAAAAACTTTATAATTACGTATTACTGGAAAAAGGTTTGCAAACCTTCAAAAGCAGGTGAAATAGGCTTATATATTGATAAACATTGGTACCTGCTTAAAATAAAGACTGGCCTTAATAAAGGCGCTGACCCGGTGAATAGCCTTGATGTAAGTGTTCTTTCAAATTTTATCTTAAACCCTGTACTGAACATTACCGATTTGCGCAATGATAAAAGGATAGCATTTATTCCCGGCGTAAAAGATACGGAAGAAATTATCCGGAATGTTGATAGCGGCAAAATGGAAGCAGCTTTTTGTCTTTACCCTGTGTCTTTTAAAGAGCTGAAGGCAGTTGCCGATACAGGCAAGGAAATGCCGCCCAAATCTACCTGGATTGAGCCAAAGTTCGAAAGCGGCCTGCTGATTTACAGCCTCAGCAATTAGAACTTGGAACGGGTCCTTCTATGGAAAGGAGAAGGAGAATAAGTCAATGTTACAAATGTAAACATGTAGGTATCGTTATGCTTCGGGTCTCCACGTTCCTCTCCAGGTGAAGTTGCTCCCGGAATAAGGCCTAAAGAAGGATTGGCAAAATAAGCGGCTATAGGGCCTTTATATTGCAGTATTTCACTGCTGCTGAAATAAGTGCCGTGAACATCATCTATATAATCGGTGCTCGTCCATAGCCTGTCCGACACTTCCAGCCCGATGGTAAATTGGGGCACCACGTTATACTTGAACCCTATCCCGGCCGGTATGGATAACCCGAATTGCGAATATTCGCGCGGGCCGCCGGGCAGGCCTTCACCTTCCGTACTTAAAGGCCTCAGGTCATACCATTGACCGTCATCCTGGGTTATAGGGCCATTATACTGCCCCTGGGGGTTAAAAAAGAATCCCCCTAAGCCTGCAAAAACATACCCGTCTATGTTAAAGCGCTTAAAACCTTTGGCATGTTTTATATGGTAACGGTGACCTATGTGGCTGCTTTGGTAAAAATAATATTC
>JBKQUY010000057.1:0-8355 GCA_052325425.1 Bacteroidia bacterium | reverse complement strand
GGTTTATACTATAGGAATTGGCACAAAAGGGAAGGCACTATCTCCTGTTGGTATTTACCCCGACGGAACCTATCAATACGCATTGCAGGATGTTGAAATTGATGAAGCTTTGCTGCAGCAAATTGCTTCTTCTACCGGCGGGCAGTACTTCAGGGCGACAGATAATGAAAGCATGGCAAAAATTTACAAGGAGATTGACAAAATGGAAAAATCGAGAATTGAGGAAAAAGATTACACTGACAGGTCGGAGGAGTTTTTGCCTTTTGCAATTGCCGCTTCTATATTGCTGGCCCTTGAAATATTATTAAAGAATTCTGTTTTAAAAACCATACCGTAAATGTTGCAACTGGCACATAAAATGTTCTTTTACGCCCTGGCTATAGTGCCCATAGCCATACTTATTTATTGGCTCGCCATGTACAAGAGGAAAAAAGCGATTAAAAATTTCGCGGAAACACCTCTTTACAAGCGCCTGGCGCCGGACAGTTCACTGCCCAAGAAGAATCTGAAATTTATTCTTTCCCTGCTTGCCATCTTTCTGATTGTGGTGGCTATGATAGACCCTGAAATAGGCTCCCATCTTGAAAACGTGGAACGCAAAGGTTCTGATATTGTAATATGTCTTGATGTGTCGAACAGTATGAATGCCCAGGATATTTCGCCAAGCAGGCTGGAGCGTGCCAAAGAAGATATTGAAAAAATGATAGGCGAATTGCAGGGCGACAGGATAGGGCTGGTTGTTTTTGCCGGCGAGCCCTTTGTCCAACTTCCGATAACGACAGATTACGGCGCCGCTAAAATGTTTTTACAAACCATTAATACCAATATGGTGCCTGTGCAGGGCACAGCTATAGGCGCAGCCATTGATATGTCAGCAGGGTTATTCCTGCAGGAAAATAATTCTGAAGCAAGGAGCAAATCTATCATTCTGATAACGGACGGAGAGAATTTTGAAGACGATGCCCTGGCTGCCGCTAAAGAAGCCGCCGACCACGGTATCATAATACACACTATTGCTATGGGCTCGGCCGACGGAGCGCCTATTCCTATTTATACCAACGGGCAGCAATCCGGTTTTATGAAAGATAAGGATGGAACCACCGTAGTAACCAAACTCGACCTTAACCTCATGCAGCAAATTGCGGCGGCAGGCGGAGGCAGTTGTGTAAGGGCTTCCACTTCAGATGCAGGGCTGGAAACAATATTGGGGCAGATACGAAGGATGGGTAAAAAAATTGTCGAGGAAAAAGTTTACAGGGATTATGATGAGCAATATGAATTATTTATTATTCCTGCCCTGCTCATACTGCTAATAGATATATTTATCTCCGAAAGAAGAACAAAATGGTATCAGAAACTAAACCTTTTTGGAACAAGCAATGGCAAATAAAGCGCTGACATATTTCTTTATTTTATCTTCTGTTCTGGCGGGAGTAAGCAACGGCTTTGCCCAGCAGGGAGATGTTCATTTGCATAAGGGCAACCAGGATTACGCTGCAAAGGATTACAAATCAGCGGCCGATGAATACCAGAAAGCGCTGGGCGATAAATCCGCGGCAGTGCGCGGAAAATTCAACCTGGGCGACGCTTATTACAAACAGGGCCAGTATGACCAGGCGGTAGAAGCCTATAAACAGGCGCTGACCATGACCAATGACAAAGCTTTGATGGCCCATGCCTACCATAATATTGGTAACTCCCTGCTTCAGCAAAAGAAATACGACGAGAGCATAAAAGCTTATGAAAATGCCTTATATAATAATTGTAAAGATGAAGATACACGCTATAACCTTGCTTATGCCCAGGCCATGCTGAAACATCAGCAACAGCAGCAGCAAAAACAACAGCAAAACCAGAAACAGAACCAAAAAGACCAGCAAAAGCAAAAGGAACAGGAAAATAAAGATAAGCAGAACAAAGACAAGCAAAACAAGGACGAGCAGCAGCAGCAACAGCAGAATATATCGAAACAGGATGCGCAGAGAATGTTAGACGCGCTGAATAACGATGAAAAGAATTTACAGGATAAACTGCAAAAGAAAAAAGCAGTCGGGAAAAAAGAAATTGATAAAAACTGGTAACAATTGAAGGCAGGGAAAACAAAATATATCTTTTTTATTGCGCTTGCATTGGCAGGGTGCATGAGCCTTCGTGCCCAGACTTTTACCGCTACTGTTTCAAAATCTACAGTTGGGGTTGGAGACCAGTTCCAGATTGATTTTACATTAGATGGCAACGGGAGCAACTTTACCCCTCCCTCTTTCGAGGGCTTTCAGAATGCAGGCGGACCCTATCAGTCTTCCAGTTTCCAGTCAGTAAATGGCGTTAACTCTCAGTCATTAACGCTTACTTATGTGTTAATTCCTTTAAAAGAAGGTACGTTTACTATTGGCCCCGCTTCTATTCATTCTGGTGGCAAGACTCTTACTTCAAGCCCGGTTACCATAAAAGTTGTAAAAGGCGGAACTCCCCCCCAGCAAAACAGGGCTCAGCAGAACGGCAATCCGCAGCAGAACGGCAACTCATCCCAGGGGTCTATGACCGATGCCCAATTGAAGCAAAACCTTTTCATACGCGTTATCCCTCAAAAAACCAAAGTTTACCAGGGCGAGGCCATTCCGGTTACCATTAAAGTTTATACCCGTGTGGAACTACAGAGTTTCCAGGATGCCACACTTCCTGATTATACCGGTTTTTTCAGCGAAAATGTACCGCAAAAAGGACAAATGACCTTATCGCGTGAAAATGTAAACGGGGTGATGTACCAATCGGTAGTATTAAAGCAAAGCATTATTTTTCCGCAACATTCGGGCAAATTAAAAATTGACCCGGCTACCGCTGAATGTGTTGTGCAGGAAAGGGTAAAAAGCAATGACCCCTATGATATATTCGGGCAGTTTTTCGGTTCGTATAAAAAAGCCGTTTATAACATAAAGAGCGACCCTGTTACCATTGATGTGATGCCGCTTCCCAAGACCGATATGGAATTTTCGGGCATGGTTGGGCACGTTACCTTGAAAAGTACTCTCGATAAAAGCAATGTTAAAGCCAATGATGCCGTTAACCTGAATGTAACTGTTTCAGGCGACGGGGAATTAAAACTTATTGATTCCATACCGTTCCGGTTCCCGACTGACTTTGACCACTACGACCCGAAAATAACCGACCACCTGAATGTAACCCCATCGGGAGTAAGTGGTTCACGGAATTTCAGCTATGTAATTATACCGCGCCACCAGGGTAATTTTAAAATTCCGCAGGTTGATTTTACCTATTTCGACCCCTCAAAGAATTCTTATGTTACCCTCAACATCCCTGAAATGAACCTGGATGTGGCAAAAGGAGATAACAACGGCCCATCGGTTACAGTAAACACCCCGGTAAATAAAGAAGATGTAAAAGTGCTCAGCAGCGATATACGTTACATACATACAGGCCACTTAGAGGCTTACCAATCGGAGGACTACTTCCTCTACTCGTTGCCATTTTATGCAGGAGTGTTTTCTCCCCTGTTATGCTTTGCGGTGTTTTTGTTTGCAAGAAGAAGGTATATTGAATTGCATAAGGATACAGCAGGGTTAAAACAGCGTGGCGCCACCCGTATGGCCAGGAAAAGGCTTAAAACAGCCAATAACTTTATAGCATCGGGCAATAAAGAAAAGTTTTATGATGAACTGCATACCGCTATAAATGGTTACCTCGGAGATAAATTTATTATACCCATAGCCGACCTTTCGAGAGAAACGATTACAGCCAAACTGGCTGAAAAAAATGGGAGCGCTGAAACCCGGCAACAATTGTCAACCCTGTTAGATAATTGCGAGTTCGTCCGCTACGCACCCGCATCGGTAACCAGCAACCTCGGTGAGGTGTATGAATCGGCAATTAAACTTATTACTCGATTAGAAGATGAAATTGCGCACTGACATATTCATAATAATCTGTGCCATTGCGTTAAGCATTAACGCGAATGCTGTCAATGCACCTTACCTTGCCCTCGACAGCGGTAACGCCGCCTATAACAAAGGAAATTACGACAAGGCAATAACCTTTTACAATACTTTTATAAACGATGGCTATGAATCGGCACAGGTTTATTATAACATGGGCAATTGCTATTACCGTAAAACTGATTTTGCCAAAGCTATATTGAACTATGAAAAAGCAAAAATACTGAACCCATCTGACCCCGATGTGCAATTTAACCTGCAATTAGCCAACCTGAAAACGGTTGATAAAATCACGCCCGATTCTTCTTTGTTCCTGAGTAACTGGTGGCACAATTTTGTGGATATACTTTCAGAAAAAGGATGGGGAATATTATGTATTGTATTCTTGTTCCTCGGCCTGATATCCATTGCCGGATATATGGTTTCAGGCCACCTGCTGGTACGCCAACTGGGTTTCTGGGGCGGTATGTTATTTCTTGTGCTGAGCCTGGCAAGTTTTTCATTTTCCCGTCAGCAATATATAACCCTTACTTCTCACGATACTGCTATTGTTATGAGCGGCAGTGTTACCGTAAAAAGTTCACCGGAAGATAATTCCACGCAGCTTTTTGTAATTCATGAAGGGGCGAAAGTGTGGATAGTAAAATCGGAAGGAATATGGACAGAAATTAAACTCGCCAATGGCAACCAGGGATGGTTACATACTTCTGATATAGAAGAAATTTAGCGCTTAATTATTTTCAATACACAAACGGAATTATCCGCTTTGTTCTGCCAATATACTCTTTATATTGCTGGCCAAATTGCTCAATCAGAACTTTTTCTTCAATGTTTATTCTATAAATAAAAGCGAATAAAATTGGCACAAATACGATAAAGAAACTTAACCAGTTATTTAATTGAATTCCGAGGCCAAAAAAAGACAATAAAGCTCCCGTATAGGACGGATGCCTTAAGTACTTATAAAAGCCGCTTTGAATAATCCTATGGTCATCCCTGATTGTAACGCTCACCGTAAAAAATCTTCCTAACTGCCTGATAGCTGCAAAGCGGATAATTATGCCAATAATAATAACCGCCAGGCCAACAAATTCAATCTTCTCATTAAAGAAAACAGGGAATGAAGTTATTTCTGACACATAAACACCTACTGATACTGCAATGGCAATAGCTATCCAGACATAAAGTTCGGTATGCTTGTCAACTCCCTGCTTATCAGATTTGGCAGGACGAGCAAGGCGGTTCAGTATGATTTCAGATAAAATCCAAACAATATAGGTTCCGTAAAAAATATACATGGCTGGTTTGTTTTATGGTTATATAATCTATTGCAAACATATTTCATTTCCCGATATGGCATAATACTCCATTCGGGTGTTACAATAATGCTTAGCTTTATAGCCTCAACTACTATGTTGTTATGGGTTCTATATTGATATTATTAATTGGAATTGGCGCAGGCATCGCAATAGGCTATTTCTTTCTGAAATCGACCATATTGAAAGACAGTGTGCCTAAAGATGAAATTGAAAGGCGCTACATTATTAAAGAACTTTACAACGAATCAACTGAGCGACTGAAAAAAATAGATGATGAATTAAGAAACGCCAATAAAACCATTCTCGAACTCAGCACACAGATTGCCACACTTACCAATGAAAAGGAAAGCCTGGGCCAGCAATTCGGCACATTTAAAAAAGAGGTAGAAAGCCTGCATCTTCTCTCTCAACAGCAGTTCGAAAATCTTGCAGCCAAAATACTGGAAGAAAAAAGCAAGAAATTCATTGAGCAAAACCAGCAAAACATGGGCGATTTACTGAACCCGTTGCGCGAACGTATCAAGGACTTCCAGGATAAGGTGGATAAGGCATATAATACAGAATCGGCGGAAAGAAACACGCTGAAAGGGGAAATAAAGCAATTGGTGGAATTAAACAGGAAAATAAGCCAGGAAGCCAATAACCTTGCTTCTGCATTGAAAGGAGACAGTAAAAAACAAGGTAATTGGGGGGAGATAATACTCGAAAAAGTATTGGAACGCTCAGGACTTGAAAAAGGCCGGGAATATGAAGTACAATACAGCATTACCGATAGCGAAGGTGGCCGCCAGCAACCCGATGTAATTATTTTCCTGCCTGATAACAAACATATTATCGTTGATTCAAAAGTATCACTTACTGCTTATGAAGCGTTTATTAACGCACCGGAAGGCGACGAGGCTGAAAAGCAATTGCAACTGCAACGCCACATAATATCTGTAAAAAAGCATATAGAAGAATTAAGCAAGAAGAATTACCAATCGCTGCAATCGTTGAATACCCCTGATTTTGTTTTATTGTTTATGCCGATTGAATCATCGTTCAGTATTGCGGTGGCAGCAGACAATGAGTTGTTCAACTATGCATGGGACAGGAAAATTGTAATTGTAAGCCCTTCTACCCTATTGGCTACATTGCATACCATTGCATCATTATGGAAACAGGAAAAGCAGGCAAGGCATGTATTTGAAATAGCGGAAGAGAGCGGTAAACTTTATGATAAGTTCTGCGGTCTTATTGAAGACCTTATAACCGTCGGCAAGCGTATGGAATCGGCCAAGCAAAGCTATGATGAAGCCATGAAAAAAGCATCTACCGGGCCAGGCAATATTGTAAGAAGGGTACAAAACATTAAAGAATTGGGGGCAAAAACGACCAAGAGCCTTCCCGACAGCCTAATAAGCCGCTCCATTGAAGAATAGCAAGTACTCATACTATTTTCACTCTGACATTCGTTTATATTTGCATAAAACCTTTAAGCAGGTATCATATATGAAGAGGCTTAAAATTCCTGGATATATAATTTTTACTTCAGTTATAGCATCATTAATAGCCTGCTATTCTACCAACATGGTAAGTGAGCAGAACTTATCAGCGCAATACCGCAGCGATATTCATTATCTTCATCCTGAATATTCACTTTATCATGTAAATGATTCCTTATCGCTGCTCTATTTTAAAATTGACGAAAGCGAATTGTTATATATCCGGCGAAATCCCACGGACAGTTTCAGCGCCGAGGTCAGAATAGTCTGCAAAGTTACCCCATCGTATGATGCCTCAAACATAGAGGATACTAATTCCGCGACACTGAAGTTTTCAAGCACATCCAATACAAAAAAAGAATTTACTGTCGGCTCTATACCCTTAAGGATAAAAACAGGCAGCACCCACTTAATAACTGTATATACCATTGATGAGACAAGTAAAAGAAACGAAACAACCTATATCAACGCTGATAAAACAAGACCTGACTGCGACCAGGATTTCATGTTACGGGACCCTGTAACCGGCTATGTAATTTTTTCGCGTTATGTTGATTCGGCTGCAACTTACGCTATAATGTACAACAAACCTGTAACTAAGTTTTATGTTAATTATTACCGCCGGAATTTTCCACCTGCAGCCCCACCCTTTTCTATTGTTGAAAACATCTCATTTGTTTATAAACCTGACAGTACTTTTGTTCTTACCCCAGGCAGGAGCGGAATAGCACTGATAACACTCAACAGGGAAGGGTTTTATCATATACTTACCGATTCAAACAGCCGTACCGGGCTTACTATTTACAGGTATCCCAAACATTATCCCAATGTAGGTGAAGTATCTCAAATGATAATGCCTTTGCGGTATATTACTACTAACGATGAGTTTGACCGCATCATTCATGCAAAAAACGTGAAACAGGCTTTGGATGAATTCTGGATAAATACAGCAGGGAATACCAAAGACCGCGCCAAAGCCCTTATAAGGAACTACTACAACCGCGTGCAGGATGCCAATAATTTTTTCACTTCGTATGAAGAGGGATGGCAAACAGACAGGGGAATGGTTTATATAATTTTCGGCCCGCCGAATATTATTTACAGGAATGGTGAAACTGAAACCTGGACTTATGGCGAAGATAGAAACTACCTTACCCTTACTTTCACTTTTGTTAAGACAAATAACCCTTTCAGCGATAACGACTACTCACTTCAGCGCCAGGTAACTTACCGCAACGTTTGGTATAACGCGGTTGATATATGGCGGGAAGGAAGGGTGTATTAATTTGATGATTTACTAGTTCATTGATTTTACCCACATTCACTATTCAAATTTTGATTAGTACATATAGTTTTTCATAAGCCAATAGTTAGAGTTCAGCCATAATTACCAAATCACCAAATTATCAACGGCGTAGCCCTCATGAGTTCCAAAATAACAGTACGATATACGAATAAATCATCAAATTGATGTAATTAGTCAAACCTCAAAAACTAGTACAATCCTTTATTTTGGGGTGTTTTCAACTAAAAAAAGTCAATAAAAATCTGCAAGAAACAGCGTAAAGAAGGCGAAAAACTTGCAGATTTGCTACATGATAA
>JBKQUY010000056.1:0-37933 GCA_052325425.1 Bacteroidia bacterium | reverse complement strand
CCACCCTCCCCATTATACATTATAAACCCTGTCATTCCGAACGCAATGAAATGGAGTGAGGAATCCCAAAGGACTCATGAACTCCTTTTAAAAAACATAAACTTTGAATAATCCCGCCAACTTGGCAATATGAAATTTCTGAAATGGAATTTAAACGGCCTCTAAGATTACTAACTCATAACTCATCATTCTTTTCGGGTTGTTGATAACTTTATTGTTAAAATGTTTATTAGTTTTAAATAATATGTTTATCTTTGCGGTATGAAATTAATGTTGGGTTCTTAATTCTAAATGTTTAATTAAAAATTCAGCATTCACCATTTAAAATTATAAGTATGGCTTTAACAGAAATAAAAGTAGTAACACCTCCGGCGACTGAGTTGGACATAACGACGGTAAAAAATTATCTGCGCATTGATTTTACCGATGATGACGCGCTTCTCACCACTCTTATCCAGTCGGCGCGTGAAAGGGCTGAGCAATATTGCAACCGCTCGTTCATAACCCAGACGCTGGAGGTTTACTATGATAAGATTGAAAAGAACTTTACCCTGCCACGTTCGCCTATACAGAATGTAAGCACGGTAAAGCTTATTTACCTTAACGAGGTAAGCACACTCACCCAAAATGCCGATTATTATGTAATGGGTAACCAGGACCAATGGATAACCATTACGGCGACTACCTATAACCTGCCTCCCGGCTTTTCGCCCGGCGATGACCTTAGCCGCTACCATCTTGACGTAACTTATACTGCAGGATATGATAGCCAGTGGCCAATATTGAACGGGGTAGCGCAGGTATCTAAAATACCTATGGGCATAGCCGAGGCTATTATGAAAATGGTTGGCGCCGCTTACCAGGTTCGTGAGGATGTGGTGCAATTGAGCGAAAGAATGGTAACCGGTTATATGGAAATACCCAATGACGCGAAAAGTTTGTTAAATGCATACAGAGTCATTCCATTATAATTAGTAATTATCAATTAGGAATTAATAATTGAAAACGGGAGTAATCACAAACTCATAATTCATAACTTATAACTCATAACTCAGCATGATCGGCTCAATGCGATATAAAGTAAGCATACAGCAACTGACCACCACCAATGACGGCGCCGGAGGCACTTCCGCCACCTGGAGCACCTTGAAAACCATGTTTGCCCTTATTAAGGTAAACACCTCCGGCCGCCTTTTTATACAGGGACAGGAATATGTCGGCACATATTATACCATTACCTGTCGTTACAACTCATTCAAATATACCTCGCCTATTGAGACTTACCGCCTGGTGCTGGACCCTGATGGAGTGAGTAAAAATCTAAAAATATTAACCATTAATAATCCTGATTTACTTAAAGTCAACTTAACTATAACAGCAATAGACAACGGTTAAATTCAATTAAAAATGATGAACAAAATACTCACCGCTACTTACAAATTCGTAATTACTCGTAAAGCGCTTTCTGTTTTTGAACTCGTGAATATATTTCGTAATTTTTAATTCGTAATTAAATAAAATGATACAAATAAAAGGAATAGAAGAATTGCAGGATGCTTTAACAAAAGCAACCAAGAGTCTAACTGAAGAAGTTAAGTCTGCTGTTGCTGGCACAGCGAATGCTATTACAGAAAGCGCCAGGCAAAATTGTTCAGGCAAGTTGGCCGATTCTATAACTGTAGTTATTTCGGATGATGGAATGAGTGCGACTGTAAGCACCAATGAACCTTACGCAGCGTTTGTAGAGTATGGAGCAGAGATTCCTTCTATAAAGGCTGAGAATGCGAAAGTATTGCATTGGGTAGAGGATGGAAAAGATGTATTTGTTAAATCGGCACGTGCCCATGAAAATAAACCCAAGCCTTTTCTTAACCCTGCTGCCGAAGCCAACCGGCAATCCTTTATTGATGAAATTAAAGATATAATTAGTAATTAGCAATTAACAATTAGGAATTAACTAACCACTAATCGCTTCCCCTAACCACTGCTTCATGAAAGACTCCAATAAAACCATTCGCACGGCATATTACAATGCACTGAATAATATTGTAACATTCAATTCGGCCGGCATACCTTTTTATGATGCTGTACCTTCCAATGCAGCCTATCCATATATATATGTATCAGATTATACAGCGGCGGAAGATACTACCAAAGATTTCTTCGGGCAGAATGTAACGATTACACTTATAGCAGCCATGAAGTATCCGGCTAACTATGGTGGCCAGAGTGATATTGATAGCCTTGCGGGGCAAATAAGCGCAATTGTAAGGGGTACACTTACTACAGACCAGCCCCTTTCATTTTTACCCGATTTTCAAAATGTAATAACCCAATTAGACCAGAGTAATTTCTTCAGGCAGGAAGTGACTGATGGCATTGTGTTTTACCGCTCACTTAAATTCAGGCACAGGATTCAACAACTAACATAACAAGCTAATGGCTATCAGCTGATGGCTGATAGTAAAACAAAAAATCAATAACAAGCCAATAGCCATCAGCTATAGGCCAAAATCTAAAACAACATGGCAAAAATTAATGGTACAAACTTAATCGTGCTGGTAGATACCGGCTCAGGCCCCGAAGAGTGTTCCTTCTCTACCGATTGCAAAATCTCTATAGACATGGGAACTGCGAACGCTACAACAAAAGACAGTGCGGGATGGGACGAGATTATTCCTACCAATGGCAAATGGAGTATTGATTGCAATGGCCTGGTAGATTTCCATCCTTCATCGGGTGTGCATAATATATCTGACCTGTTTGCGGCACAGGCAGGCAAACAGGAGGTTACTGTTTACTTTCAACTGGCAACCCAGGTTACAGGCGACCAGAGCTGGTGGGGAGTGGCCTATATTACCAAGCTGGAGCAGAACGCCAAAGATAAAGATGTAGTGAGCTACTCAGCTACATTTGAAGGAACAGGCGCATTAACCAAAGCAACACATTAATAACCAGTGAAGAGCGAATAACTAAGAGTGAAGAATCAAAGACTCTTAGTTATTAGTTCTTAATTATTAATTTTTTTAAAATGGTTCAAATCAATATCGGCGGCAAGTTACGCCCTTTCAAATTCGGCTTTAATGCCATAGATATCTTTTGCCGGGAGCATTGTATCGGAATAGCTGAATTTGGTGAGCGATTCGCTAAAATAGCGAACGGAAGCTCCACGCTCGGCGAATTGAGAGATATGGTCTATGCCGGCTTATATGGCGGCGCTCTGAGTAATAACCAACCGGTTGACTTTAACTCTTACCAGGTAGGCGATTGGATGGATGAAATGGGCAAAGATGAGCTTGCCAGAATGATGGAAGATATTGCCGGCTCCCTTGCCATAAAAAAAAACGAAGTGAAAAGGGAGAAGGTGATAGGCACGAAGCCATAACATGGGATGAGCTCCTGAAGCAAAGTTCACGGGCGGGGCTGTCATATTCCGATTTCTGGAAAATGACGCCTAATGAATGGGTAAGCTGGATGGAAGGCTACAGGCTGAAAGATGAGGATGAATGGCAGCGTACACGTATGATATATGCTATGATATATAATGTGAATGTTGAACATCATCACCAGATGAAACCAAACGAACTGATACCACTTCCAGGCGATAAAAAAGAAGCCGAAGAGGAACAACGATTAAAGACTGCCGGTTTGGATTATAAAATACAAGTACTCGAACGATTAACAGGGAAGAAGCATACAGTATAATGACTAACAACATACTACTATCATGGATGTAACAGCGCTTAATGTACAAATTTCGGCAGACGTCTCTGAATTAACCGAAGCGGTAAAGAAGATTACCGAACAGGTGAACCAGGTTGCCCAAAGCGCTCAGCAAATGGGAGCAAAGGCAAACGAGGGGTTTCAAACGGCGGGTAAAGGGGCAGATAGTTTTATAGGCTCAATAAAAGCCCTTCTGCCTCAACTTGACCTCGCCTTCACAGCCATAGAAGCCTGCATGGAAGCGGCCACCGAAGCTGATACCGCATTCAGGAAGCTTCAGTTCACCACAGAGAAGATAGGAGGAGCTTCGCCCGCCGTCTTTAAGGAACTGATAGATTGGACCGAACAGTATGCGCAATCGCTCAACCTGCTTTATAAGCCAGAAGAGCTGGAAGCGGCAGAAGCGCAGTTAAGTACCATCGGGCTGACGACGGACCAGATTAAGGAATTAATTCCTCATATAGTTGACCTGGCGTCGGTTACTGACGGCAATCTGGCCAATGCCACCCAGAAGTCTATACAGGCTTTGATGGGGCATGGCAGGGCTTTGGTTGATGTGGGCATCAAAATGGATAATACCGGTACTATAACCGGCAACCTGGCCGAAGTTGTGCAAAAGTTATCGAAGATTCAAGGGGAAGCGGCAAGCCAATTAGATTCATTTGCCAACAAAGACAAGGAGATGCAACACCAGCTCGAGGCGGATGAGGAGCTCATCGGTAATAAGTTGATACCCATCTGGCAGAAGCTCAAGGGCACGATCGTCGGGGGGATTGCAGCGATGTTCAGGAGCGACGAAGAGAATCACCAGGCCGAGCTCCAGCAGACGACCAAGGACCTCCAGGAACAGGCCGACCATTGGCTGGCCCTCGCCCATGCTCAAGGCATAAGCGCCAACATGTACGATCAGTACATGGCACAATACGGCCACTACATGCAGCTCATCAATGAGAAGGGAGCCATGGCCTCGGATGCCACGCTAGGGACGAACTCGTACATGAACTTCTTGGGTGACGGGTCTCCGCTGGCAGAGTCGTATAAGCCCAATACCGAGAAGGGACTTGCAGGAACAGCGGATGATATTATAAAAAATGAAGGCGATGGTACCGCAGTAGCCACCGACAAAATAAAGACCTTTTCAGAAATTGTTAAAACTGCCCGTAATGAGTTCATGCTTCTCGGCAACACTAAGACAGACAGCCTGGCAGGACAGATTGACGAAGTAACCGCCTCCCTGAAGAAGCTTGCCGATATGGGCGAGACATCCGGGGCAAGGGTAAAAGAGCTCTCCGATGGGTTAAAGCAGTTACAAGGCGAACAGGCTGCGGAGGCCATGACTCCCAAAACCCAAAGCATGACCATTGCTCCGCCACAAGTCGGCGGCTTGGTCGGAGACCAGACACTGCAGATGGTACAGGGATTAGATGCTGCTGATGTGGCTGCTAATAAGTTATTAAACACACTTGATGCAATCAAGTCTATGGGCAAAGAAGTCGGACAAGTCGCCGGCCAGATAGGAGAGGTGATGAGCAATAGCATCGCGGCCGCCATCAGCGGGCAGAAATTCAACCCGCTCGCGGCACTGGCCAACGCCATGGCCGGGGCGCTCGCTAAATATGGCGCATTGCTAATATCCACAGGGACAGCAATGCTATTCGGTGGTGACCCTGCAGGGGGGCCTAAGCTCGCTGAGGGCCTTGGATTAGAAGGCGTGGCGGGATTATTTAAAGGCTTGGCTGCCCAGAAGTTTGCCACCGGCGGTATCGTCTCTTCATCCACTTTCGCCAACATAGGCGAGTATGCAGGGGCTTCACATAACTCTGAAGTGGTTGCCCCGCTCGACAAGCTCAGGGGTATGTTAAATACCGGAGGAGGAGGAAGTGATTATCGCTTCCGCATCATGGGCGACGACCTGTTGAGTATGCAGGACAGGATTCAAAATAACTCTCAATTTGTAATGGGAACCAATAATCAATAATTACGAATGAAAACTTCAAATACTTACCCCTTATTCCTTACTCCATATCCCTTACTCCATATCCCTTACTCCATATCCCTTACAATTGATTAAATGAGCTACGGCAATCTGACATATACGCTTACCTTCCGCGATACGCTTTACAAGCTGGGAACAGATTACACCAAGCTCTGGAAAGTCAATATCTATAAGAAGGGTTATTCGGGCAGCCCTATAACCGTTACAGGGGCTGGCTCACCCGTTACCATAAGCTATAAGAAAAATTCTCTCATTACTGCCGTCTGCGGCTCGGAATGCACTATATCATTAATGGCTACCTCGGCGGCCCAGTTCGACGACTTCCTTACCTGCGAGCCTCTCGCATACTATGTAGATATACAAAGCTCTACCGATGGAGGCTCAACCTGGCTGACTTACTGGAGCGGAGTAAATACAACTGATACTTATTCACAGGCGCACAGTAACGTACCCTATCAATGTAATTTAAAGTTCAATTGTGGTTTAGGAGAATTACAATGGCACAGGTATGAGAACGCCGGAGCGCTAACGGCAGGGCTCGAAACGGTGCTGGAGATTATCAATAACTGCATGACCTTCTTACCCTTTACCAATAAGGGTATCGTTGAAATTATAAATATAAGAGAGGACACCATGCTCGATTCGCAAGGGCTTTTAGAGCAGCTCTACGTCAACGACATGATAATGACGGAGATTGGCGACGATGGCGAGACCCATGGCTGGAACTGCAATAAGGTCCTGAACTCGATTCTCTCTTCAATCAACTGCCGGATATACCAGGCCAATAATACCTGGTACGTAGAAAGGATTTATGAGCGGGTTAATACCTCGCCATATTACTTTTATTACGATACATTCAATACGTGGCAGACGGGCAACGACTGGCAGCGTGGCGGCAGTTGGACAAAAGGCATAGCATCAGGAACACTTAACTGGATACGCTCGATAGATAACGCGGCAGTTCCTTTCATACAAAAGACTTCAGAAAAAGCCGTTACACAGAAGCAGCCCATACTTACTTATAAGTTCAACACCCAATCCATCGCCAACCTTCAATTGTTGCCCGAGCCCTACATCATGGACACTCCCTTGGATAAGGACGTTAGTGGAAGGCCGAGAAGGTGGCAGGCAAGCTCATCTATTATTTCGGCAGGAGGCGACGGGATTGAGACGGTCGATAGCTGGGCTGATATAGACTACCAGGCGGGCTACTCGTTCGGATCCACGGTGCAATCGGCAAACCAGTCATATTGGGCTGCAAACGTTGCGCCACGCTTCGGCTACGGTACATCACTGATCAACGCAGGATTCCCGCTTACGCCTTATTACATTTACGGTGTCAGGAACCATGGCGACACATACACGCTGCCTTATGTCTTCTTGGACCCCGGAAATGGGACATTGCAGTTCAACCTGCAATACTGGATCGAGATAGAGATAACGCCGTCATACACATCACAGCCCAGCTCTTCTCAATTGCAGAGCGACGCATACTTAGCTTGTTCCAACGCCTGTGGTGCATACTTACAGGTGTTCCAGATGTCATTCATCAGAATATCAGACGGTCACATTTACTATCTTAACGGACAAGAGGCCGTGACAGGAAGTGGAGGCAATTACAATTGGCTCTCTGGAGCCGGGTCTTACCTCCTGAGGACGGGCAACTTCCAGGTAATGATGGCCAACTGGCCCATCATGGCATCGGGATATAATGGAGGTGCGCCGTCGAGTTGGTCAAGCAACTACCTGGACAATATGATGAGCTTACTTCAGGCATCATACAATCCCAATACGCATACGTGCACGCCTTTCAAGGTGGCATTCCCTGTGGTCAACCAGTGGACGACTGGGTTCAACGTCTCATCGGGAGACCCATTCTCTAACACGCCGCAACCATACGCATTCGACTTCACAGCATTCCCTTTAGTGCAGTGTCCGTTCACCTACCCATCTGGATCGAAGGTTACGTGGAGCATCAGCGACTACGCCATCAGAGCTGTCGACATCCAGTACAAGGACAATGCGCAGAGTGCAACCAGTAATGTCGTCTTTTATGCGACATCAGACGAAGACCTGAGGTGGAACGAGCTGACCATAACTGCAGTATTCGGCGACACCAATACAGCCGGCTATCCCGGTTCATTCTGCGTATGGAATCCGTCGAATAGCGCTCAACAGGGTATAAATACGGGTACATGGCATAACAGGCTTTTGAACGTAGCTTCGGGCAGCCTTGTCGTAGGGAATCAATATACGGTATATGACCCTAACTCGACAGGATTAACTATAACCTATAACGGCATTAATTATACAGCAGGGGAATTGTTTATAAGCGTTACAGGCCATTTGACATATACAGTAGCCGCAGGCAGCGGATATGTTGTTTGGACCGGCCAAGTATTAGCGGATATTTTCTTTCAAAACTTTGCCCAGATTCCGGCTAACTATAGAAGCAATTTAAGGGGCTCGGCGATATTCGATAACAGCTATGCCTTCTGGCAGACTATCGAGGATGAGGACGGGACGCTATATATGGTAACCGGAGATACATACGATATAAAGAACAGCAAGCACACTACAGATATGGAAGGGATGGCAGACCTGGGAATCCCGATCTCACCGACTCGCAGCGTCCCGTCGACGAGGATTAAGCCTGTTGTTCCCTATCACACTAACCCGATACCCATCACGCCGTTAATATCCCCGATCAAGTCAACGCCGGTGCAGGGGCAGAGCAGAACGATAGGAGTCAACAATCCCAACTATACAATATAGATAAGTTAAGAATGAAAACAAAAACGAAAGATAATCTGTTACTTCATATATGGTATTTAATTACTGAGACAACCATAAGGAAGACTGTTATTGTATATCCTGCAAATCCTTTCATAGAACTGATAGATAATGAAAAATGGTATTGCTGGAAATTTAAAGTTTTATTACCTAAGCCCCATAGCAACCGTAGCAGCCAAAGTAGCAACGTAGTCTTTCATCGAAGAAGCCTTGCCCTTTGTTCGAATGCTGTTGATTTCTTCATGAAGTTCATCGTATATAAAATCAACATCACTGGAAGGTATGCCAGGATATTTCTGGCTCAATTGTTTCTTGAATTCTGCAACAAAAGCAGGATATTTTTCTTTTTTTATATTCAAAAGTCCCATAGTTATAGATTTAAACGGTTAGTAACTGTGGCAGTGGGTAGAGGGTCGAAACTCTACCCACATCATATTGTAAAAATAATTAAATATCGCTTACAACTAACATGAGTTCTCTAATCGCAGCATACACATTCAACGAGAGCGCGGCGCACGATTTCAGCGGCAACAAATACCATTTAACGAATAACAGTGTAACCTTTAGCGCGACCACCTCATCTGCCTTCGGGATGGATGCGGTATTCACCAGCGGCTCGTCGAAACTATCCGGCGTATGGCCTTCCCTCGCTTCGCTTACTGCATTCAGTTGCTTTATGAATATTTACGGCACAACGCCCCCGGCGGTTATGGCAGAAGTTTCAGGGGCATTTGTAATTGGGTTCTCAGGCGGCAAGCCTGTCTTTACTGTATCTACTAATTCAAATGAATATACCTTAACCTCTTCCACGGTGCTTTCTTCCGCTACATGGTACACGCTTGGCTTTGTGTGGGACGGAACCAATATCTATATTTATATTAACGGGGCCTTGGATTCAAGCCTGGCGGCGGCGGGCACTAATATGGCGGCTGGCGCAGGGACGCTAATCATCGGCGACGAGGAGTTCACCGGGCTTTTAAATATGATAGAGTTCAGGAATATCGCTCTGCAGGCGCAGGATATTTATAACCTTAATGCTTCACCGGGAGGCACACTCTATGAAGTCGGCACACACAACTTCTCAGTCGGCGATTTAATAGCAGATCCAACAGTCACCTACACCGGCGTGGTGACGTGGGTCGTTGACCAGAGCAACTTCTACGCTTACCCGTTCGTCATCGCTTCGCTCGGAGCGCTGGCCAAGTACGGCAACATCTACAACACACTCAGGCAAAGCATTATGGAAATCAGTAACGATTTCGATGGCAACGGCAATTCGCAAATCTCGATTAAGTACCCTATCGCCAGCTTTGCTGATTATGCATCACCGGCCAATATAATAACCTTCGACTATCGCGGCCTATCGGGTTCGCCTGATTCAATAGGCAACGCGATGGCCATAACTTCACTAAGAATTTAATTAATAATTAGGAATTAACAATTAGGAATCATGAGTACAAATAAAAATTTAAAAAAACAGGATAAAAGAATTCCACGATTACTAATTACTAATTGATAATTCCTAATTAAAAAATATGATTATACTCGACACTACATCCCGAACATTACAGGCAGTCTTAGGCGGCGCGGTTACTACCAACGAGCCAGTCTTTACCTGCTCTTATACCGACTTAACGAGCACCACATTTGCGCCGGGAACTATCTACGGGGCGTTGAACGGAACCACTCCGGTAAACATTATGACCTCGCCTGCGTCAAGCACCCAAAGGCAATTAAAGTACCTCTCTATCTATAATGCCGACACCGCCTCCATTACATTGACGATTCAATACAATGACTCCTCAACCACGACCGTTATAACCATAGTGACCCTTCCCACCGGCTATACATTGACCTATAATGTTGACAGCGGCTGGACGGTAACCAATGCGAGCGGGGCTATTCAATATGTTGGCTCGACAGGTGCTACGGGGGCGGCTGGAAGTAATGGTACAAACGGAACCAATGGCGTAAATGCATATACAACCGTCTCCACAAACTTCACCCAGCCCAATGTCAATGCGACTGTGAATGTTACTGTTGGCAATACCTCATGGATGGCTTTAGGGCAAGTGATTTATATTGCAAGTGGCGGATATTATTCTGTTTACTCCATTACGAGCGGCACTATTGTAGTATTGACAAACCTGGGCTATACCGGCAACGCTTCACCGACCTCTACCGTTACATCTACTTCGGGGGTAACTCCGGGAGGGGTAGCGGGAGTGGCAGGTGCAACGGGAGCTACGGGGGCTACAGGCGCAACAGGAGCGACAGGTGCTGCGGGTGCAGCTGGCCCTATTAACTGGCTATATATAAGTAATAATTAACTATGATTCTTAACCCTTAATTCTTAATTTAATATGAGTGTTTCAAATGTTCCAATGTTTACCCAGAAGGTCAGGACGGTAAGTTCTGCCACAACCAACCCTTCGGCCTGGACGCCTTCGGGAAGTATCACTACAAACCTGATTTCAGTCGTTACCGGGTGGACGAATGGCAGCCGTGTAACAGGATTGATACTTGGCACTACGGACGGCTCTTCATCGAATGTAATGATTGTATTAGATGGCGCCGGTGCGGCAGGTCCGCTGAGCATCATTGGCGAGGTGCCGGTAGCAGCTTCGGCCGGTATCGCGGCCTCTACTCCCGCAGTTGACGGCCTATCCTCGACAGTTACCGTAGGCCTGCCTATTGATAATAACGGGAAGCGGTTCATCCATCTTGGGGCAAGCGATGTGCTTTATGTGGGCATGGTCGCCAATATGACCTCGGGGATATTATTTGTAACGGCCATCGTCGAGGACTATTAAGCCGACCGTCGGCTTCGATTTATACTCTTAGTTTTTAACTCTTAACTCTTAATTCAATATGAACTCATCCAACTTAACACAAGGAACTCAGTATCTTCTCAAGTCCGGTAACGGATTGCAGACATTTACGGTACAGCAATTAATCACAGGGCTCGATTCGAAGCTCTACATACAGCTCTCCGATGGGACATGGTGGGCTGCCGCTGACTTTGATACCAATTACACTATTATATACTCATTCCCTGCCTCTTCGTAATTCGTAATTTTTAACGGCGTAATTTACACTCATGAGTTCCAAAATAAATAATAGATATACGAATAATTCGTAATTAAATAAATATGTTCAGCATACAAGGCATAGCGCATCCTACATATCCCACCGATGGAATCGGGCGGGGGCTGTGTGCAGGCACGGTTCAGCTCGACGGGGCATTTAACGGCATCCTCGCCGAGACCAGGGCATGGCTTCAGGCTATTATGGCTTCAGGTGTGGGCATATTGCCTTCCCGCTGGTATGTGAATGCCGTTGACAGGCTTATCCGCACCCTGATAAGAGACGGTAACTGGCAATACCTCGACAGGCTTTGGATATTTGCAACCGAGTACCAGGGCGCGAGCCTGGTGAGTCTGGTTAATCCCAATGGGATAGCTTCGGCATGGCCGACGAATATAACATTAAGCCCTACGAATCCGACATGGTCATATCTTACCGGATGGGCAACGAACTCTTCAACATACCTGAATACGAATTATAACCCAAATACTGTGAGTGTTAACTATGTGCTTAATTCGGCTTCTATGGGTATTGGGGTAAGTATTGGTAGTCAAAGCTCGTCATCGGGCGACGATATGGGCGTAACTGCTGGAGGTGACTACTCAGTTTTAAATGCCTCAATTACTTCACTTGGAGAGGTAGGTGCGCTTAATAATGGGAGTACGTTTGTTGAATCTTCTACAACCACAACCGTAGTTGGGTTCTCTTCTGTCATGCGTACTACATCGGCAGCATCCGGGATACTGCTTTATAGAAATGGGCTTCCGGTAACTATATCGGAAAGCGGCGGTGTTTCGGTATCTATTCCAGGTGCAGTGATATTTATAGGAGGTATTAATTCAGGTGGCTCATTGGTTAATGGTGTATCAAGGACTTATTCATTAGCTTACATTGGGGGAGGTATTAATCAGCAATTATTTTATAACGCAATACAACAATTTGCTCAAACAGTCGGATTTGTAATATGAAAGAACACGCGGAACTATTTATCGCACTTGGCCTCGCTGGACTTGGTACTCTATTCCAAGACCTAGCCAATCATACGGCTACAATTAACTATGCGCTTCACATGGCTTTGCAGGCATCGAAAGGCTTTATGTACATAGGCTCAGGTGTGGCAGGTATTATGGGAGCATTCAAAATGTATAAGGAAAATAGAAAAAACCAACGAAGAACTAAAAACTAATGAAGAGCGAAGAACTAAGAATGAAGAATCAAAGACTCTTAGTTATTAGTTCTTAACTCATAACTAAAAATACATGAATATTGAAAAAGCATTTAATATTCTCCAGCAGTTTGAAGGGGGGCCCAAAGTAACCAACATTGAGGGCGACAAAGGTGGTCTGACTAAGTATGGTATCAGCAAAGCGGCTCACCCAGAGCTCGACATTGCCAACTTAACTGAAGCTAATGCCATAGAAGTATATAATAAAGACTATTGGCAGGCGGCCAATTGCGATAAGATAAAACCTGAGCTTCAGTATCTTCATTTCGATACAGCCGTAAATATGGGTATAGGTTCTGCAGTAAAGATACTCCAGGCTGCAGCCGGAATAAGCGTGGATGGTGCTTTTGGCCCAGCTACGTTAGCTGCCAGCAATAAGGTTATTGCAGCAGATTACTTATTATGCAGGTTAATACACTATAACACAATAATCAGTAATGATAATTCTCAATATAAATTCTGTAAAGGATGGACAAATAGAATTGCATCTTTATTTCTGAGACTACAGAAAGGCGAACTATAATAATATATAATGTTTTAGAAAGCCTGAATTTGTTGATATTAGTTTCATAAATAGTCCTCAAGATTATTCTACATTTGCAAAAAGTAAAGATAAGTAGAGGCTGTTTTAACTAGACATAAAACAGTGAACTAACAAGTTATGAAATTAAATAATATCAAGCAATTAGATGGTTTAAGAGCCTTAGCCATATTATTAGTTCTTATTTGGCATTACTTTTATGGTCAAGTTAATATGGATTTGTTTCAAGGAATGCATTATCTCAAAAGTGCAATATTTTGGACTTGGAGTGGTGTGGATTTATTTTTTGTACTATCTGGGTTTTTGATAGGTAGAATTTTAATATGCAACAGAGAAAGTAAGAATTATTTTAAGACATTTTATAAAAGACGGATATTTCGGATTTTCCCTGCGTATTATCTCGTTCTCATGATTTTCCTGATTTTTAGATTGAAAATGGTATCTCCCCAGTTTCCCTTTTTCAAAGATATAATCTGTCCTTTCTATTCATATTTGTTTTACATTCAAAATTTTTGGATGGCACATTCTAATAACTTTGGTTCAAGTGGATTGGGAGTTACATGGTCATTAGCTATTGAAGAACAATTCTATCTTATTTTACCTTTACTTATATTTATTATAAACCCAAAGTATCTACCTGGATTTTTAATCGCTTTTATTCTATTCTCAGCGGTTTGTAGGGCATTAATTCATGGGCTTGGTTCATATGTATTGTTACCGGCAAGGATGGATTCCTTATTAATGGGTGTTTTAATTGCTCATTATTTCATTAATGGTGATTTACAGAAGTTTTTTTATAAGAAAGTTAGTGTTCTAGTTTTTCTAATATTGATATTATTCATTGCATTAATTATAATAAGTAAAAGTGAATCATATGGAGGAATATTTATACATTCTATACTTGCATTATTATATGGAGCATTACTTATAATTGTTTTAAGCTTAGAGGGAAAAAGCCTATTCATTAGGATTTTATCGCATTCCTCTATGCTTTTTGTTGCTAAGATTTCATATATGATTTATCTAACACATCAATTATTTAGTGGATTCTTCCATCAAATCTTATTGCATCAAAACCCTAAAATAAATTGTTGCAATGATGCAGTAGTAACATTGTTAGCATTGATAGTAACAGTTTTGTTTTCGGCAGGTTCCTATTATTATTTTGAAAAACCAATATTGGAATTTGGGAAAAAATACGAATACTAATAAACTGCATAAGAAGTCTGGATAACAATTGTTGTTTTATATATGCATTAATCCCCATTAATTACCTAATTGCAAATTGATTACATTTGTATTTAAGCTATAACTTTGTTTTATTTTCAATTTAGTAGTACAGTGGTAACTAATTTAATATGACAGGTGAAAAGAATATGGTCAGCATAATTATTCCGTGTTATAATGAAGAAGATAACATTGCATTATTATACCGGCTTATAAATGAGCAACTCCAGGGCTATATATACGGATTGATTTTTATTGACGACGGAAGCACTGACAATACATTGCATGTAATCAGGGGCTTATCTGAACAAAACAGGGCTGTTAAGTACCTGTCGTTCTCAAGAAACTTTGGCCACCAGAATGCGTTGAAGGCAGGTATTGATTACGCGAATGGCGATTGCGTTATTATGATGGACGCTGACCTTCAGCACCCGCCCGGAATTATACCCGAAATGATAAAAAAGTGGCAGGAAGGATTCGATATTGTTTATACTTTAAGAAAAGATAATGACTCCGTTTCGTTTTTTAAAAAGAGAACCTCTAAATTATTTTATAGGATTGTTAACTACCTTTCAGATATTAAAGTAGAAGATGGGGCTGCTGATTACAGGCTAATTGACAGAAAAGTAGCCGATGTGTTTAAATATGATTTCGGTGAATATTTTCTGTTTATAAGGGGGCTAACGTCGTGGGTAGGGTTTAAACAGTATGCCATAACTTATACCCCGCAGGAACGGCATTCCGGCAAGAGTAAATACTCCCTGTTTAAAATGATTGGTTTTGCATTGTATGGTATTACATCGTTAAGTATGAAGCCGCTCAGGTTGGCCACAATCCTTGGCATGTCAGTATCTATCTTATCATTTTTTTATGGACTGTATGCTCTTTTTGCAAGCATATTTACAAACAGGACAATACAAGGATGGACATCGACCATATTAACAATCTTGTTTATAGGAGGGATTCAAATGTTTTTACTTGGTATTATAGGCGAATATCTTGGCAAACTTTTTTTTGAAGTAAAAAAAAGGCCCCATTACATACTAAAGGATACCAATTGCGAAGTTAAAACCAGGGAGGGCAAATAATTATAGCAAATGTTTAAAATTAAACTACCTTCATCAGTTAAAGCAATATTATTATTTGTTTTCATTGGTTTGTCAATTTACTTGCTATATAGAAAGGGCCTGTTAAGCAATAACCAGTTATATATTTTTAACTCCGGTTTCCGCATTCCTCAATTAATTCAATTCTCTAAAGGCCTTGAACTTACTCATGAGCCATTGCTTGGTTATAGGGATAATGTGACTCCCAATTATTATCCTGTAGAAAACCTTGGCGATGATATGGGCATTTACTATTTTGTTCCCCTTATTCAGCATTTATTTCATACAAGCACTACGTATAGCGCTTATTTAATGCTTTTCTGCGGAATTATTTTAACAGGCTATTCATTAGCAGTTATTGGCATTAGTTTATTATTTGAAAATATGTATATAAAATATGTATCTTACTTCTATCTTGCTTTATTTGCCTTATTTAATATTTTTATTCTCGATGTATATGTTTTTGCCTATTTAGTTACCTCATTAATACCATTATTATTTTGGATATGGAAAAAATATTCAACGGGTCAAATCAAAATTATTTACCCCATAATTGCGCTCCTTATTACCGGCTTCCTTGCCGGGACTGCAAATCAGTTCAGGGCTTATTCCGGCGTTGGTGTAATTATTGCTGTTATTCTTTTTGTATTCTTCGAAAGAAAAATCTCAATCGTCCGCAAGCTTATTTTTGTCGGAGCTTTATTGGTAACAATGCCTGTATGCAAGCTATACCTGTCCGGGCAGATTAACCAACGGAACGAATGGATTAGTGAACATAATAATTGCGCTCTTATCAATAAAGGATCCGGCCACGTTTTCTGGCATTCGTTATATACAGGGTTAGGATTTGTAAAAAATAAATATGGAATTGAATGGGACGATAATGTTTCATTTGAAAAGAAAAAACAACTCAACCCCAGTTTGTATAATATAACGGGTGAATATGAAGCTGCCATGAAAAATGAATATATGACACTTGTAAAGAGTGATTTATTTTTTGTATTGAAAACATACGCATATAAATTTTTCTTTATATTACTTCTATCACTGGTATTCTTTAACTATGGAATATTTTTAATTAAGAGATGCAAATTTAATTATAGAACACTAGTTCCGTTCCTGGCTGGCATTCTCTTTTATGCTTTACCAGGGATACTTGTTTATCCATTACCTATTTATGTTATAGGGGCATTGAATATGTTAGTTATAGGTGAAGTGTTCCTGGTTAATGAAGTATATGCTGCCAATAATATATATGTGAAATGAAAGAAAATGATGAATTGCCCTTTTGTATTCTATGTAATTCAGTTAATATTCAAAAAAAATTCGTTAAAGACGGAATAGCATATTATCATTGCAATTCATGCGGGTTTTTGTTTTCAAAACCATCTATTAATGTTAATTTCCAGGAAAATATTGGAGATTTTGACGATGCATATATTAAGTATTTTGATACTAATGTAACGGACAGGAAAAATTTCGATTCATTGCTCAAGTGGATTTATAAAGAAATTGATTTAAGCGGTAAAAGTATTTTAGATATAGGATGCGGAAGCGGTAAATTTGTGAATTACTTGCGGGAAAGAGGCTTGAATTGTAAGGGACTTGAATATTCAAAACCTCTTTTTGAGAAATATCTTAAAGGCAAAGAATATTTCATTAATAACTCTATTGAGGGTTTTATTGAAACCGATGGCAGCCATTATGATGTGATAACTTTATTCGATGTATTGGAGCATGTTGAACGCCCGGTTAAGTTTATTGAATCTATATCGAAATTACAACCCGGTGGTGGGTATTTTATTATCGAAATTCCATTGTATGGTACTTTGCCATCGCTATTACTAGGAAAGAAATGGCACTTTTTCCATAAGTATCATTTCTCCTATTTTAGAAAAAAACAGCTCATTAAACTTTTAAGGGAGCATGGCTATAATTTAGTGCAAAGTAAGTACAGAGGAAAATATTTTCATTTAAGTTATTTACTTAAATATTTTTTTTATAACTATTTAAAGAGGGATAATTTGAACGTTCCTGAATTTATGGAGAGCCTATATATCAATATTAATATACACGACATTTTTATCGCTTGTTTTAAGAAAAATGTCAACGAGGCAGAGAGATATCAGTTTTGAAATTGATTAAGGTTACGAGCAAATAATGATTATTAATGTAAGAATACGTCTAAGAATATGTATAGAATCAGTCAAAAACATTCAGACTAAGCCTCAATCTAAATCTATTTCTCTATTACCAATTTCCCGCTTGCCATAAATTTACCATTATCACTAATAATTTTATATAAATAAATTCCGGATGGCTGGTTACTTAAATTAATTGTGAATTGTCCATTGTTCATTGTCCATTGCTGATATATTTTCTCCCCCAACACAGTATATACCTCAATTTGGCTATTAACTATTGACTTATGGCTATTAGCTTGGATTTGGAAAACACCATTGGAAGGGTTCGGATAAACAGTTACCGAACTAGTATTTGCAACCGGCTCCTCAATAGCAGTTATCTCAGTGAGGTGATAGCGAAAGATAACACCTCCATTATATAAACCCCCGGAAGCAGTTGTCCCATATAAAGAGTTGCCGGAAATGATTAATGTACCATAAGGCATTGTACCAGGTGCAACACTATCTGTAAAGTTCCATAAGTCATTAAATCCAGTGCCATTACTATCAATTGAATAAATAGCCCCAATAGATGGGTCGCCGGGAAGATCATCTGTCATCCCATATAATATGCCTGAAGAAAGTAATAGTGAGCCGCAGGGTATTGTTGGTGTTACATAGGCATTAAGATCCCAAAGGTCATTATATCCATTACCATTGGTATCAATGGAAAAAACAGTACCCCAACCAAGCCCACCTGTAATGGTCGTTCCATACAACTTGTTTGCATACATAACTAATCCGTTGGGCCAACGCCCTGGGAGGCTATCAGTATCGTTTGGAGAAAAATAAAACATGATTTTAAAATCACTTCCATTTGTATCAATGGAAAAAATGTCATTACCTCCTGTACCATATAATTTATTCCCAGATAAAATTAACGGGCCTGAAGGGAAAGCACTGCTGTTGCCAGCAAAATCAATCAGTTTTCTGTATCCACTGCCATCGGTATGAATAGAGAAAACACAACCGCTGTCATAAACTCCTCCATAACCCGTCATACCGTATAATACATTTCCCAATAGTGTCAATGGCCCAGAGGGCATGGCACCGTTAGTATCATTAAAATAAAATAGAACTTTATATCCGCTCCCATTAGTATCTAAAGAGAAAATTACCCCGGCGCTATCCCATTTAGCAGGATCATAAAATTTTCCGCCATTTGCAACTCCATACAATGTTCCTCCAGCTAATGTTAATAAACATTGGGGAGATTCACCATTAATGCCGTTGAAATTATGAATGATTTTATATCCATTACCATTTGTATCTATAGAAAAAATAACTCCATGACCATAAGACCCTCCAAATGCCGTACCATAAAATTTACCTCCTGAAAGTGTCAAACCAGTTGCTGAACCCCCACTGGTTGAATCGTTATAATTATATAGGATTGAATATTGAGCGAGGGCAGAGGTTATTCCTAAGCAGAATAAAGTAAAAACTAAAAAGTAACTTTTTTTCATGTTTTTTTGCCTTTGGAATTATAATATATAAAGCTTAAAAAAAGTAAAGCTAAGCATTTTTTTGCAAATAATTAAGTGTTTTTCAATAAACACAATAATATAGCCATATCTCATTTAGTGAGTAGGTTTTTTTGCCCAAAAAATAATATAATTTATTGAGTATTCTGATAAAAACATTTATGGAATATTATCATAAAAAATACATAGGCATAAAAAAGAAGTGAATTCAATAATTAAGTAGTTCAATTGGTTGTTGAAAGCTTAATATGTGAGATGTTTATTTATATAAATAAAATGTTTATATTTGCATTGTGCGAAAGCGCAAATTACCTGGGAGTGGTGTGCCAAAGTATACCATTTTTAACATTATGCACATCGAAACACTAAAGAATATAACATGCTGAAAATGAAAATATCTTATTTTTTTACTTTTTTAAAACTGCAGATTCATGCAACTTTCTCCAATTGGAATTATATGAAATCTGTGGCAAAAATGAAGTTAAAAATTAACAATAATTCGTGTCATTCGTGGCTAAAAAACAGTGTATGCGAGTTGCAAAAGTATGCAATTATAAAACCTCCCCAAAAGATATAGTTTTATAATCATGAGCACCTTTAAAATACAAAATATGCTGCGAATAACAATAAGAAATGAGAGAGAAAACAGAGAAAGTACATTGCAAAAGTATGCAAAAAGTATGCAATTACAAAACATTGATAATGAAACCTTTGCAAAAAAACCACCCCCTCAAAACCTGCATTTTTTACCTATTTTTTGCAATTATGAAGCTTAATGGAAAATATTAATTTTAACCTAATCCTAGTCTTTACCCTACATGTATTATTTAACCGGATTTCCTGCTTTGATTATCAAAAACTTATTCTACTTTTATACCCAAATTAAATAAATCTTAAAAAAATGAAAACAAAACAAATTGTCGCTTCACTGGTTATGGTTAGCTCGGTAATATTTATGTATAGCTGTACAGGAGGTTCAGGCAGAGGTAAAATGCTTACCAGGAAATGGCAGATAGAATCATTTAAAAGCACTGATTATGATAAAGAAATGGCCACTCTTAAGCAAATGTCTGATACAGCAAAAGATAGCATGACCAGGATGGAAATCAGCAATAAAATGAGCTCGGAACAGGCCTTTATGGAAGCTCTTAAAAATGCCACCATTGAATATAAAGCCGACAGCACTTTTGAAATGACTGTTTCTTTTATGGGCCAAAGCCAAAGCTCAAAGGGCAAATGGAGGCTTTCGGATGATGAAAAAATGATTATTGTATCAAGTGACAATAAGAGAGATACAACAATTATTTCGGACATTAATGAGGAGAAACTTACTGCCAATAGTCCTGATAAATCTGTTACCATTACCTATAAAGCGGTTAAGTCATAATATTTGACTAATAATGGGTAATTACTTTGTCCATGCAGGAACAGTACCCTACAAAAGAACTTATTGAGCAAGCCGCGAAGCGGAT
Organism: Bacteroidia bacterium; assembly: GCA_052325425.1. Taxonomy (GTDB): domain Bacteria; phylum Bacteroidota; class Bacteroidia; order JABEUT01; family JABEUT01; genus JABEUT01. The sequence continues at coordinate 17,096 of JBKQUY010000056.1, read as the reverse complement.
ACGGCCCTTTATACATCGCACGCCGGTAATAACGAGTCAGAGTATTAATGCTTTGACAGGAGCCCATCTCTTCTTTAAATGCGAGAACTTTCAGAAAGTAGGAGCATTTAAATATCGCGGTGCTACCAATGCTGTCCTATCGCTTACAGATACCGAAAAACGTAACGGAGTCGCTACGCATTCATCGGGGAATCATGCGCAGGCCTTGGCGCTGGCTGCGCAAATCAATGGTTTGAAGGCTTACATTGTCATGCCGGAAAACTCCTCTGAGGTAAAGATAAATGCTGTTAAGGGATACGGAGCCGAAGTCATTACCTGTTCTCCCACTCAGAAAGCGAGGGAGGAGAAACTTGCACAGGTTATCGAACGAACTGGAGCTACACTCATCCACCCATATAATAACTACCACATTATTGCCGGCCAGGCTACAACCGCGAAAGAACTTTTTGAAGAAATTCCCGGCCTCGACATTATTATGACTCCTGTTGGCGGAGGTGGTTTATTAAGTGGTACTGCCCTTGCTGCCAGGTATTTTTCGCCTTCTACAGTAGTTGTGGCAGGTGAACCGGCAAATGCCAATGATGCATTTCTATCCATGCAGCAGGGCAGGGTAGTGGAAGCGTTCCCTCCAAATACTATTGCCGATGGCCTGCTGACTTCACTGGGCGATAAAACCTTTGGTATTATACAAAAGCATGTGTCTGAAATTGTAACAGTCACCGAGGAAGAGATAATTGCTGCCATGCGATTGGTTTGGGAACGGATGAAAATCATTATTGAGCCATCAAGCTCTGTGCCTGTGGCAGCGGCCATAAAATGTAAAGCCCGGTTCAATGGTAAGCGAATTGGAATTATCATAAGTGGTGGAAATGTGGATTTAGGGAAACTGCCGTTTTAAAAGTGGTTGTTATTTATAATTCATTTTTTATCTCGCGTATTTTCGTTTGCGCAAAACAGCAAGTGCAATGCCTAAAAGTACAATTAAACCAATAGGTACAACCATATTGGTAATTTGCAGTTGTGTTTTATACTTATGGGCTTTGTCCCTGTCGAGCAGGCGCAGCTTAAGCTGCTTGGTGCGGACAGTAAGCAGGGCGCTGTCGCCGCAGAGGTAATTCATGCAATTGACAATAAAGTCCTTGTTGCCGTAAATCTGCTGGGTAACCTTGTAAGTATATCCATCGTAGCCCAGAGGATAAGCCTCGTTCTTGTTGCGGTCCACTTCATTTATTATCACATCTCCGTCTGATACTACTATCATAGATGTGTTAACACCATCGGGTTTATAGCCGAGCATTTTCAAGGTGTCGGGATTTATATCGAGGCGGCCCTTAAAAGCTGAAGTAAACTTTCCTTCGAGCAATACTGCAACCGGTTGAAACCCCTGGTTAAACTGTTTGGCATCGGGTTGTATGCGCACCATGTCGAAGCTTATGCGGACGGGAGCGTTGAGCAATCTTGTAGCTTTTGAGGTGGTAAGCAAGATAGTCTTCTTAATTCCCGGTTGCTGAATAGTGTCAATGGTGCTGGCGTATTTAAACTCAACCAGGTTAAGGTTGCGTACAATAGGGTTGTTACCGGAGGGCGAAATAAGGGGTTCAAAGAGCCAGGGGTAGAGTTGTATGCGCGGCTGTTCGCCGGGGAAAGCGCTGTTAAGCGGTATGGCAGACGATTGCAGGTCCTCAATAAGATTGGAATTGAGCCTTACCCCATACCTGAAAAGCTGGTCGTCGAGGTTCAGGTCGTTTTTAAATGAAATGGTCATGCCGTTTCGGGCAAGGCTGTCCATGGGTGCATACATAGGGTCTATGAGCCAGAATACTTTTCCGCCACGCATAATAAACTGGTCAATTACATAAGCGTCTTTATCGTCAATGGGTTTAAGGGGTTTGGCAATGATAAGCGCCTTGCAGAGTTGCAGGCCATTAATCCGGTGGTTTATGGGCAGCAGGCGCACGTCGTAATATTCCGATAGCGCGTTAATGGCCCCGGCCAGGTGCAGGGAGTCAGGTTCGCCATGCCCCTGCAAAAAGGCAACAATCGGCCTTGTCTTGATGTCAATCTTATGAATGGCGTTATCAATATTATATTCCAGCGCTTCAATGGAGTTGTTCAGTTGGGTTTCTGGGTCAGCATCCATCTGCGTTTGCAATATATTTATGCCCATATCGCGCCCGGCATAAGTAAGTATGGCGCCCGGCCAGATAATCTGTTCTGCTGTGCCCGAGTTTTCTTTCACTTCAAGGTTAAACGGCTCCAGGCCCTGTTCATACAACTGGTGGAATACAGCTTTTCTTTCGCCAAGGGTAGTGGGGTCAATAAACTGGTATTGCACCTTGCCACCCGAATAAGCGTTGAACTCATCGAGCATCTCTTTCATCTCATCACGCAACCTTATAAAGCCGGCAGGCAGTTTCCCGTTCAGGTAAACTTTAAAAAAGGCAATGCTTTTAAGGTTCTTCGCAATCTCTTTCGATTCGGGCGAAAGGGTGTAACGCTTTTCCGAGGTAAGGTCGAAGCGCTTAAACACAAACGAACCCACATAGTTGCAGAGTATTAAAAGCAGGATGCTCAGCCCCAGGCGGGTTAAATCGCGCTGTTTGTTTTTGCGGCTATGTGGAGCTTTTTCTACCATTTTCTGCTTTCTACTGATACCCTGCTCATAAGCAGGAAGGCTGTTGAAATACTGATGAAATAAAGCACGTCGCGGGTGTCAATTACGCCACGGCTCATAGATGAATAATGCGCGCTGATGCCCAATTGCTGTATAAAATTGCCCACAACTCCCGATGATATGGAGTTGCCTATGTACCCGAAGCCGGTATAGCAGAAGAAGCAAAGTATAACGGCTACAATAAACGAAATGACCTGGTTGCCTGTAATGGCGGAAGCGAAAACGCCTATGGATACAAACCCTCCGGCTAAAAAGAGCAGCCCTAAATAAGAACCAAAGGTGCGGCCCGAATCAATATTGCCGGGCGGGTAACCCAACTGGTAAACGGTATAGTAGTAATATAAGGTTGGCAGCAGCGCCAGGGCAACAAGCAGCACACAGGCAAAGTACTTTGCCAATACTATCTGCATATCGCTGATGGGGCGGGTGAGGAGCAGTTCCATGGTGCCCGACCTTTTTTCCTCGGCAAAGGAGCGCATGGTTACGGCCGGTATCAGGAACAAAAAGAGCCAGGGCGCCAGCACAAATAAAGGGTCAATGCCGGCATAGCCGCCTTCCAATATGTTAGAGTCCATGAAATCCATGGGCAGCACCCACATAATAAGCCCTATGCTTATAAGGAATACCGATATAACTATGTATCCTATCAGGGAACTGAGGAAAACCGATATTTCTTTTTTTAAGAGCGCGTACATTTCATTAATTAAAAATTACGAATTAAAAATTAAAAATTCAGGAGTAAGTGATAAGTATATCATATTCGTGTTTTTAATTCTTAGTTTAATTTTAGCGTGCAAAGGTAAAAAATTAGTAATCAGTAGTCAGTCGTCACTGCGAATCCGCAATCTCTAAAATAAAAGCGATGCGGATGTGGCAGTCTCAGTTTTATTCTTCTCGCAAAGTCGCAAAGTTTTTCATTCGTAATTGAATTTGGCGGTGCGTGGCGGTGGGTTGCGGAGAAAAAAGATAAATTTATTTCCTGTGCTTTTCTTTTAAACCCTTGTTGCAATTGTAATACAAGCATTTCTATGGATTGGCGGCGGAGAAAAAAATGCCTTTTTATCGCCAAATTCATTTCGCCACAGATTTCACAGAGTATCACAGATTCAAGTTTTTTAATTCACAATTAAATCGCGTTTTGTGTTGCATCCTGCAACCGGGGGGGAGTGCTCATTTTTTTCATTTTGAGCACCCTCAACTTGTTGATTTTCATAACTGAGCCCCCTGAAATTTTTTATCATTTTGAGCACCCCCATTCCCCAATTTTGCTAAATTCCTTAGCATTTCCCGTGTACATTCTTTGATTTTATAATTCATCGTTTATAGTTTATCGTTAATTTTACAAATATAAGCAAAATATTTAAAATATAGTAAATATTAAGTTGAAAAAAATCAATAACTTGAAATTTTCCAGTAAGCGAGATTTGTGCATTGTGCCCTGAATAAAATAAGCTGCGCTTATGTTTCTGCCTCATTTCCCGCACAATGTTGCAGGGGGATATGTTATGCCTGTTCCCTTGTCCTTATAGCCAGTATAAACATAACAATGGCCAGAGGCAAAATAATATAGTTGCCATAAGCACCGGGAGGGGTATGGGCAAAGTGAACGGGTTTTATTTTTCCTATAAACATCCTCATCAATGTTTCTATAATAATAAGCAGGTACATAAACGGTATCAGAGTTTTGTATTTAAAATATACCACCACCTGTATAGCGGCATAAAGAAGCTGGGCGCTTCCCCAAAGTGAAAATGCAAAGATAATTCCATCTGCTCCTGCTACCGATAAATCCATTCCCGCTATAGAGCCTGCACCGCCATCCGGGGCAAGAAAATGAATACAACTCCTCACCACACCGATAATGGCAATAATTAAGAATATTATTGCTGCAAGTTTGCTGCCCTTGTAATTGTTGTTAGCCGATTCGGGAAATATTTTACGTGTTATGCCATTCATGCACTATTCATTAAAATTTAACATAAAGATATATAGATTTGCAGAGTGTAATAATGGATTATTAAATAAAACAAGTATGATTACCACAATCCGCACAGACTCTGGAAATAAAGACTTTCAAAAGCTGGTAAAAGAACTCGATGCCGATTTAAAGATTCGCGATGGAAATGAGCACGCGTTTTACTCGCAATTCAACAAGATTGATGCTATAAAATATGCAATTGTAGCCTATGAAAACGATACTCCTGTTGGTTGCGGAGCCATTAAGCAATATGCAAATGATATTATGGAAATAAAAAGAATGTATGTCCCTATAGACCGGCGTGGCAAAGGCATTGCCTCGATAGTTTTAAAGGAACTGGAAAATTGGGCAAGGGAATTGAATTATAAAAAGTGTTTATTGGAAACCGGTAAAAAGCAGCCTGAAGCCATAGGGCTTTATGTTAAAAACGGCTACAGACAAATACCCAATTACGGGCAATACCAGGATGCTGAGAACAGCGTGTGTTTTGAAAAGGAATTGGAATAATAATACCTGAATTAGGGATAATATTTTCTTTAACTGTGGGTAAAACCGTCATTGCGAGCCCTGACGCTTTGGTCAGGCGAAGCAATCTCAGTGTAACAAAAAGCTCTGCGCAACTCTCTTTGCTCTGTGAACTCTGTGTTGAAAAAACATGAAGAAGTATTAGTAATACTGAGCCCCGACGAGAAGTTCGGGATTGCGCATATTATTTGGGGAAGCAAACTGCCACATCCGCCATTTTTTTATAGGGAAGGCGGATTAATGACGATAAATGTCATAATTAAGTTCGCAGTGACGATGGGCATCCGTCATTGCAGTGAAGGGATTACTTAATGTATCTATTATATATTTTCTTATCCCGAACTCAGGTTAATAGATTCTAATACCATATCTCCGAAAATTTACTATATTTACATAGTTATTCTTTATTCATAATAAAATTTCCTTTTATGAAAAAATATAATTTGGTTATACTTTCTGCGCTGCTTCTGTCGGATTTGCAAATTGCAAATGCAAAAACCAGCGACAGTGCAAAAAAGTTTTGTGTTACCCTGAATATAGGCGCCGGTGTGCCAATGGGTGCTTTTTCTGAAACAAATTCTGCCAGAGTTCTTTCTCCGCTTAATTCATCACCGGCTCCGCTTTGCGGTTATACCACCATGGGTATGAGTATTGACGGGAGTATAACGTATAAGGTTATTTCCTGTTTAAATGCAATGCTATTTATTGGCAGCAATGTTAACTATTTCAATATTTCAAATTATAATAGCCAATTTGTCGCGCAAAACCCTGAACCGTTTTGGGGTTTTGGATATTCCGGTGTTACTTCCGGCGGAGCTTATTGCATAGGGAAATATCTTATAGGGCCTTCTATTAATTGTCCCATAGGCAAATTTGATGTGCAACTGAAAGCGCTTGGCGGGTTAGCCACTGCAAGTTACCCTACGTTAATATACAACACCGTATATGTTGGGGAAATTACTGATAACCCCGGGACAGAAACATTTGCCATGAAAACAGGATGCGGTCTCGCCTATAACCTGGGGGCAAGTTTAAGATATCATCCGGAAGGGGAATCAATAACGTTGAATCTTAACATGGATTACTTCGGGTCAGATATTATATACCCGGGCTATACCAGGACAAATAATTCAATCACACCTGGTAGCGGAACAACCACACAGACTGTCAGCCAATCCATGACAATGCCCGTAAGCATCCTCGAAGCATCATTAGGGGTTTCTTTCGCGTTTTAGGTTTACAGGTTCAAAAAACAAGTTTTTATTGTTTTTGCCACTGGCGCAGGAAATCCAATACTTCCTGCACATGCTTTTTACCGTCGGCTTTGGAATAGCTTTTAAATACCACTTTTCCTGAAATGCTGCCTACATAAGTTACCCGGTTAGAGAGGAAGTTCTCTTTTACCCCAAATTTTTTCAATACGGCCCCGGTCGAATCGCAAAGCAATTCGTATTTCAGGCTATGGTCCTTAGAGAATTTTTTCAGGTTATTCATGCCGGCCTCGCTTATGCCTACCACAAGCGCTTCAGCTTTATTGAATTTATCTATGCTGTCATTGAAAGCGACGAGTTCTTTTGTGCATAATATGTTTTCATCTTTGGGATAAAAGAAAATAACCAGCATTTTGGTGCCAATGGAATCAGCCATGCTGAATGTCTTGCCGTTCTGGTCGGGCAATGTAAATTCCGGTACTTTGCCACCCAAATCCAATTGTTTGTTCTGGCTGAAACCTGCTGTCGCAATAAGGAGAAAAGCAAAAAAGGAGAGTATCTTATTCATAATAATAAGTTTAAGATTGAGATTAAGGTTGAGTTTAAGCATGTGAATAAATTGCAGATGCAAATGTAAATAAATAGTAAAACAGCCTGCCGTAAAGTTGCCAGGAAATAAAAAAAGAGAGGCAAGCTAAGTTGCCTCTCCGGCGCTCACCACTCAAAGCGCCTCCGGTTCTGGGTGAACCGTAATGAGTATCATCATTTTTACGTAATGCGACCGGTTAAAATTTAATGGCTTTGGCTTTTTCTTCGCCTATGTTTTTCCACCATTCCGATATCATATCAACGGATAAGAAACTATCAATGTTGTTTTTTTGCAGTTTGTAGAGTGAAATAATCTGGTCATTAATACTATCGGCAAATTTCTGGTTGAAATTCAAGGCAAGATTAAGGTGATTATTATACATGCTTACAATTTTTTCCATATTGGAAAGAGAAAGGTCCGTTGATTTGTCAAAATGTTCTTTTACCAGGTAAATAAGTTTCTCTTTTGCCTGTTTGGTGCCAAATTCCTCATCTTTAATAAATTCCATGAATTTGTTGGTAAAGTCAATAGAAAGGTCAATATGCCCGGTATGGGCGTCAATAATAGTATCAATGCTATCCTCAGATAATTTAATGCTTTTTACGAGGGTTGACTTAATGGAACTGACAACAGAGGTGTCCATCTTATTATCGGTGAGCGTTTTGCTTATGGATTCAAATGTTTTTTTGTTGCTTTCCACCGCAAAATCAATTTGTTTTGCGTTTGATTCCACCAGGGATTTAATGCTTTCCTTTGAGTTCCGGGAAACGCTGTTAATGCTTTTTTTTAGTGATTCAACCTGTTTGCTGCCTGTGTTTTTCATGACTGTTTTTGTTTTTTTTTGAAATTATGGGGATTATAAATATTGCCAGACTTGTTTTGTTTACAAGGGTTTCAGTATATCAGCATGATAGGAATATTCGCTTTGCCCTTTGATTACAGGGGACAAAATTATATTCTAAAGTAAGGATGTGTTAGATTTTTAACTTTCTTTAACGCGATGAAATTGTCAAAATAATTGAAGGAAAAAAATTGCAGAGAAGTCAATTAAATTCTTTTATCTATCTATGAAATGCAAAGATGACAGAGTATCAGTATTTCTTCGTTCTTTTACCAGGCTGAATGAAAGAAACCGGATGAAATTATTTGCAAAATGGAATTGAAAAATAAATAGGTTGCCTTAAATGCCCTTGCCGGAAATAATCCAATCCTTAATAAGTGGGGAACAATACGCCCCTGTATTTTGAAATATCAGCAGGAGGAATTGTTGAGCCATACTTAGCATTGATGGCCGCAATAAACTGGTTAGCCACCAGCGCGTATCCAATGGCTGATGGGTGAACCCCGTCAAGTCCGAATGCGCCACCTTGTATATATTGCCTCGAGAAGGTCATTCCATCTATGGTAATGCTGCTTTGCAGGCTGGTCAAATAGGCATGCATATCAACCACCGCGTATCCATATTTACCGGCCAGGCTCATTATGCTGGCATTGTAGGCATTGGTAGCATTTTCAACAGAATCAACTTCGGTAACATCTAAAACTGAACCATTGGGCAATGGATTGGATTGGGTCAGCCCTTGTCCGCCAAGAACAGCGCTATATGCCGACAAAAGTATTAAATCGCCCGGAATAGCCTGCCTTACACCTGCCGCAGTGGTTATCCATAAGTATTGCCGGGCGCCGTTTACCATTATATAATTGGGCACGGTATTAAAGTTCGGAATAGAGGTAACATCGGGTATGGTAGCGCATACGCCTCCTGTGCAGCCTGAAAAGCTATGAAATGCAAGTAAAACAGAATCATATTTCTCTGCAAATTCAGCGGGTGAGGTTATTTCATCACCTGCAACGTTACCAAGCGGAGTAGCGGTTACAGTAACTACTCCACCGCTTAAGGCATATTGCAGCACATCATTATTGCCAAGCCAGCAGGTAAAAAAAGTGGCTTTGCTCGCCCTTATAAAATCAATATATTGAGTAGGATGAGCCGCAGTAAAACTGCCGAAGTTCAGGAAACTCCCTGCAGGATTTCCATACATGCCGCTTGTATAAGGGGGCGGCAGGCTGACATACTGGTAACCGCATATAACATTATTAATTATAGGAGAATTAGGATTATTCTGGGGTACACAATATCTCAGCAATATACCCGATATGCCCAGATTATTAAAGGTTTGGCCCCTGTAACTTAATTCATAGTTAAGGAAGCCTGTAGTTGAATCGCAGGGGTTAGGCCCATAGGTGGTATCTTCAGGGTTTACAGGGGTTAATTCCCCATTTACATAAACCAAATGCATATACCCGGAGCCATTACCCAATACCAAAGGCTGGCGAAAAGTCATTGAAGGGTCTGCCAATTGTATTTGCTGGGCCATAATTGCAGGGTAGGAGTGGCTTTGCCCGTATGAGTATAATCCGCCATCCATATATCCCTGTGTAAGTGAATTACCCACTGATATAAAGGTTGTGAAATTAGCGGTGCCTGTCGAGTAGGTGGGAGTTTTGAATTGTGTTTTGGTGCAGCTTGTCTGCTGAATAAGCAAAGCTGCAATGGCTATAACAACCAGTGATGTGATTATATATGTTTTTTTCATGATAAGTTTTTTTAATTAAAATTGATAATTAAAACCTATTCCGGCCATGTTGATGATTCTGTGGTAAGAGGCTGAAAAATCAGGAGGAACATTTGGCGCCAGTTGCCCGCCGGTTGGGTTATTCCAGGTAGTGTTATTCCATGTGAAATCGGAAAATAAATAAGATATATCTGCTGAATAATGCTTGCAGAATTTAACTCCGGCGCCAACACAAAACCCTGTTGAATTGGCATCCACTATTTCAGGGCTTACTTAGCCATTCTGAACAGGGGTATTGTCAATAAAATATCCTAACCTCAGGCTGTAATTCTTCATAAAAGTAATCTCAGCGCCTATCCTGTTTGCCATGGCGTTTTTCCACATATAAACAAAACCTTGCGAAGGAGTATTAGGGTTTGTGAAAGCAAAGTGCAATGAATCGTAAGTGCTCCAGAAAGTGTAATTGAAATCATAAGTTACCATAAAATCCCAGTTTTTGCAGCAAGAGAATTTATACGCAAACCCGGCAGTAAACACGGCCGGTAAATTCATATTGGTCGAAAAGTTTTCGGAAGAAGGGAACTGTGTGGCAAGAGAAGCCGGTATTTGAGAAAAGCTTACGCTGCCATCAGGCACAGTCATGGGCAGGCCTGAACGGTAACTTACACCTAACTGCAACGATTGCCTGCAGGAAGAAGTGTCGCTGCCATGCTGCCATATTTTTGAAAACAACCCGAAATTGTAACCGAATGCGTGACCGGTACCGCTCAAGGTTACTTCGCCATTATTATATTCACCGGTGGGTGTAGGTATGGCTTTTGTATCGGTAAATGTTCCGAGGGTATAGACAAACCCTCCGCCTACACTGAGCAGTTTGCATAACTGGTATGATATAGTTGGCTGAAACATATATGTTTTAAGGGCAATGCTCTGTACAATGTACATGCCTTCCCAGTCCGTAGGATAAGATGCGGCAGAGCCAAACTGGTTATTTACCGATAGGCCCCCCCTTAATTTATCGCAAAAACTACCCACATAATAAAAATTAAACGGGGTAAAAACAGTTGATGCCTGGTCAACATCTGGTGTTGATGGGGTTTGAACTGATACGGAAGGAAAAATCCCCATTATTCCCAGTGTAAAGTTCTGGCCTGTGAGGTTATTCATTCCGGCCGGGTTATAAAAGACGGTGGAAGCGTCGCCGCAATAGCCGGTAAAGGCGCCGCCGAATGCCAATGATTTACCCGATTGCTGGGGTATCTGGAAGCCACCTGCACGAGAAGTGAAAAATGAAAAGTGAAAAATGAAAAGTAAAATGAAGCAGGGAGTAGAACTATGGTTATTAAAAAATAAGTTGTAGCGATTCTTCATAGCAAATCAGATTTAGGTTAACCAAATATAAAAAAATTATTAATTGAATGTTAGGAAACTATCCGGCGGCGAAATTATAATCTCTTTAATAAAATACTATTTTCCCGCTATTCTTCAATGGCAATATCAGGAACACTCACTGCCAGTAACGGTATTAGAATCAATACCCCATAAGTGAGGATTTTAAAATGCTCATAGTATGGGTTAAATTCTCCGAGAAGAAAAGTGGCGTTGACGGTGAGAAATGAAATGGTGAATGCGGCTATCATCAATCTCATTTTAAGCTTTGCCATGCTTTTATGGTTTTTTAAAAAATAGTAGAAAATATGCCACATGGCCGGAACGGTGAAAAGGAAGGAGTAATGCTGCTGGTGGGGAAAAATAAGGGGAGCGATGAGCAGGATATAACTTATTTCCCAGTAACGATGCTGTTTACTTACCCGGGAAAAGAACGGCTTGGTTCTTAAAAAATAAAGCGAAAAAGCTACAAACGCAAACCGGACAATATTTATAACATAGCTAAGCTGGGTGAGACTCAGGTTGGCAATGTTGCGTTTTATGTGCAACTCATATTTATCGGGTGGTTTATCAACCAGCAAAACCGAAAGGAACGAAGTAATACTGTGAAAGCCTCTCTGGTCAACATCCATAATATGCTCACTATTGGCAGGATTTATAAGCCGCCACCAGCTTGCAAGCAAAAAATTGTTCTGTGGCAAACCAATTATCAATGCAGGTAACATCAGCATTGCTGAATAGGCAAGTATTATGATAAGGGATGCTTTGAATTCCCTCCTGTACAAAAGATAGGGTATTATTACAATTGGCAGTAACTTTATGTTTATTCCAAAGGCAATAAGCACGGCGCCCCATGTTTTTTTGCCTGAAAAAATAAATTCCAGTCCCTGGAGGGTCAGGTAGAGAATACAGATTGTAATCTGATGGCAATAAATGTTGGCCAAAGCAAATTTTGCGGAAAAAAGGCAGCATAAAGCAAAAAATACCCATTGTTCTTTTATAGGGAGAAGAGACAGGTTAAAATATCTACCCAGGATTTTGACAATTCTCCACATTAAAAAGGCATTGAGAAGCAGCCACAAATATTGGGCAATTAGTAAGGGTAAATAGCTGAAAGGGAATATAAGAATGGCAAACAGTAAAGAATAATAATAACGGTAACCATCAACATAGGAAAGTGCGTATATATCTTTACCAAGGAATAAATCTTTTGAGGCAGAAAGGCATATAAAAAAGTCACCTTGCCTTTGCCCGACTATGGCTATATAAATGAGGGTAAAAAGGCAGTATATTACAATTGCGTACCTGCTCTTAAGTTTACCTGTAATATCCGCTGTTTGCTCCATTATATGCAAATGTAATAAAACATCTTTGGCCTATTGATAACTATCACTTTACATAGTGACAAGTATCATTTACCGGCCCTGTTATTAAAACGAAATTTACGGCGTAAATGATTTGCAGATGATAGTGTTGGCAGTTCTTTTATGTATTATTCTTATCAGTATCAGCTACCTGTTTTTTGCCCCATTCTTCTTCGAAATAGACAGCGCCAAAAAAATATACAGGTTCAGGTTTCACCACCTGGCAAGTGCATATATAAAAATGAGCGGTAATTCTTTAGCGCTTGAAATAAAAATTATGGGATGGAAAAAAGAAATTGACCTTTTTGCGGCAAGGAAAACTTCAAAAGCTAAACCAGTGGAAAAAAAGACCTGGAGAGCGAAAAGAAGGCATATTAAGCGGAGTAAGATAAAAGCTGTAATAGGAAGCTTTAAAATCAGCAAATGCTATGTCTCGCTTTGTTTTGACGATATGCAGTTAAATGGAATTCTATACCCTGTATTTTATCTGTTGAGTTTTTATAGCAGGAAACCTATAGGGATAAATTTTATAGAGGAAAACAGAATAGTACTTGAAATAAAAAACAATTTGGCGCGAATGAGCTGGGCATATATCAGGTCTTAATTATAAACAATAAAAAAACAAAACATTATGGACAATCTGAATGATGTACTCGGAAAAATTTCCGAGTTTCTAAAATCGGAAGCTAAAGCTGAAACAATTATCGGGCAGCAATTTAAATTAGGCGACTATACCTGTGTTCCTGTAATGAGGATAGGAATAGGTTTCGGAGGCGCAACCGGCGAAGGCAAGGGAAATGCCAAAAGCATAGCTGAAGGAATGGGTACCGGCTTGGGCAGCGGAGGCGGAGTAGGAATGGGGCCTGTGGGGTTTTTGGTAACCAAAGGAAGCGAAATTGAGTTTATTCCTGTAAGTTCCGGCAAAGGGCTAAGCGCTGCATTTGCAAAACTGCCTGAACTTCTGGAGAACTTTATTGAACGAAACAAAAAGAAAGAAACCGCGGAAGTTTAATTAAACGGCTCAATTTACTGTCCCTGTTGCAATTAAAAGCGGCAGGGACATTTAATATGTTAGGTTTAAACTTAAACTACTTATAACGCTTCGCATTAATAATGAGTTTTGTTTATTTCAAAACCCAATACAAGAACATCGTCTGTTTGTTCTTCGGTTCTTTTCCATTCCTCAAAATAGTTGTTCAGCGCTTCTTTATAAGCTGACATTTTCTGTTCGCTGAATTTGATTAACAGGTCTTTAAAGCCGGCCGTTTTTAATTTTTTTAGTTTATCTCCCCCGAACTGGTCGGCAAAGCCATCTGTAAACATAAAATACCTGTCTTTTTCTTCAAGCTTTAAATTTTTATTTGTATAAGGATATTTGAAGTAATATCCTCCGCCGATAGGTGATGATGAGCCCTTGATTTCCGTAAGAATATTGCCTCTTATAATATACAGAGGCCGTTTGGCGCTCGAAAAGGTCAGGGTTAATGCCCTGTTATCGTAAGTGCAAATAGCAATATCCATGCCATCGTTTATAATCTCTGCGTGTTTGCCTATTTCAAAAATAGTATGAAACCCGTTATCCATTTCAGTTAATATTCCTGCGGGGTCGGTAATATTTCTCAGGTGAACAGTATCTCTCAATAAATCATATCCTATCATGGAAAGTAATGAACCGGGAACTCCATGCCCTGTGCAATCCCCCACCACAATAATAAATTTACCGTCGTGTTCGGTAAACCAGTAAAAATCGCCGCTTACAATATCCTTGGGTTTATATAATATAAATGATTCGGGAAAATACTTTGTGAATTCGGCTTCGTCGGGAAGAATAGCGCTTTGTATGCGGCGCGCATACGTAATGCTGTCGGTAATATCTTTATTCTTCCGGGCAATTATTTCGCTCGCGTTTTTTATTTCTTCATCCTGCAGTTTATGTTCGGTAATATCGCGTGTTATTTGCGAAAAGCCTGTATGCTCTCCCTTTTCATTATACACAGGGGTGTATATTACATTGGCCCAATAAAGGCTCTGGTCTTTGCGCAATCGCCAGCCCTCCACTTCATGGCGGCCTTTTTCCAGGGCAAGTGCCAGGTTTTCTTCCGGCAGGCCTGCCTGCCTGTCGCCTTCCTCGTAAAACATGGAAATGTTTTTTCCCAAAACTTCATTGGCTGTATATTTTTTTATTTTTTCGGCTCCGCTGTTCCAGCTCAGTATGTTACCTTTCACATCAATCATGCAGATGGAATAATCAATAACATCCTGGGTCAGGTGCCTGAAATGATTTTCACTTTCTTTGAACTTTTCTATATATAATTTTTCACTCTTTTCCAATGCTTCGGCCCGGACCATATACTTTTGCTCCCTTTGATTTGCTTTAACCAATTCTGTAATATCATTCAGTTGGTTAATAATATACAGCAGGTTGTAATTTCTGTCGAAAACCGGGATGTTGACCATTTCTCCATATCTTACTTCCCATTTCTCATTCCCGCATAGTGGCTGGCGGATGCCATATTTCAAAGGCGGCATGATATCAGTTTTTTTTAGTTTAAGCACATTATTCAGCGATGCGTGCAACTTCGATATTCCGTCGGTATTTAAAATATTAGGATTATCAAATAAAAAATCAAATACGCCAATGCCTGCAATTTCGTCCCGATTGGCCAGGGTTGCCGCGGCATAAGAGTTATTTATTGCGGCTATGGTGAAATTCTCATCGGGTAATAAAATAAGGTAAAGCCCCGGTATAGTCTCAAAAAAAGCCTTGAAATCAACATTGCCGGGCGCGCGTTTCTCTATCAGTGTGCAGTGCTTAAACTCATATTTTCGGGTTATTGTTTTCATCGTTTCCGCCTGTTAATAAATTCCACATATTATAGCTTATTATTATTTATTTAACCTTCTTGTTCAAATATACATCAGTTCATCAGCAAAAAGGATGATGCGGCATAACTGCATCATTGAGAGTTATCAGGTAAAGGGTTGAAGTAATATAAAGCGAAACATAAATAGCCATAGCATAAAAATTACAAACATTGCCGGAAAAAAATTCAGCAACACTTAGAAACTGTTTAAATTTATCGCTATGGAGTATGTTTCGACAAGCTCAACATTACTGTTTCATTGTCAGCCTGAGCTTGTCGAAGGCCTGCAAAATAAGCTGAAATTAAATTTAAACAGTTTCTTATTTTATAGCTTCCGTAGTAAAGACTGAAATACCGGTTACCGGGCAGATTTCCCAGGCTGTTTTACGGTTGGCGGCATGACATTTTTTGCAGCCATTAAGAGCCATTTTCTTCATTTCGAAATTATACATCATGTAACCGCTGATAGAAATTTTCAGGCCAAACAGGTCATCGGCGATAAAGCCGGGATGTGCTGCTTTGAATTTAGGCGTTATTTCAGCAATAAACACCGAGTCTTTGCCCGAGAAAAGCGAATGGCCTATATACAATATAGTATTATGTGTACTAATATCCGTGCTAAAGCAATTGCATGCTTCAGGCCCGCCATCATCTGTCCCTAATACATAACCGGTAACGGTGGCATAATCTGACAGTTTATATCTTCCCGTATCTTCAGGCATACCTTTCAGGATACTGTCGAGGCTTATGTCAGGATTAGGGTTGCCTTCCGTAACATCCCTGTTTTTCATCAAATCCATTCGTCTTTCAATCTCTGATTGCGCATGGCCTTCAGGCCCGCATGTATCATTATTCTCCTGGGCGGAGCAAATACTGCCAAGCAGTATGGCTGTAAATATCATAAATGTATGTCTCATAATCTTTCATCAGTTTAGTAAATAATAAAACATTATCCATTAACAAAACTACAGTAAACAGTTACCCATTGGAATGATTTGCTGCAATGCCTTATTTGATAGTTTTCAGGCCGGAAAATATAGTGTTGCATATCATTAGCAGCATTGACCAGCATCATTTGTTTCACGTTTGATTGGTATTCTCTTTGTAAACAGAAATTGAAGTGTTTTTAATCAAATCGGTAATCCAAATCTTAAAACAACTAATAGTATGAGAAACATAATGTTATTAACCGGGGAATTTTTATTGCTAACGGTTTTTTCAACTGGCCAAACTGTAAATAACTGTCCGCCCCAGGGTTCGGGTAAAATGGTTATGAGCGAAAGCGGAATGATGGTTCGGGAAACAATTGACCCTCGCCAGCTAAACCTGAATGTTTATAAAAACAGGGATAATATACCTGCCGTTTATAATGATGATGTTACCCTCGAAAAGATGATTAATTCGAACGACGACTCTATATTCAGCGAAAATGACGCAGCGATAATTGAAGGTTATATTTTTAAAGCAGTGCTTAATGGCCCGCAAAGCAGCGATTGCTATACAGAGGATTCGACACAATATGAAATCCATGTGTATATATCTCCTGTCCCGGTTACAAAAAGCACAACCTTGGCCGATTGTGCCATTGTTGAAATAACTCCATATTCCATAAAATTGCACCCGGAATGGTCTCTCAGCTATTTCAATTCGCGCATGGCAAATAACTGGGTGGTAATAAAAGGCTGGTTATTATATGACTACAGGCATAAAAATGAATCGCTGGCAAGTAACCCCGGTAAACCAGGAATGAACAGGCGCACCGTCTGGGAAATTCACCCCGTAACAGATATAACCAATGATGTTCTGTTTACGAAGTAATATCATTTAAGTTGCTGCCTTTGAAAATTGATAGGATTCCTCACTGCGTTCGGAATGACAGGATTCATAAAATATTGGGGGGGGGTGTGAGGAGGGCTGCGGGCGAAG
>JBKQUY010000055.1:0-4095 GCA_052325425.1 Bacteroidia bacterium | reverse complement strand
TAATTCAGAATTATAGCACCTGAAAATATCTTCTATTTTGTACCACTTGTATGTTTTAAACCCGCGCGATGAATATGATTTCACGTCCGGCATTATCTTTCTTAGCTCCGCCGCCAGGTCGTCGGGGTCTGCCAGCCAGTGGTCTGAAATTTTCGACGGGATGTAGTTTATGTGTATGGTTATCATTACTCAAAGTTTAATTTGGTCTGAGTTAATGTTATCATTTGAGGCGACTGGATTGTAGGTAGTTCCTCCTGCCGTTTCCTGACCCCATAATGCGGTGCGCTGTTATAAATTACACCTTCATTGGCCGGCAACTTGGTTATAACAGGTATAGGTACGGCATTCTTATATCCAATAGTATAGCCGCCCCAATGTTCGCCAGAGAGGCTATTCATCCACGCCACTTCGCCGGGTAGTGCGTTGATACAGAGATTGATGGCTGTCATTTTTACGCACCGCGCATCAATGTCAGCGCCATAGAAATAATTATTCCTGTTCACCTTTGCTGCGCTCAGCAGCATTCTTCCGCTTCCGCAGCAGGGGTCTAAAATTGTTTTGCCGACGGTTGTCTCCTTATCCATATTAATCTGCGCCATGAAGTCGCAGATGTGTTCCGGGGTGAAGAATTGGCCGTTTCTGCCTCTTGTGATATGGTTCTGAAAGAATTCGCCAAGACAATCTTTCAGTCCGATGCCTCCGTCATCCATTATTATTGCGGCCTGAGCCAACAGTTCGCAGAAAAGATTGACTTCCTCCTTCTTATATCGTTTGACAATTTCCAGGTATTCTTCTTCGTATTGTCCCAATGAGAGTGCGCAAATCACCATGTCAAGAAAGTCCGTGAACACGGCGTCTTCCGCTTTGGAGTGCGCTATCCTGTTAAATGTCGCTGTGAAGTTTTTAATATCTGTCACCATTGTATCCCTCTGATAATGGGCTGTTGAGCCAATAACACACGAAATAGGCCAATTACTTTGAGAGAAAAAAATCTGGAAGAATTTTATTTTAAAAAGTTTTCACTCCCATTTTTGTTTCACAGTTGTCTCTATTTTAGTTTCGACAAACTCTTTAATGACGGACATTTTAACGATAATATAAAATGATAGTACAGGTCGAAAAAGAAAAGAAGGTTACGATAACTGGCTCGAAGCAGGTCTATAAGTTCTTATGGGGATTAATAGAAGCTATGGAGCCATTTGATAAGGAAAAAGAGCACCTGTATGTTATTGGAGTAAGCAGGGCATTTCGCATCCGTTACGTTGATTGGGTTGCAATGGGAACCATGCACGGATTGGTGGCCGGCCCCAGGGAAGTATTCCGCAATGCCATTCATTTGGGTGCATCGGCAATTATTTTAGCGCATAATCATCCTTCCAACTCAGTCATACCAAGTAAGGAAGATATTACTATGACACACTGCATGGTGAAAGCGGGAAAAATATTGAATATTAACGTGGTTGACCACCTGATAGTGTCAGCCGAGGGGTATTATAGTTTTGCAGACGAAGGTGTGTTAGGTTCCGAATAAATTCTTATTTTTCATTATCCTTTTTAAACCATTCTCTCCACCGCTTTCGTTCATTTGTAAAGGCTGCTATATAGAAAATTATTATTATCACCGCAATAATTATAACACTTCCTATTGTACCATATATTATTTCCATTGGGAATTGTATTTATTATTTCAGGCTCTTTAATAATTCCTCATAATTAACCTTGTGTTTGCCGCTGAGTTTTTTTGTGGCATCGGATTCCGGTACTTGCAGTATGGGGTTCCAGAGTATCTCTTTGCATTCCTTGAATAAATCAGCCTCTTTAAGTATGCCTGTGAACTTATTCATTACTTCATGAATCTCCTGCTGTGTAAATTTCCTTTTCATCGTCGTTTATTTGTTTTAGGGTGGAAAAAAATGCGGGGCATGACCTCATATCAGATACAAGGCTTGACTCCCACCACTCAAAGAAGCTGCCCCGCAAGGCAAATATATTACCTATTTTACAATTTTGCTTTCCTGAAGGCCTTTATTATACCTCCGAAGTGCCTGTCATAACTTGACGTTGAATATTTGCCATACATATTTATATCATTTGTTGCAGGCAGCCTGTTTAACTTTTTAAAGAGCCGCTTTAATTCATTCAGCATATCCTTCTCTTTATTCCTTTTTGCTTCTTCAGTTGTTTCAGGGTTTATCCAGCTAAGCCCAATGCTGTTTAGTTTCTTTATCCGTTCTTTAGTTATACGGTTACTTTTGCTTTTGTAATAATCACGCTGTATTTGTATCCAACGAGCCAGGCGTTTATTTTTGATGTTCCTGTTTGAATGGCTCACATTGCAATGTCCATATTTTTTCCTGAATTGCTTTAACTGTTCAAATTTCTCCTCCCAGCGCGACTCATTTTCTTCCTTTCTCAGTTCATGCCAGGCAAAGCCCAAATCCGTTAACCGTTTTATTCTTTTGCGGGTAAGCTGGCCTGATTTCTCCCTCCTGTATTGTCTTTGCCGGGTACACCATTTGGCCAGTCCCAGGTTATCCGGTTTACTCACATTAGTATGTCCGTGCTTCTTTTTGTACTCCTTTAATAAGGTAAATTTCTGTTCCCACCTTAATTCGTCGTCATGCTTCCCTAAATCATACCATGCAAAGCCTAACTCATCCAACCGAGCTATCCTTTCCCTGGTAAGCCCGGCATTATTGGTCCTGCGCCCATATCTTACCCTGCCACACCAGTTGGCCAGTTCGGGGTTTTCTGATTCCCTTACATTGCAATGCCCATGTTTTTTATGATATTGCTTAAGCTGCCGGAACCTGCGCTCAAATTTTTCATCCAGTATGTTCCAGCAAAAGCCCAGCTCATTCAACTTGCGCAGCCGGTCGGGGCGGTATTTCAGCGGGCTGAACTTTCTCAGCCTTCGCTGGGTGCCGCACCATCTTGCCAGTGTATAGTACCGTTTATCATTGCTCTTTGCCGGCACATCGCAATGCCCGTATTGCTTTTTGAACTTCTTCAGTTCAAAGAATTGCATCTCCCACTGATGGTCGAGATAACCGACATCCTTCTTCTCATTTTGTGAAAGGGCTATTCTCATGCTGTGTCAAAATCGCAATGCAAATATAGGGTGGAATGTCCCGTTACATTCCTGAATGGCTTATTTTATTGCAGGGGAAGCATTATTTATTTCAATTTTATGGTACAACTGAATACCTGTAACGGCAAATAATGCGTTTATAATTCCGGGTACCAGGCCGGACAAGTATAAATACCTCCGTATAAATACGTATTTTTATACATATCGATGGAAATCAATGAAAAAATATTTGGAAATTCAAATTATTATTCGGAATATTGTTTTGTCAATCAATTTTATTTTCTTAAAAAAATGATTACAAAATCCCTGAAACCCGCAAAACAAGCCAAATCCTGACCCATTAAATAATAAACCAATAAAAAATCACACAACAGTTTCAACATGTTTTTTGCCTTTTAAATTTTTCAATTCACGGCAACTTAACAAATATTTAATACCGGCTTTTCACAATAAGTTAAAAAATATTCAATCCTTTGTAAAGTAAAATTTAACCAACCCCATAACATTTAATCTTATAGAATAATAACTACAACCAAACCTACCCGCAAAACAGCCTGCTCTAATCATTATCAATTAAATTCATCCATCATGAAAAACACCAACATGAGATTTCTCAGCCTTTTTGGGCCTGCTACTTGCTAAAAATGCTTCTTCACAAACAACTTATTCCATTCCTAATTCCGGCTGCACCACTTGTGATGACGGGGCTTACGGGCCTGTTGACATCTGCAATGCCAAGTACACGGCGGAAGCCGACATCTTCCCAAGCTCGTCTCTTACGTTTGGTACGGTAACCAAGATGGCCTACTACCAGGAATCGGGTTCTCAATCAAGTATTCCCATTAAAATATACATGGCTTCCTCGACTGCATCAACCTTTTCATCCGATGGCGAATGGTCAAGTGTTATTTCAGGAGCCACCCTGGTTTATTCAGGAAGTTTTTCATTTACTTCCACAGGGTGGGTAACCATTACCTTAAGTACCCCATTTAACTATTCCTCCG
>JBKQUY010000054.1:0-29298 GCA_052325425.1 Bacteroidia bacterium | reverse complement strand
GACGGAACGCCCCACCGTCACTGCGATGCCTCTCCTGACATTCATCGTCAGCGGTCCGCCGTCCCATAAAAATATGGCGGACGTGGCAGTTTGCTTCCCAAAATAATTTGAGTAATCCCGAACTTCTCGTCGGGGCTTAATAATTTCTTGCAAACTCATATTTGTCAGGTATATAAAGGTTACACATTGTATAGACGACTAAAGTAAGAAAATATTGCGGCTTCACTTTAGAAATTGTTTAAATTTAATTTCAGCTTATGTTGCAGGCCTTCGATAAACTCAGGCTGACAACGAAACAGTCATGTTGAGCTTGTCGAAACATATTCCATATCGATAAATTTAAACAGTTTCTTAAATTACAAATTAAAAATTATGAAGTACGAATCAGGCCCTAAGAATGCTTTGTTTGTTTTATAAAATGATTTAACTGATTTATTCTTGTTTTGAATTATTTATGAAGCGTTTTTTATGGAGTGCGCAATATGAAGACCTCGTAATTCGTAATTTTTAATTCGTAATTGGCTTTCACGCCATTATCAATTTCTTTTTTGGAGGGTAGGAGCAGACATAGCGCATGGCATCAATGGCATGGTCATTCATTTTAACGGGGCGGTTTATAGGCACCCCATCCGCATTGGTATCCCACATATATTCCCGCATCTCTTTAATAAGGTTAAGGCTGTCGCGGCTCACGTTTATCTTGCGTTCCAGTAACATGTTCAGCCCGAATTCAATGCTGCCTTCTCCTTTAATAGATGGAAAGAGGCCCGGCCAGCCTTTGCGGAATAAATAGTCAATTGACTTGGGTTCGGCGCAGTCGGCTACCGCTAAAGCCCTCAGGTCAATGTTTTTCTGCACAAAAGCGAAAATCTCATCATTCTGCGCCCCTGTCTTATAAAACAATTCCCGGACATACAATTCCCCGTTATATTCATTTACCTGCACAATGGCTGTTGGCGAATGCACATAACCAAAATCAATTCCGTAACCCAATAATGTACCGGGGAGCCAGTTAAGAGTTAAGAGCGAAGAATTAAGAGTATTGGGGGAATTTCCATTCTTAATTCTTAGTTCTTCATTCTTAATTGTTATTATTTCCCAATTCGTAAACACCACCCCTTCGGCATTGCCTATTTCACCTTCGCCATATACCCTCCACCAGTTGGCATTGTTGCGGCGGCGTTCTATATTTGCGATTTCTTCCGGCGTTATATAGGCATTGTCCTTATAGGTTGACTGCACAAACGTATAATCTGTTCCGCTTAGCGATTCCATCAATTTATCGTGCACCCAAAACCGGCGCACCGGGTTGAAGTCGAGATAGGTGTGTTTGCGGGTGCGTACATCCAATTGCTGAAAAGCCTCAAAGCTGACATTATTACATTCGTTAATAAAAAGTATGTCACGTTTCGGACCTCTCATTTTGCTTTCGCTGTCGGCAGGGAAAAACTCAATATAACTGCCGTTATATGCACTAAAGGTGCAGTCGGTTTTGTTTTCAGTAAAATTTGTTTGCCAACCCTCCATTTGTATTATCTTCCTTGCATCGCGCAGGCAACCTCTTTTAAGATGAGGCATACTTTCTGCTACTACCGATATAGCGAGGCCATCTTTTAAAAAAGCAGTAGTAAGCAGATGTTGAAGTATCGAGTATGTTTTTCCGGCTCCTGTTCCGCCCTGGTGTATAACATAGCGCTTTACGGAAAAATTAGCTTCAATAAACTTAGTGTCTATGGTATTGAGTGGTGGCATCTTTGGCATTATTTGGCACTTTTTGGCATTATTTGGCATCTTTTGGCATTGTATTGGGCATTTTATACCCCCCCCTCCCTATGAAGCAGCTTCATTGTTTTTTTGAGAAAGGCCATCCGTTGTGCCGGTAGCTATCGGGACTGATGCGCTTGAATTAATTGCGGCCGGGACTGTTTCCGGCACAATGGATGTGGCTATTTGGCTTTGTGGCATTTCATTCCTATCAGGAGAATCGGTACTGTTCCCGGCAGCTACCGGGACAACGGAACTACTTATATTATCATCGGAAGCGCTTGTAATTGCTTCAAGCGGTTTGGAATGTAAGAAAGCTATGTAGTTTTCAACCAGCATTTTTTCCTTCTGATTTCTGACTATAATCTGGACAGATTGTATAGACGCGTTATTTCCTGCAGAACTGGCAATGTATTTACCGCGCAGTTTGCATATCTTATCAAATGCCTGAAGCCTGTTACCAAAATCAGGATTGCACCGCATCTCTTCAAGGCCATTTACTGTATTCACTTTTTTTACTATTTCTGCTTCTCCATCGGCAATGGCCCATAATTTTTTTTCAATCTCGTCGTCGCTGTGCGACTGCTTCCAGTCTTCTTCCTGTATAAGCCTGTTACGCATCACATCGGTTATGGTTTCTTCATTGCCGATGCGTTCTCTCACAATTTTTTTGGCTATAGCAATGTACCTTGCTATAGTGCGTTCCCCCGCCGACCATCGGGCTGTAAATTCTTTAATAATAGAAATGTTTGATTCTCCTCTTTCAACCCTTAGCGCAATTTCATGTATGCGCGGGTTGGTTGTCAATTCCTCTCCGCCATTGGCAGTTTTTGTGGTTTCCATAATTTTTTGATTTTTTTATCCCGGTAGAGACGGCATGCATGACGTCTGCAACAGAATGCCGCCTCTGCAACAAGATGTGGTTTGTGAATTTGTTTGTTTAATTAGTGGTCAATTGTTTCAGGACACAAAGATAAACATTTTATTTAATATTGATAAACATAGGAACGGAAAAGTTTTCAACAACTGGATGAGTAAATAAGCAAAATTACTCCTTCACAAACTTCTTCGTTGCCACATTTCCATCGCTGCTTTCCAAGCGGATAAAATACATACCGGCGGGCCGGGAACTAATATCAATTGAAAATTGAGAGTTGAAAGTTGAAAATTGTGAATACACTTTTTCTCCCAGCAGATTATAAATTTCTACGTTCCTAATTCCTGATTCGTAATTTTTAATTCGTAATTGAAATGCACCGTTGTTTGGGTTGGGGTATACTGAGATTGAGGCTGAGTTTGAGGCTAAGGTTGATATAGAAGTTGGAATGCCAGTTATCATTCGTATTTCGTTGTTAGCCACATCAGCAACATATAAATTACCACTACTATCTAATGTTAATCCAAAAGGGGCGTGGAAACTTGCAGTTGTACATGTTCCATTGGTTGATCCTGGTGTAGTAGACCCAGCTAAAGTAGTAACCTCGGTAGTGGAAATAACTATTTTACGTAATTCATCATTTTGTGAATCGGCAACATACAAATTGCCATTTCCATCAAATGCAATACCTTCAGGATATTTAAAACTTGCTGTCGTACCTGTTCCATCGGTGGACCCTATCGTAGTTGAGCCTGCTAACGTGGTAACAATTGCGCTGTCAATAATAATCTGCCGTATTTCACTGTTATAAGCATCGGATACATATAGATTGCCTCTGCCATCCAAGGCCAATTCGCTTGGATAGTAGAAACTTGCTGATGTTCCAGTTCCATTTGCAGCACCTTGTA
Source organism: Bacteroidia bacterium (assembly GCA_052325425.1). Taxonomy (GTDB): domain Bacteria; phylum Bacteroidota; class Bacteroidia; order JABEUT01; family JABEUT01; genus JABEUT01. Next base: position 25,749 of record JBKQUY010000054.1, on the reverse strand, counting down.
TTGTTGAGCCCACTAACGTGGTTACTGCGTAATTGGAAATCACAATCTTTCGTATATCGTTGTTTCCCCATTCTGCAACATAAAGATTTATACCGTCAGTGACTATTCCTGTTGGCAAAGCGAAGCTTGCCGCTGTGCCTGTTCCATTTATAGAACCTGGGTTACTAGTTCCGGCAACAGTAGAAACTTCAGCGCTAGAAATAACAATTTTTCGTATTTCGTTATTGTATGTATCGGCTATGTAGAGATTACCATTACCATCGGTCGCTACACCATAAGGCTGATAGAAATTTGCAATTGTACCTATCCCATTAGTAGAACCTTGCGTTCCGGAACCAGCTAAAGTTGTAACAACCCCAGTGGAAATAACTATCTTTCGTATTTTGTCGTTACCGTAATCAGCCACATAAAGATTACCATTGTTATCTGTTGCTACTCCTGTTGGATGAAAGAACCTTGCTGCTGCGCCTGTCCCATTAGAGTCTCCGGCGATTGTATCTCCCGCTAAAGTTGATACTGTCTGGGCCTTAATAAGTGAAAAGTGAAAAACTAAAAGTGAAAAGAGTAGGAAAAGCTTTTTCATGGTGAAGGTTGTATAAGAATAAACGAATTTAAGAAAAATTTCGAAATTGCTAACCACGGAGCCACAGAGAGCACTGAGTTACACAGAGATTAATAACGTGCAACCCGGCAATTATCAGGCTATTTAGTAAAAGTATTCTCCGTGTTTCTCTGTGTTCTTTGTGTCGCTGTGGTAATTCCCTAACCCTGATTATTAATTCCTGATTCCTGATTATGCCTTTTGCAGCGCCTGCTCAATATCCCAGATAATGTCTTTGCTGTTTTCAACCCCTATGGAAAGCCTTACCAGGTTCTCGCTGATTGAAAATTGTTTGCGGTGTTCTGGGCTTACCGACGAATGGGTCATGGTGGCAGGATGTTCGGCAAGCGATTCGGTGCTGCCGAGGCTCACCGCTAATTTTATCATCTGCAGGGAATTGAGAAATTTAAAAGCCGCCTTTTCGCCGCCCTTTATGTCAAACGACACCATAGCGCCGGGAGAACTGCACTGCCTCTTATAAAGTTTGTGCTCTTCGGTTCCTTCTTCCAATAAACCGAGGTAATATACTTTGGTTACTTTAGGGTGTTTTTGCAGGTAACGCGCCACTTCCTGGGCGTTTTCAGCTTGTTGTTCCATGCGTACTTTAAGTGTTTCAAGGCTTCGCATCAGCAGCCAGCCTGTCCAGGGGCCTGCCATATTGCCCAAATTGGTCCTGAGCCCTTTAATCCGTTTAATAACCTCTTTGCTGCCCAGGCAGGCTCCCGCAATAACATCGCTGTGCCCGCCAATATATTTGGTAGCGGAGTATAAAGAAAAATCGGCTCCGTGCTTCAGAGGATGCTGCCATAACGGGCCCATGTAAGTATTATCAACGGCTAAATAAACCGGTTTATCTTTCGTGCTGAATTTATCCGCTATTTTTCTGAATTCAGCAATATCTATAAGCGCGTTGGTGGGGTTGGCGGGAGTTTCAATAAATATAAGAGCCAGTTTATCGGCCATTTTCGATTTTTTCAGCATCTCTTCAATTTCCTCCTGGTCCTGGTTAGAATGGAACGCCAGGCATTTGACGCCTATTTTAGGAAGAAAATGTTCTATGAAATGGTCGGTGCCACCATAGAGCGGATTGCTATAGAGCAACAGGTCGCCGGGTTTTAAAAATTCAAGCAGCAGGGTTGTTATGGCCGACATGCCGCTTTCAAATACCGCGCACTCTTCGGCTTTATCCCACAGGCAAAGGCGGTTTTCAAGAATTTCCAGGTCGGGGTTATTAATGCGGCTGTATATCAGCCCCTGCGATTCGTTGGCTTTCTTTTCACGTAACCCATAGGCCAGTTCAAAAAACGCCTTGCCTTCTTCAGCCGTGTTAAATACAAAAGTAGATGTTTGAAATATGGGGCTTTTCAGCGCTCCTTCCGATAATGCGGGTTTATAACCATGCGACATCATTAAACTTTCAGGACTAAACTCGTGCTTCATAATCATTCAGTTTTTTATGGAACAAATATATAAAGCTTTAAAGGGTTTTTTCTGCAACCTGATATATATCATTTTTTTTACCTGGCTTGGATTACATTAAGTTTTCCAATGTGTTGAGCAAAAAAGAAGCTGATAAAATGGAGTTGGCTATTTATGAAGCCCGCGTACATGCAAACCCTGATGACAGGGAATAGTAAGCAAACCGGCAATGTATACAGTAGTAAAATAGTTGAGGTTTTTAATAAAATATCAGGGCATCCTGCGGCAATGCAGGGTGCTCTTATAATTTTACAATAGACCATTTCAGTGGAGATATTGTGTCACAGTATTATTTATCTAAATCCTTTCAGTTAAAATTACTTGAAACTGAACAGGGTGGAGTTTATATGTTAATGAATAAAAATTTGTTTTTGGTAAAGTTTATTCTTACGTTTGATGATTGAATAGTATTCGAAAGCATCAGTTTGTTTTAACCGGAAATTCTAAAATATAATACAATGAAACTGAAAAAAAATTACTCTCTATTATTTGCCGTAACTATGCTGGGCGCCGGTATGGGAACAATTACCGCGCAGGTTAAACAGCCTGCCCAAATAGGAGTGCAGCAAATATCAACATCCAAATGGAACACCACCGACGGAATTCCCTATAAACAAGGGCCTGGAATAAATATGGGCGCTATTTCGTTTGAAGTATTGAGCGGAAATAAAATCGCTTATTTGTGCAATGCCACCAATGAAATTATTATTACGGATGCAACAAGTGGTTCGGCAATAAAAAAATTTGCCGTAATCTTTGCTCCCCGCGATTTTGTTTACGACAATGGTTTTTTCTATGTCCTGAATGACAGGGTAGTTGCAGTGTATGACGATAATGGAAACATTGCAAAAAATATTACTTTTCCTGCTTCCTATACCGGTGTTGAAAGATTATCCCGTTATGGCAATGCTACCTACCTGCTTCTACCTTCCGGCAACAGCCTTAAAATTGAAGCCTCAGGCCAACAGGTTGAGGCAAAGGAATACCAGGGATGGATTACACAGGCAGGTTATTTTATTACAACAAAAATAAGCGGTGGCAATTCCTATTCATTCTCTGTAAATAACGGTGATAAAATTTTAGATGAGAAATCATTCAGTACAGATAAAAAGGTTGCGGGAGTTTATGTTGCAGGGGCAACTGCTGACCATATTTACCTGGATGTTCAGACATTTGTTACCGAAAGCCCTATCAGTGTGGAAAGGCATATAGTTGAAATAGAATATTCAGCCGGGAAAATTGGAAATATTGTTGCAAGCATTAAAGTGCCCGATTGTTATTACGTGCTTTCCAATAATGATTTTCACCTCTCAACTTCAGGAACACTTTTAAATATGGTAACTGCTCCACAGGGCATATATGTATTTTCCGTTACTGAAACAAAAACAAATGCCACTGATTATCCTGATTTTATATTGGCCACGAAATATCATTTTAATGACCATCTTATCCAGGTGGATGCAAAATAAATTCCCAACAATTTAAAATTTTGAAAATGAATTACAAAATAATCACAAGAGCCTTTAAAATGGGGAAAAATGTTCCGGGTAACATACCTGCATTGTTTTCCGGCAAACAAACTGCAAAGGGTTTGTTCACAGCATTAATTCTGTGCTGGTGTTCATCTGGCATCGGGCAAATAACCAGGACACAGATACTTAATAATGCAAGGCCATATATACCTTATATATTTACGGCAAGCTCTGCCAATATATGGAGCAATGTTAATTGTTCGGCTGTGGGTAATATACTTACCCCAAGCTGGGTTGCGGTAGGCAGTAACCAGCACATGCCTTATTGCTGGGGTGGTTTTTCAACGCTTTCATCTTTTACTTCAGGTCTAACCGCCAGCAAGTCTGCGGGAGATGATGACTGCACCACCGGCGGAGATTGTTGTGAGAGCTGTGCCTTAGGAGTAGATTGTTCCGGCTTTGTTTCACGGGCATGGGGACTTACCACAAAATACAGCACCACCACTTTAACTACAATTTCCACTGCATATAGCAGCCCTACCCAGGTTTTGCCGGGCGATATATTTGATTATTCAGGTTCTCATACGCGCCTTGTTGATACCAATTACAATAACGGTAATTATAAAGTTATGGAATCATCGGCCAATGGATGGGATGTATCCTATAACACTTATACAACCGCACAACTTACATCATACACTCCGCGGTGGTATGTAAAGGTTACCAATCCTACGGTTACTCCCAATTATATTTCCAGTGTCAGTTCCGGCTGCGCAGGGGTGAAAGTTAATTATACCGACCAGAGCACCACCACATCGGGCACAATTACTGCCTGGAAATGGACTTTTCCCGGTGGCACCCCTTCTTCTTCTACTTTGCAAAACCCCACAGTAACTTATAATACCCCCGGCACTTATAATGTTACCGAAGTGGTAACCGCAACCAGCGGAGTGGATTCCATTACCAACCTGGCATATATTACTGTAATACCGACAGGTTCTTTGCCATTGTCCGAAGGTTTCCAGTCTTCCACATTCCCTCCCGCAGGCTGGACAATGCATTACCCGAGTCCCGATGACAGCGCCTGGGAACTATGCACCACAACCGGGTATAACAGTTCACAGTGCATGTATTACCCGGGCAATTGCGGCCAGGTTGTGAACATTGCCGGAGAAAGGCAGCAGTTATATACACCCGGGTACAGTTTTGCCGGAGTTACAAATGCAGAACTGTCTTTTGATGTTGCTTATGAGCCAAGTGATGTTACCAGCACTCCTGCCTATAGCGATACCCTTGTAGTTTATTATTCAACCGATTGCGGAAATACATGGACCAGTATTTATTCAAAAGGGGGGATGGCTCTTTGCACTACCGGCAGTACAACTTCAGGAGGTACCGATATAAACGGCAATGGCTGTTTTGTACCCCCGAATAACAAGGCCTGGAGAACCGATTCAGTCAGCTTGTCTATGCTCAATGGCGATGCCAGTGTTATGTTTTCGTTTGAAAGCCGTTCCGGTTGGGGAAATATTATTTATCTTGATAATATCAATATAGCTACCCCTCCTTTATCTGTTCAGAATATGGGTGAAAGCGATGATGTGAAAGTATATCCTAATCCGAATAACGGCTCATTTACAATTCAGTCGTCAGTAATAAGTCGTCAGTGTTCAGTCGAAGTTTACGATGCCCTGGGGCAGCAAGTATATCATGCTCCCATCAACACCGGTATAACGCATATAACTCTTGACAATAAAGCTGCCGGAATGTATTTTTACAGGATAATGACAGAAACAGGGGACAAACTTATTTCGGAAGGAAAATTAATGATACAGTAATTCAATTACATAAGGAAGGCTAAATGAATATGGTCGCAAACCATGAAAGATACTTGCCCGAATATTTGCTTTTTTAATACAAATTGATTATCTTTGTTTATTGATTCATGTAAAGTGAATGGTGGAAGGATGAAAAAAGCATTATTATCGGTATTTGTTTTAATTGGCTGCATAAATAATATACAGGCTCAAAACCCTATTTCCCAGAGGCCTTCCAATGCGGTAAATACTTCCTCTGCCAATAACAGCAACTCAGAGCCCGGTTGGGTAACCGCTGACAAAAAACCATCTCACCAGGGCGAAATGGACAAGCCCAGGATAAAATGGACCAAAGATCCTTTTGACCACCAGCTTTTTATTGAAAACAAAGGACAATTTGATACCGATGTAACCACAAAGGATAAAATATTGTACCAGGTAAGGCTGGGCGATGTAAGGGCTTATTTTACTCAATCAGGGGTAATATACAGGTATGATGAGTACACCAAGAAAGGCAGGGAAAGGATGGAGGATATAGAAGCGGGCAAAATGGACCCTCCAAACATACATACTGTTTCCTATACCTGGGATGGAGCTGACCCGGGGGTAACTATTGATGCCAAAGATGAGCAGACATCTTACTATACCTATCCTACAGGCCCAAAGAGTTCTGTAAGTGTAAGTATTTTCAAAAAAATTGTTTATCGCAACATTTACCCCGGAATAGATATTGAATATTCTTTTATTGCAGGAAAGCCCGGAATTAAATATGCCATAATTGTTCACCCCGGCGCCGATTTATCAAAAGTGAAACTGCTTTACAGCGGCTCGCCTGGTTTGCGTATCAATTCAAGCGGCGATATTATTGGCCAGACATCCATAGGAGAAATTACTGACCATGCCCCGGTTTGTTATTTCAGAAACAGCGGTGAGCATTTCAGCGGACACTACGAGATTATTAATGGCAATGAGGAAGCTTTCTCCGTTAATGGCGTTACAAGTTCCACTGATGACCTTGTGATTGACCCCTGGACAACTGACCCTAAATTTACGGCTCCAAACGATGACGCTTACGATGTAGATTATGATGACCAGGGTAATGTTTACGCGTATGGAAGCGGTAACCCGTTTCAGTTGACAAAGTTTAACAACGCAGGTGTGCAGCAATGGACATTTAACGCCAGCACAATTGATGAACAATATTATGGCGACTTTGCGGTGGACAAAGTTACGTGCACAGCATACATAGTGGAAGGATTTTATGGGGGCGTTGGAGCAGGAGCGAAGGCCTTAAAGGTAAATACCTTAGGCGTTTTGACAGGTACTTTTCCGGGTAACGCCGGGATGCTTGAAATGTGGAGGTGCGTATATAATGCATGTACCAGCGCTGTGGTTATTGGCGGAGGCGGTACAAATACCCCTAACACACAGGGATGCATGCTCGATACCAATATGGCGAACATGGTTCCGGTAAATCCCTTAAATACAACAGCATGTTGCCATGATGTGGCTCTTATAGGCATGGACCCTACCGGAAGCACCGCCTATATGGGTTTGGCATACCCTTATGGCGCCTCCAGTGCCGACCCTGATATATTAATGTCCCTGCCTGTGCCTGCTCTTAATCCTGCTCTTGTTAATACAAGTTCTGCATATACATTTGAAGAAGTGGGTTCTATTCCTTACGTTGAAAGCACAACTGGCGATGCCAATGGTATGAATGGAATGGCGGTAAGCCCCAATTTTTTATATATGTATGACGGATTGACTCTTAGCAAACTAAATAAAGGTACCGGGGCGGTAATAGCAACCACCGCTGTAACTGGTGGTACAAAATTTAAGTGGGGAGGTTTAGATGCCGATGGTTGCGATAATGTATATGTGGGTAACGACAAAACTATTGATATATATAGCTCTGCTCTTACACAAACCTCAACCATTGCCCTTACCAATACCGTATATGATGTGGTACTGTATAAAAACTATACCAAACTTTATTCCGGCGGAGTTGGGTTTGTAGCTGAAATTGATTTTACAAATACGAGCGTTCAAATAACCAGCGCTACTACTCCCACGCCTTGCGGCTCATGTACCGGTACAGCTACGTCAACCCTGTTAATATGTGGTACTGCAACTAATCCGAGTTATTTATGGGAACCCGGCGGGCAAACCACTCAAACTGCCACAGGCTTATGTAAAGGCACTTATACTGTTACTATGGCATTAGGTTGCGGGGAACAATTCACCGATACGGTAACTATAACACAAGGCGGGCCCGGAAGCATAACGTTAAGCAAAACCGAAACGAATATTCTTTGCTACGGCCTGTCAACCGGCAGCGCCTCAGTAACTATCAATGGTGGTACAGCGCCTTATACCTATAGCTGGTCACCCGGCGGCGGCAGCAGCAGCAGCGCTACAAACTTACCTGCCGGAACATATACGGTATCCATAGCTGATGCTGCCTGCCATACCGATACTGCCATATATACCATAACCCAACCGCCTCAGTTGCGGGATTCAATGACGGCCATCACCAATGAAAAATGCCTGGGGAATTCTACAGGAACAGCAACGCTAGGCGTAAAGGGCGGAACTCCCGTATATACCTATTCGTGGACTCCGACCGGGGGAACTGGTATCACTGCCAGCAACCTTCCTGCCGGAACATATACTGTAACCATAACTGACGCCAATGGCTGTTCTGTTACAAAAGATACTACCATAACACAGCCCCCCGGAATGGTGCCTGCCATCGCGGCTACCAATGCCGTATGTTTCGGACAGACAGGCACAATAACTACGGCAGGTACTGCAGGAGGCGCTCCTGCCTATACTTATGTATGGAGCAACGGCACAAGTTCAACCACATCAAGCATTACAGCTACGGCAGGCAGTTATACCGTAACGATAACCGATAAGAATGGTTGTACAACAAAGGATTCAGCTATAATTACCCAGCCCCCCCAATTACGCGATTCGATACCATTGATTACTAACGAGCCTTGTTTTGGCGATTCAAAAGGAACCCTGACAGCAGGGGTTATTGGCGGAACTCCCGGCTATCAATATTCATGGGCCGGAGGCGGAGCCACTACCAACCCCGTGACAGCTTTGCCTGTCGGCAGCTATACCCTGACGATAACCGATGCCAATGGTTGTACGGCTACTGCCAACGCGACAATAACTCAACCCCCCCAGTTAACTATTACAGCGGCAACAGCGCCGGCAATTTGTAACGATTCCTGTAACGGGCAATTGTTAAGCATCCCTGCCGGAGGAACTCCTCCGTATAACTATTTATGGAACAACGGTTCAACAACAACCAGCCAGTTAAATGTGTGTGCCGGTACCTATTCGGTAATAGTCACAGATGCCAATGACTGTGTTGTGGATACCACCGGCCTTGTAGTTACTCAGCCAACGCCTGTTACCGGGGCGGTTACTACAGCCACCAATGCATATTGCAAGCAGACTGACGGCACAGCCTGTGTGAACGGCGTTACAGGGGGAACACCCGGGTACACATACTTATGGAGTAATGGTATGACCACAACCTGTATCAGCAATATAGGCCCTTCGACATATACCGTAACCATATCTGACAGCCACAAATGCACCGATACCGCTACCATAGTTGTACCCAATATCCCAGGCGACACAGCCTTAATTGCGGCAGCAATTGATGACAGTTGCTTTGATGGCAGCAATGGCATACTCATCGGTGAAGGTAAAAACGGAACGCCGCCCTATACCTATTCATGGAGTAATGGTGAGACCGGCTCAGCAGACACAGTTTTATCATTCGGGACTTATACCGTAATAGTTACAGACAGTGCAGGATGTAAAAGTATAACTACAGGAACCATTACACAGCCTACACCAGTACTTGTAACTCCCGGCTTTCCGCAGACAATCTGTAACGGCCAAACGGCTACCATATCAGTTTCGGCAAATGGGGGAACACCGGGTTATACCTATACCTGGCAGCCCGGAGGCATGACCGGAGCTTCGCAAACAGTTGCCCCGGCCATAACTACTACATATACTATTACAACTGCTGATGCCAACCAATGCCCAGGCAATACAGTAGATGTAACCGTAACCATAAGCCCGCCATTAGCTGTTACGGTAACCCCCAACCAGGCAATGTGCCCGGGCGGGAATGTAAGCTTTACCGCCACTGCAACCGGGGCAGACAGTTCATATACATATACCTGGCAGCCGGTTGCGGGATTAAACCCCGATACGGGGGCTACTGTAACAGCCTCACCTGCTGCTACTACGGTATATACTGTAACCGTTAACGACGGCTGCGGAACACCGCCTGTAACCGACACTGTAAGAGCCATTGTGGACCCCTTGCCTGTAGTGAACTTTGTAGCGGATACCCTGAACGGTTGTTATCCTTTATGCGTAAAATTCAGGGATACGACAACAATTGCCTCGGGAGAAGCGAGCCTGAGTACCTGGACCTGGTCATTCGGGGATGGAACAACATCGGATAATAAAGATACGGAGCATTGTTATGATAAAGCCGGAATATACAGCATTAGCCTGAAAGTGGTGTCAGATAGCGGGTGCCCGGACAGCCTTACCATAAAGAATATGATAACTGTGTATAGCCACCCTGTTGCAAATTTCACAGCGGCTCCTAACCCGACAACCATAGTTGACCCTACTGTTAATTTTACTGACCTGAGTAAAGATGCTTACGGAATAAAGAGCTGGTATTGGCAATTTATGGACCCGCTGGATGGGACAAGTACTTTGGAGAATCCTACTTACACTTATAACGATACCGGAACTTACTGTGCTTTGCTGATAGTAACCAACATTCATGAATGTACTGATTCTATTCAGGAATGCATAGATATTGAACCCTACTATACCCTGTATATACCGAATGCCTTTACTCCCAATGGAGACGGAGTAAATGATGTATTTGAGCCCAAAGGCGTATTTGTATGCACCTTCGAAATGTATATTTTCGACCGTTGGGGAATGCTGTTATATTATAGCACCGATATGAACGATGGCTGGAATGGCAAGGTACAAGGAGGTTCAGGTGGAGTTGCCCAGGAAGATACTTACGTTTACCTGATTAATACCACCGAATGTATAGGGCATACCAAGCATCAGTACATTGGTAAAGTTACCTTAATTAAATAGGTGGGAATTGGCTATAAAGTCTATTGTTATTGGATTGTCTGTTTTTTTACACTCTGCAATTTAGCGGCTTAGCAGTGTTAAAGTAAGAGTTTCTTATTTTTACCTGAATTCTATTACAAAAATGAAGTTAGGCATTTAATCCGAGTTTCAACTGAAGAACAATCCACTAATCCTGAAATATTGTTAGGTTTAATTCATGATAATAGCAATTTTGTTGATACAATAATTCAGTATTAGTTGTAAATGAAATACTGATTGTCAGAAAGAAATATACGGTAAATTATCTTTCTCTGGGTATAGCACAAAGAAAAAGTACTCTGTTGTAGGGTCATTGATTTTTATAGATTGATATTCTTTATCCTCATTATTAATAAATGAATACATCATTGATCCACCAAATATTATTGAAAGTATAAATAAGAATTTCATATGAATAATGTGATTTAATTTATATAAATCTAAAAAAATCTATAATAAATATTTTTTTATCTTTGAAATCGTATTATTAATAAAATCAATCTAAATGAAAACACTATTCCTATCACTATTAGTTTTTACAATTATTTTGTATAAACCTGTTAGTGGACAATTTATAGTTACTCCAATTTCGGGTAACAATAATCAAGTTTTACAACTTGGTCAATTTATTGCTCTTAACAGTACTAATTCCCCAATAGAAGTATTACCCAATGCAATTTTGAAAACCAAAAGTAAATCTTTTAATAAAGGAACTTTTAGTTTCAGCATTACATCAAATTATAGTGAACAACAAAAAATTTCGGAATATAGTTTACAATTTCAGTTTAAAGGCAATTTAATGGGAATCGCTTCAGGTAGTGCTGGTGCGACTACTGATAATTCATCTTATTCGGATTTCATAAATTCACAAATTATTATTAGTGCTTCAATCGATTCTAGTGCAATTACTTCTGATGAAGGTACATTTGATCCTTCAGGCTTGAAAAATGATCAGATAAAAATGATTAACAGCTCTTACCCATATTATATACAAGAAATAGATTATGGTAAAACATTTTACATGTTTGTTCAGTTTAATGATAGAACAGATAAATCTGTTTCTAATATGAATATCAATGTTAAAGGATCGGTTACAAGTGGATTAAGTAGCGCTCAAGCTTCAATGAATACAAGTGAGATGAATAGTTATTTTAGTTCAAGTAAAACAGCAACGATAAAAATTGTAGGCATAGGTAGAGTAACTACTAATGTAACAACTCAAGTTATTACAAGTTTAGCTGAATTAGATAATTGTATAACCGAATTCCAAAATATGTTTAATAAAGCATCCTGCGATCCCATTCAATATATAGTTCAGGATTGTAAAACTCTTGGCGGAAAATTTAATAAGTCATCTGCTTTGGATAATAATATACCAGATGCAATGGTTTGCTTATATGAAAAGTATCAAAAAATAAATTCAATTATATCTAGGTTAAAAGGAATAGATGATTTGCATAATCAATGTTTAGGTAAGAAAAATTTTATGCCTCCGGGCTGGGTGCAAAATAATAATTATGATGTGAATCCTATGAACGCTGCTGGAGTAGCAATATTTGGGAATGTTAATGATACTAATATTTTGAAAGCACAATTTATGACAACTCCTCCATCTGGGTTTCCTAAAATTACTCCAAATCCAGTAGTATTTAAACAATTGAAGACACAATATGTAAATGAACTTAGAGGGGGGAAATATAATTATCAATTAACTTTTAACCATTATAATTCAATATTAACCCAAATAGAAGATACCATAAGAAAAGATTTAAATACTAATAAATGGGATTGTATTGATAATACATCTGATTTATTTCCGACTTTATATGATAGTTTATATCTCAATATGATTAATTACCTAAACACCGGTTATCTTCAGGTCCCAATAACAGTATTTAGTGAATCTGCTTGTCCTGATAGAATAAATGATATTTTTAGTGGCAATTTTAATTTATATTATAAATCCGATATTTCTTTTGGAAGCAATCTTGTAAACAATGGTGGGTCAGCACCTTATAATGATTGTGCTGCCTACAATTGGAAATGTCAGGATGCAAATCATAACGCTACTCCTTGTATGAACTTCCAAATTGAGCTAAAACTAATTAATAAAACAACTAGTGAAGTTTACACTCAAGATTGGTCAGTAGATCAATTTCCAGTTACTGGCGAGATAGTTTTTAATCCTTCATTTCATGCAATAGATCCAGGATCCTATGAATATCATTTATTCTTTTATACATTAAATAAATGTGATGCTAATGAAAGTAAAGCACATGACATATATATAGGTTCTGGAAGTTATTTTTTCTTAGGAATATAATAATTTTTCATGTATTGACCAGTTATCAAGTAGGGACAATCATTTCCCTGAATTTATTCAAAATACTTATTGTCTTTTCATTGAACAAGTGTGTAGAAACTTTCTGCAATAAATTGCTGATTTTACACTTTAACACTATAAGGGAATTATAGCTATGATATGGAATTTTCCCGTATTGTGGTGTGGGTGGCTTTTTCCGCTCCATTTGCTAAAAATGGGCAATATGTAATTAATATCATAAGTTACTATGCAGCCACAAATTTTACTTGCTTTTCCAATACCATGAATCTTCTTGTGGTATTGCTTCTGTTTGTTTCCAGTAAGCAGGAGTTACTATTTTGCTGTCGCTTGTATTAAGCTCGCGGTTATATATGGCATTCATGGTGTTGAAACTTAAATCGGTTACTCCAACGGTAAACGTTTCCGGCTGAGGGGGCAATGGCTGGGCAGAAGTTTCGGCAGGCGCAGCAGGTTTTGCCGCAACCTTAGGCGGTGGGCTTTTTACAACCACTACTTTAAAGCCATTTGTTTCCAGCAGTTTTTTTAAAAAATCAACACGCTCCGCATTGCAATTCTTTTCAACTACCGAGCATTTCGTTTCTCCTAAATCTTCAAATGTATGATTGGGATTTAATGCCATTGTCTATCAGAAGTTAAATGCGTTCATAATATATTGATAAAGCCCGCTTGCAAAGCCTGTAATAATAATACCCGCGAAACAAAGCACTAAACCCAGTTTTAATGAAAAACTGCCATGAAGTTTTGGTAAAGGGTCACTATTTTCGTCAATGAAAATGGTTTTAACAACTCTTAAATAGTAGTAGAGTGAAACTACCATATTTAAAGCAGCGAATACAATCAGAGCGTAATATCCTTTGCTTGCACCGGCTGTTACCAAAAACATTTTACCAAAAAAACCGGCAGTGGGCGGGACTCCGGCAAGTGAAAACAAAGAAATAGCCATTACCCATCCCAATACAGGGTTGGTTTTATAAAAGCCTTTGTAATCAGTAATATCTTCCTTGCCCGTTTGCGATGATACAGCGCTGATTACGCCAAATGCCCCGAGATTTGAGAAAATGTAAACTATCAGAAAATAAATAGCCGCTGTTATTCCCATTTTATTGCCTGAAGAGATTCCCAGAAGAACATACCCAACCTGGGTAATGGAAGAAAAAGCAAGAAAGCGTTTGATATTGTTCTGCCTTATGGCAAAAAGATTTCCGATTGAAATGGTCATAACTATGGTTAAGAGCAAAATGATATACCATAATCCCTGCATGCCTGAGAATAAAGGCGACAGGATGGAAATGAAAACAAAAACAATGGCGGCTTTTGATATTACCGATAAATAAGCAGTTACCGAAACTGGGGCGCCTTCGTAAACATCCGCTGTCCAGAAATGATAGGGAACTGCGGAAAGTTTGAACGCGAAACCTGAAAAGATGAAAATCAATGACATTATTTGCAGGAGGCTTCCTGTCAGCAATTTCGGCAGTTCAGCAAATATGATGGTTCCCGTTGTGCCATATAACATGGATATTCCGAATAACATGATGCCCGAAGCAAAGGCGGAAGAGAGAATCATCTTCATGGCTGCCTCTGATGATTTTCTTTTTTCCAGGTCAAAATTAACCAAAGCCGCAAGCGGTATTGAAGCGAGTTCAAGGCCTAAATAGAACATTAAGAAGTTCCCGCTCGAAATCATATAAAACATACCAAGCAAGGTGCTTAATAACAGAATATAAAATTCCAGTAAATGCTTGTGTGTTTTCAGCCAGTCGAATGCCTGTAATGAAATTACAAATGTTCCGAAATTGAGAATGTTTTTTTCCAGTTGAATGGAATTGTTTGTAAAATACATGCTGTTAAAGAGTTCGCCGCTTGTGTTTTGTAAGAACCCCAATAAGAAATTAGCCAGCAACAGAATATTCGCCAGATGCAGCAGTAAGGAGGGACTTTTGATGCCATCCCATACCTTAAGGAAAAGCAAAATAAATATAATGAGCGCTAAGCTCAATTCACTTTTCATTAATATAAAAAAACCTGCATTCATTCTTTTATAGCTTTTGGCTAATAGCTTATTGCGTTTCTTGTTTTCAAATTCTTAATTCTTAATTCATTTCCCCGTTATTCCTCTTACTAAGTTTTCCATTATTACTTGTGTATCCGCGTTAATTAAACCTGTAAACCAAAATGGCGCCAGCCCTATTGAAAGTATGGCCACCAATAAAATTGCCGAAGCAGTTTTTTCGGCCCAAGTGGCGTCATCCAGGTGCAGATAATGTTCGTCGGTAAGCGGCCCCATCACTGCTCTTCCTGCGGCACGCAAAATATAGACTGATGTTACCACTATGGAAGAGCAAGCTAAAATGGTTGCCAGGCGGTAAAGTATTTCGGTGCGTTGCCATGAACCCATAAAGACGGTCATTTCGGCCACAAACCCGCTGAAGCCCGGCAACCCCAATGAACACAGCCCGACGATAACATAAACCGTTCCTATGAAAGGTATGATTTTCAGCAGGCCGCCCAATTGTTCCACCTGGCGGGTATGGGTTCTTTCGTATATCATACCTATTGCGCCGAAGAAAAGGGCAGTCATTAACCCATGCGATACCATTTGCATAACAGCCCCGATAATGGCTGTTTTGGTCAGCATTCCTATTCCCAGCAATACAAACCCGCAATGGCTTACCGAAGAATACGCGTTGATATATTTCAAATCTTTTTGCATCAAGGTGGCAAATGCCCCGTAAATAATGGCGATGGTGGCGAGTATTATAATAATAGGAGAATAATGTTGCGCGGCTTCAGGCATTAAATAGGTGGCCACACGCAGGCAGCCATACCCTCCTAATTTCATGGATATTCCTGCAAGAAACATAGATGCTGCCGTAGGCGCCGAAGAGTGCCCGTCGGGAACCCAGGTATGAAAAGGAAATAAGGCAGTGAAAATTCCGAAACCTACAAAGAGCAAAGGGAAAATGAACTTCTGAATCTCTAAAGGAAGATGCTGGTGCGCTATTTTTAAAATATCGAAAGTATGGACTCCATTACCAATGTCTGTATTAAAATAAGTTATTAATATTCCGGTCAATATTAATGCAGAGCCCGCCATCAGCATTAACGCGAGCTTCATGGCGCTATATTCTTTTTTGCCGCTGCCCCAGATTCCTATTAACAGGTATTTGGGTATAACAGATACTTCTAAAAAGAAAAACAGGGTAAATAAATCGAGCGAGATGAAGAAACCGTAAGCCCCGACACTCAGTAATAACAGCAGGAAGAAGAACTCTTTGGTAAGGGTCTTCATTCCCCATGAAATTAAAATTCCTGTTATAATGACGATGGATGTGAGCATTATCATGGCTACGGAAATGCCATCCACGCCGATATGGTATTCAATATTAAGCGCCTGGTACCATGAATATTTTGACTCGAAAAGCATTTGTGCAGGATTTCCTGTCGCCCTTTCAGCCATATAAGAATAGAGCAGGGCAGAGGCAAGGCCTAGCTGAATAATTGAACCCACCAGTGCTGTCAGGCGTATTTGCTTGTCTTCACGGCAAAGCAATATGGCTAAGGCAGTAAGTAAGGGTACAACTATTAATAGCGTTAAATTGGTCATTGCTCAATTATTCTAATTCGCTTTCATTTAATTTCAATTTGTTCAGTACAAGTGTTTTTAACTGCTTTGCAGTTGAAATGCAATCGTTGACATCTAAGGTTGATAGACAATATTTGTTTTCACATTCTTCATGGCTCATATCGTTGCATGAAATTTTGCTGAGGTTAATCGCGCCGAATTGTTTATCAATTGCCTTACACTGGCTCAATAAATCAACCAGGCTTTTTCCTTCGGTATGGTTGATATTATTGCTTAACAGGAAGAGCCGCATTAAACTGTACATTGATTCGCGGGCAGTAGTACAAACAGCCATGGTTACTACATCTTCATCAGGTCGGCGAAGCTCATTTTCGGCAATGCTCAATTCCGTTATTGCCTGTTTCAGTGATTCCTTTATTTTATTCGTTATCATGATGTTAGGTTTTTAATTCCATAATAAATAAACAAACAAAAGCACAAAGCCTATTACGCCGGTAAAAAAATAAATGGCATAATCCTGTAATTGTCCCGATTGCAGTACTTTAATAGAATCTGATATATATTCTGTGATGCCGGCTATGCCATTCATGGTACCGTCAACAATGTTTCTGTCAATCCATGCGGCGGGCCTTCCTATACAATTGAAAATAATTTTTTTGGTAACAAACAGGTAAAGCTCATCCATATAGAATTTTTTATGAGCAGCTTTGTAAAAGCCATTTAAACCGGTTGCCACTTTTTGAGGTATGCCGTTTTCCTTTCTGTAAAATACCATAGCCAGGATAATTGCTATGACAGCCAATGATACAGGCGCTATAGAGAACATGGGATGAAATTCGGTAAGCAGTTCTTTTCCGTCGGAAGTAACCAATTTGCCAAATGGGGTAAACCCCGCGATAACCGATAATATGGCTAAGATTATTAATGGCAGCAACATGGTAGCCGGGCTTTCACCGTGGCTGTGCGATGCGGGTTCTTTGTCGCTATGCGCAGGCTTAAACTCTTTATTCCAGAAAATATTAAAATACAGGCGGAAGATATAAAAGGCTGTTATTGCGGCAGTGAGCACAGCAACATAGAAAATGAGTTTGTTTGAATTCCATGCAGCCATTAAAATTTCCTCTTTGCTGAAAAAGCCGGCGAATGGTGGAATGCCTGAAATAGCAAGACAAGCCAGTAAAAAGGTGATATGGGTAATGGGCATGTTTTTCCGTAACCCGCCCATATCCTTCATTTCATTACTGTGGACATAATGAATGATGGCTCCCGCTCCAAGGAAAAGCAAGGCTTTAAAAATGGAATGCGTAAAGAGGTGAAACATAGAAGCCATAAAGCCCAGCCCGTTTTCGCCTCCATATCCTGAAACACCGAGAGCGAACATCATATACCCAATCTGCGAAATAGTGGAATACGCGAGCACCCGTTTTATATCTGTCTGGGTGCATGCAATAATTGCTGCGAAAAGAGATGAAAACACACCTACGTAAGCTACTACAGTTAACGCGTCGGGGCATGACATGGAGAAAACGGGGAATAACCTTGCAACGAGGTAAACTCCGGCAACAACCATCGTGGCGGCATGTATCAACGCGGAAACAGGCGTCGGGCCTTCCATGGCATCGGGCAGCCATATATGAAAGGGAAACATGGCTGATTTTCCTGCCCCGCCGATAAACACAAGTATCAATCCCCATGTAATAACCGATAATCCCATAAAAGAAACCGTTGCCAGCCCACTCATGAAACCGGGCTCCGTTGCCCTTGCAATTAATGTCTGAAAATCTAATGTCTTGGTATAATAGGATAGAATGAGAATACCGATAAGGAAGCCTAAATCGGCAAAGCGGGTAACTATGAACGCTTTTTTTGAGGCTGCAACCGCCGATGGCTTATCATAGTAAAACCCGATGAGCAGGAAGGATGATACACCAACCAGTTCCCAGAAAACATAAATCTGGAAAATATTGGTTGACAAAACCAGGCCAAGCATGGAAAAAGTGAAGAGCGAAAGGAAGGAATAATATGTAGAGATACGCGGGTCGCCTTTCATATACCCTAAACTATATATATGTACCATTAACGAAATGAAGGTAACGATTACAATCATCATTACTGAAATGGGGTCGAGCAATATGCCCATATCAATAGAAACAGAGGGAGTAAATTGCAGCCAGACATATTTTAAGGCTATGATTTTTTGATATACCCCGTCAACTTTTCCAACCTGAAAGAAATATTGATAACCTACCGTAACCGAGAGAACGAATGATGCAAGCAAAGCCAATGTTCCTATAATTCCACATAAAGCCGGGAAATACCTGCGCCCTATCAAACCAATAAGCAAAAAGCTAAGGATGGGAATAATGGGAATCAGCGCTATGTATAATGAGTCAGGCATGGTCAGTATTTCATTGAGTCGGCATCGTTTATATCAATTGATTTATAATTCCGGTAGAGGTTAATTATTATGGCAATGGCCACTGCCGCTTCTGCGGCTGCAATTGCTATAATAAAAATGGTGAAAAACGCCCCGTCTAATTTATCGGCGAATAAATACTTGTTGAAGGCCACAAAATTTATGTTGACACTGTTAAGAATTAATTCTATAGACATCAGCATGGTAATCATGTTCCGGCGGGTCAGGAAACCATATATCCCTATAAAAAACAGCGAAGTGCTTACAACTAAAATATGTGTCAGTCCTATGTCGTTCATTTTTTGGGTTTTATGGCAATTACAATACATCCTATCATGGCAGACAGCAATAACATGCTCACTACCTCAAACGGCAGTATATATCCATGCTCTCTGGTGCTTAACATTTGCCGTCCTATATTTCTGGCAGTGTGGGCAATAGCTGCTATGCCCCCCTTCGTTCCCCAAAGGGTGGGGGTGGGGGCGTTAATTATTATCCATAAAACAAGGGCGCATGCGAATATGGTTGCCAACGCTGAAAATACAGCTCTGAGAAGCCCCGGTTTTTTCATGGCGCTGCCCGATTCCGCAGTTAAGAAAATAGAGAAAATAATTAATACCACTATGCCGCCGACATAAACTGCAATCTGCACCGCGCCGAGGAATTCATAGTTCAGGTAAAAATACAATCCTGCAATTCCTATAAGCGAAAGCAAAAGAAAAACAGCGGCGCGGAATATTTTACGCGACGTTACGGCAAGCAAGCCTCCACCTGCTATTACTGCGGCTAAAATGTAAAATATGATTTGCGAAACGTTCAATTTTTTAAATTTTAATTATTCCTCCACTCCATCCATCACTTTTGAGCCCGGTTTATTCAATATCTTTTTTAACTGTGACTTGTCGTAAACGCTGTGCTCGAATTTTTGTCCCATGGTAATTGCCCCTCCCGGGCAGGCATCAACACATAAATTGCACATGGTACACATATCTAAATGATATACCCAGGTATCAAGCCTTTTTTTCTTTTTGCCGTCAGGCTGCACTTCCTGCCTCGTTATAATTTTAATGGAACCATTCGGGCAGGCAATTTCACAGGACTGGCATCCGGTACATTTATGCTCATTGTTTTCATTATGAGGCATAATAACCTCCCCGCGGAACCTGTCAGCCATTTTTAATGTGGCGCGGTTGTCGGGGTATTCTTCGGTAACAATTTCTTTAGGATGCGTAAAATAATACCCGGTCAGCTTCATTCCTGTCGCCAGGGAAGTCAGCGATTTATATATTGTTCCGAAATATTCTTTTACAGACATCTGTTTACTTTTCAAATTAATACTATTAAAAATACCAACCAAATATTGCCATAGCTGTTACCACTATAATATTAACCATGCTTATAGGCAGTAAATATTTCCATTCGAGGTTTAAGAGCTGGTCAATTCTTAAACGCGGGAAAGTCCAGCGGAACCACATAATAACGAAAATGATGAAGAATGTTTTCCCGAAAAACCAGATAGATGAAGGTATATAATCCATAATGTGGTTGAATGATTCGAATCTTCCAATGTGAAATGGCATCCAGCCGCCCAGGAAAATTGTAGCCGCTATGGCCGATACAATAAACAGGTTAATATATTCCGAGAGTAAAAACAGGGCAAACTTCATTCCCGCGTATTCTGTATGAAAGCCGCCGGTCAGTTCCTGTTCGGCTTCGGTTAAATCAAAGGGGGCCCGGTTAATTTCGGCAGTGGAAGCAATGATAAAAATAATAAATGAAATAATGATGGGAATATGCCCTTTAAATATCCACCATCCTGTTGCCTGGCTTTGTACAATTTCTGATAATTGCAGGCTGCCGGAAAGAATTACAATGGAAATAAGCGATAAACCGATTGACAATTCATAACTCACAATCTGGGCCCCGCTGCGCATAGCGCCTATTAAGGAATATTTATTGTCGCTTGACCAGCCTGCCATTAAAATCCCTATTACAGCCATTGATGAAATAGATGATACATAAAGTACTCCTATATTGATATCCCATATCTGAAAACCCTTCGCATAAGCAAGCGGAGCAACTGCGAGCATGGAAGTAATTACAACAATAAATGGAGCGAGGTTAAAGAGGAATTTATCTGACCCTGTGGGAGTTAAACCTTCTTTGAATAATAATTTTACGGTATCCGCTACAATCTGCAAACTGCCTTTGGGGCCGACCCTGTTTGGTCCAAGCCTTATTTCCATAAAACCGGCAACTTTACGTTCCATGTAACCGAGAAAGAAACAGAGAAGAACCAGGAAACCAAGCAGGCAAACTCCCGTAATTATCATTTCAGTCGCCAATAAGCCAATGTTACTTGAAATGGTATTTCTAAGCCAGTAATGCAGGTGCGATGCAAGCGAGGAAAAACTATATGTCAGCAATATTTTCAACGTAATTTATTTTATCTGTCAATGTCCGGTATTACTAAATCTACTGTAGCCATAATTGCCACCAAATCTCCGATTTTTGCTCCCTTTGCCATGTGCGGTATCGCCGATAAATTGGAGAAATTCGGGGAACGGAATTTGCAGCGATAAGGGGAAGCGGAGCCGTCGCTGACTATATAAACTCCCAGTTCGCCGCGGGCAGTTTCAACCCGCTGGTAAAAACTTCCTTTGGGCAGCTTGATTACATTTTTTGTCTTTGCCTGGAAATCGCCTTCCGGGATATTATCAATCAGTTGTTCTATAATATGCACCGATTGCAGCATTTCAGCCATGCGCACCTGGTATCTTGCCCAGCTGTCTCCGCCGGTTAATATAATTTCATCGAATTGCAGCTTTTCATAGCCATCATAAGGAAACAGTTTTCTTATATCGCAGCTAACGCCCGATGCTCTTGCCGTTGGCCCGGTGCAACCATAGGAAACAGAATCCTCTTTTGAAATATAGCCTACGTCTTTCAACCGGTTCTGGAAAATTACATTGCCGGTCAGTATTTCATCGTATTCGTGAAGGTTATCTTTAATTTGTTTTAAGGTAGCTTTTACCCTGTTCTGAAAATTTGGATGAATATCGGACATTACCCCTCCCGGTACCATGTAGTTCTGCGTAAGCCTCGCTCCGCAGGTTTCTTCCATGATGGCATTTATCGCTTCGCGTTCGCGGAAAGCATAAAAGAAAGGAGTTACTCCGCCCAAATCAAGCCCGGAACAGGCCCACCATAATTCATGTGAGGCAAGCCGGGTAAGTTCCGCCATAATTACTCTTATTGCCTTTGCCCTCGGCGTGGCCTCTATATTCAGCGCTTTTTCAACGGCCAGAGCGCACGCCTGGTTATTGATGTGAGCCGATAAATAATCCATGCGGCTTGTGGTGAAAATAAATTGCCGGTAAGAAAGATTCTCGCACATTTTTTCAATGGACCTGTGTATATAGCCTAAATGCGGTTCTACGTTTAAAATTATTTCACCGTCAAGCCATATTTTCAAATGCAAAACACCATGCGTGGCCGGGTGCTGTGGCCCCATGTTTATGACAAACTCTCCCTCTTCCGTAATATTTTTTTCTTCTACCTGCATAAAAATTGAATATTGAATATTGAACATTGAATCATGAATTTCGAAATAATATACCCCACTAATAGCTCTTGGCCAATAGTTTTTATTGGGATGTTTACTTCAATATTCGATATTCCTTGTTCGATATTCATTATTTCTAAAGTTCTATCATATTTGGGTCGGTATAATTTTTTCTTAAGGGGTATCCTTTCCAGTCTTCTTCTAAAAATAACCTGCGCAGGTTGGGGTGGTTAAGGAAGTTCACCCCAAACAAATCGAACACTTCATCTTCATGTAATTCGGCTGTTTTCCAGGTGCCGTTAACCGATTCAATCTGCGGGTTATTTATATCGGTAATTTTTGCCTGTACCACGAGGCAATGATTGTGTGTTTTTGACAACAGGTGATATACCATCATCAGATGGTCTTTCCAGTCAATGCATGTTAAACAGAATAGGTAATCGAAGTCAAATTCTTTTTTCGTCCGCAATAACTCCATAAAAGGAAGCAGTTGGTCCGAAGCTATAATTACATTGAGAAATTCACCGGTTTCATCATAAGCAGCCGAAGGCATTAATTCAGTTATATTATATTTTAATTCTTCCTTTGTCATACTATTTCTACTTTGCTTTCCTGAAATAAGCTTCGTGTTTTATTTTTTCCTGCAACGTAATCATGCCATGCAGCAAGGCCTCCGGGCGAGGCGGGCAACCGGGTATGTATACATCAACAGGAATAATATGGTCAACCCCTTTTACGACCGAATAGGTATTATAAAAAAATGGCCCTCCAGAAATGGTACAGGCGCCCATTGCAATTACATACTTCGGGTCGGGCATCTGGTCGTAAAGGCGTTTGAGCACCGGCGCCATTTTCATTACAATCGTCCCCGCGACAATAATTAAATCGGCCTGGCGGGGTGTGGCGCGCGCGACTTCAAAGCCGAAACGCGACCAATCGTACTTTGCATCCGCTGCCTGCATCATTTCTATGGCGCAGCAACTGGTGCCAAAAATCAAGGGCCACAGGGAATTTGACCGTGCCCAGTTGATAACATCATCTAATTTTGTTGCAAAAAAACCACCTTCAGGTGTTTCATGAAGCTGGCCGGGAAAAACCAGTTTACTATTTTCTTCGCCATTGTCCATTGCTCAAATCCATTTAAGCGCTCCTTTCTTCCATGCGTATAAAAATCCCATAAAGAGAATAAACATAAAAATCACTATCTCGGTAAATGCCACCATCCCGGTTTCTTTCACCACAATGGCCCAGGGATACATGAATATCAATTCTACATCGAAAACTAAAAATATCAGTGCAAATAAGTAATAACCCACATTGAACTGAATCCATGAGGTGCCGATGGTGGGGATACCGCATTCGTAGGGAAGCCCTTTTTGTAAATTGTGAGAGGTCTTTGCCAAAGCTTTTGAAAGCAAAATTCCTCCGCCCGCAAATGCTATTCCGCAAATAAGTAAAAGTAACAGTGCCGCTGAGCCCATATTGATGCAGTATTTATCTGATGCAAGTATAGGCATTGTGCGATTTTTAGGACTATGATTTGCGTCATTGATTTAGCATGATATAAGTCATTAATTTGTTTTTCAATATGTACTACGTTTACAACCTGGTTCAGTAAAAACGCACCGGAATATGGCTCTGAAAATTACAAATGATTGTATCAATTGCGGGGTATGCGAAACCGAATGTCCGAACGGAGCAATTTATGAATGCGGCAGGGAATGGAGGTTTGCTGACGGAACATCGGTGTCGGGAACTTTTACTACAAAAAGCGGCCATACTTACAGGGCTGATGATTTTCACCATGCACTTTCTGACGATTATTACTATGTGGCGCCTGAAAAGTGTACGGAATGTACAGGTTTTTATGACGAGCCCCAGTGCGCCACTGTCTGTCCTATAGACTGTTGCATATTGGACCCTCTGCGAATTGAGACTGAAGATGATTTATTGGAAAAGAAGAACAGATTACATACTTAATAATTACTAATCCATGGAAAAAACAGAAAAAAATATGGTAGAAAGGCCTACCGAGGTTAAAGAAGCGGAAAGCATAGTAATACGTTTTTCCGGCGATTCCGGCGATGGAATGCAATTGACCGGTATGCAATTTACAGATACATGCGCCCTGCTGGGCAATGATTTAAGCACTTTTCCCGATTATCCTTCTGAGATTAGAGCTCCAATAGGTACGGTGGCAGGGGTTTCAGGTTTCCAGGTGCATTTCGGAAGCAAGGAGATCTTTACTCCCGGTGATGAATATGATGTACTGGTAGTGATGAATGCCGCGGCATTAAAAGTCGATTTGCCCCGCCTGAAAAAAGGCGGTGTTATTATAGCCAATACCACGGGATTCGATAAAAAGAACCTTGGTTTAGCCCAATATGCCGATGGCGTAAATCCTTTGGAAGACAATTCGCTCGATAATTATGTTGTACACAAGGTTGATGTTACCAGGCATACCAAGGATGTTTTAACAGGGAGCGGCCTGGGATTAAAGGAAATAGAACGGTCTAAAAATATGTTCGTTCTCGGCCTGCTCTTCTGGATGTTTGAAAAGCCCGTTGATTCTACGGTAAAGTTTATTGAAGGTAAATTCGCCAAAAAACCTGATATAGCTGAAGCGAACGTAAAAACCTTATTGGCAGGGTGGGATTATGGCGATAACACTGAAATATTTCATACACGGTTTAAAGTAAACGCTGCTAAATTGCCTAAAGGTGTTTACCGCAACATAACCGGCAATCATGCGACTGCCATAGGGTTTGTCGCAGCCTCTGAAAAATCGGGGTTGCAATTGTTTTTAGGCTCATATCCTATAACTCCCGCTACCGATATTTTGCAGGAACTCTCAAAATACAAGGCAAATGGCGTGAAAACGTTCCAGGCAGAAGATGAAATTTCGGGAGTTTGTTCCGCTATTGGCGCATCCTATAGCGGAAGCCTCGCAATTACAACAACTTCTGGGCCGGGTATGTCTTTAAAAACGGAAGCTATCGGCCTGGCAACCATGCTCGAAATTCCATTGGTAATTGTTAATGTTCAGCGAGGCGGCCCTTCTACCGGACTTCCTACAAAAACTGAGCAGGCCGATTTGCTGATGGCTATGTATGGAAGGCATGGGGAAGCTCCGTTGCCCGTTATTGCCGCCGCCTCGCCGTCAGATTGTTTTAACATGGCTTATGAAGCATGCAGGATTGCCGTTGAGCACATGACTCCAGTGATTTTACTGACAGATGGTTATATTGCCAATGGTTCTGAACCATGGCGATTCCCAAG
>JBKQUY010000053.1:0-69644 GCA_052325425.1 Bacteroidia bacterium | reverse complement strand
TGCAACTCAAACAGTGGGTGGATGTCAAAGTTTATCAAGGCTTGCAGTAACGGCAACGGTTAATACCGTTCCGAGTATAAGTTCACAGAACACCAGTTCACAAATCTTATGCCAGAACTCAACATCGGCGCAAATGTCAGTAACTGCCACAGGAACATCATTGACATATCAATGGTATAGCAATACAACAGCATCTAATACCGGGGGCACATTGATTACTGGTGCCACATCAAGCACCTACACACCTTCAACAGTCAATACAGGCACATTATATTATTATTGTGTGGTGGGCGGCGCAGCGCCTTGTGCATCGGTAACAAGTACTGTATCTGGCGCCGTCGAAGCATACCTGTGTAATATATCAGGAATTGCGGCAGGAGGCGACCTGTCAGGAACATATCCTAACCCTACGGTTGCAAAAATAAATGGCAATGCAGTTCCTGCCAATGCTGACGGCTATTTACATAATGATGGCTCCGGAAATTTAACATGGGATTCAGGAGGGGCTTATGGTTCAGGCACCGCTAATACGGTTCCTGTATGGGCAAACTCTACTATACTGACTAACTCCCCGATTACAATTAATGGCACCAATGTGGGCATAGGCGGCACTGCATTAGAGCCCTTGGAGGTTTTCGGAAACGCCTCAGTAACGGGCAATTTATATAGCCAGAATGTCTATGCTGCCAATAACCTTAGCGCAGGTAATTTCAGGTTTGTAAATGGCGCAGTAGTGGGTACGGCTGACTCTATTGTTTCTTCTGCGCCTGTGTTACAACTATCTGCTACCAATGTGAAAGTTTCGGCAGATAGCTTTACTGTGTCTAATTATATGAGCGCACAGACGATAAGTACCAATAATTTAACTGTTAATAATATAATTACTCCAAGCCTTACAGTAAATGATAGTATAGTTTCTCCAGTTGTTTATGCCTCACATATAAAAGAAATGCCTGGCGATAGCGAGGTGCATATTGGTGACAGCTCATTTACGTTTCAAACATCAGGTAAGGGTGAAGGTGATATATATTTCGAACCCCATAATATTGGCGCATTAGGTTTTGCTAACTATTTTACAGGAGTAAGTAGAAGTAGTTATGCTCTTGGTGAATCTAATACTATAAGCGCACATGGTTCTGTTACTATAGGCACACTAATAAATAATTCTATTTCAAATTCAATAATGTTGGGATTCAATACTCCCGCCATATTTATTAACAATAGTAATCAAGTTGGAATAGGTGGAACTACAAGCCCCGATGCTGCGTTAAGCATATTTAATAGTAGTTCAACAAATCAATTTTCGGTAATGAATGGCACAAGTGATGTATTCAAAATTGATAATGCAGGAAACACATTTATGTCTGGTCAACTTACTGTAAATTCCTTAAATCCAACAATAGCCTCTTTTAAAAACAGCAACTCACAAGTATTTATTGTTTCAAATATTCCATCGGCGGGTTTATTTAACTACTCCTCATTTGCAAATGATAATGGAATATTTTGGACAGATAACACATCTGGAAGTACTCCTGCAAATGGTTTAATTATTGCTCCGGTACAAAGCAATCTTTTTACAAGCTTACGAATTGACGGACCCAGTGGAAATTTTGCTTTGTGCTCTAATATTCCTGTTTCTACATTGACTATAGGAGATGCTACTTCGCAAGCTCTTGGTTTTGGAACTTCTTATATTGGCTTTAATGCTTCAAGGTCAATTATTTCAGGAAATGAAACCTGGTCTTGCTATGGTAATGGCAGCATGAATGGGGGAGCAGTAATATATGGTGATATAAACGGCAATTTAAGATTTGTAAATATTCCACAAACGTCCGGCTCAACGCAATATATAAATGATGCAACAATATTAAGTCAGACAAGCATGATTATTACCCATTCCGGGCAGGTTGGAATTGGAACGACTTATCCTGATGGCAATGTTGTGCTTACATTATATAGCCCCAATTATGCTACAAAACTTTTTTCAGTGCTTTCCCCAGCCAATACAGAGGCATTTACTGTAGATAATGCGGGCAATACATTTTCAACAGGTACTTTAACATTATATAATCAAACATCCAGCTCAAATATATTTACCGTAGATAATGCGGGGAATACGTATTCTACAGGTACTTTAACATTATACAATCAAACTTCCAGTTCAAATGTATTTACTGTAGATAATTCAGGGAATACTTTTGCAAATGGTACATTAACATTAGGGGGTGTTAATGCTAATAATGAATGGACTACGGGGACAGGTTCTCCTTATCAGCCTGTCACTAATGGTTTCGCAGCTGATGCACATTGGAATGTTCCGTTAATAATACCCAACGGAAGCGCTATTCGTACTGCAAGCACCGGGGCTAATGGCAGATATTTAGGTTTTGGTATGGTAGATGGTCCAACCAATACCCCAGCTTCCACTACCGGATGGTATTGGATGGTAGAAGGAACTAACGATAATACTTTTCCTGCCTGCTACCCGATGACATTAATTATGGACCCAAGTGGAAATGCAACCTTAACCGTTTCGCAAAATAGCTGGTGCGATTTTGTTTTTGACAGTTCCTATACTCCCATGTCAATTGATGAAAAAGAGAAATATTACAAAACCAACAAGCATCTGCCTGGTATTGATTCTGCAGAAGTAATAGATAGAAAGGGGTTAAATATTAATAAAAACATGAAAGGAATGATGCAGAATATTGAAGAAGACAGGATAGATATTACATCTCTTTATAAAGTTATTAAACAGCAACAGCAGGAAATTGAAGAATTGAAGGAAAAAGTAGCAACATTGAGCAAATAAATAGATGCAAATGAGAACTAACTGGAAAATTATTTTTATTATGCAGGTAATAATTATTTGCTCTCTGAAGGGTTGGGGGCAGATTTCTTGCGTTGACTGTTGTCCTACCTGTATTGGTCTCCCTTCTCCAGGTGGATGTACCTGGGAAGCATACGAATCAATAAATCCAACCCCAGTATGCCCTTCAGGATTGCCATATATTTTAGTATTCGATGATGAATTTACCGGAGATGCTATTGATTTAAGCAGATGGGTGACATGTAGCGCATCAAATACAGTTGACCAATATGGAAATCATGGTGGGGCTGAATGGATGCAAGATTATGATAATGGCAGAAATTACATATTCAATCACCCTGGGGTAACTTTGGTTGATTCAGCTGTAACGCCATTTCGGGCACTTGGTGCGACCTACGCTGATTCAAATTCTACACTACAAAACGGATGGAATAATTATACAACTTGGTCTTTTACATCAAGCAACCTCTATTCAGGATACAAATTTCCATCAACAGGACAAAATGAAGGGCTTAATGGCATATATGTATTAACCTGTACCCTGCCTCGAAATTATAATTCTTATGCTAACGGGACAGACCCTTACACGAATAGCAACAATTATAGTCAGATGTGGCCTGCGTTCTGGATGTGGGGAAATGATACTGTTGGACATTATGGAGAATTAGATGGGTTTGAGTTTCCAAATGTTGCATTTCAGGACTTTCAAACTGTTCATGCGCCGACAGATACCAACTCTTGCGGAATAGTAGCAGACCCCGGTGTCACTGATTTTGGCGATGGTGTTCAGCGCACATACAGTATAATATATAGTCCCAATGAAGACGATTGGTTTATTGATAATATAGAAACAAGGCAGAATGTAAAATATTATTATAGTTTGACTTCGAGTTGGGAAGACTTTTATCCTTATACTTGCAATAATCAGCCAAACCCCAGTGATATTGATTTATTAATTCAAAATTTTAATATACCACAGGTGGCTATGACGTTACAAGTAACCAATAATGTACAATTTGGCGCTTCCCCTTCCTTCTTTCCCATTCATTTCGATATTCAATCGGTAAAATATTATGAACCATTGCCATGTAGCGGCACAACAATTGTAGATAATTCGATGGTGGAAAATACACGTACAAATAACCCTTATAACACATTTAATGTATTTACCGGAGATACAGTGATTTTGAAATGCGATTCCATTCCAGGAGCAGGGTTTAATGGTTCCAATGCCTCCGGTCTTAATATTCCTTTACACAAATACCCATACGCTGCGCCAAACCTTGGACAATTAAAGCTTATCGGGGCCAATAAAATAGTCATTAAAGGTGGGTTTAATTCGAGTGGCTATTTTGTGGCTAAAACTGATAATAATTTATGTAACGAGTATTCTGGCCCTCAGCCAAGTCCTTATGCTCCCCCGCATCATATAGCAATTAAGGATAGCACAAGTAAGCCCTCGAAAAAAACATCAACCGATTCACTGAATTGTTTTATAAAGCAATCAGCAACAAGGGGCCAATTTGCTGTTGGTTTAGATAATATTAGCCCTGACGAGTTGAACCAGATCGCAAATGTTACCGTATATACCATGCTGGGGCAAATCATATTTACAGGAAGCCTGGCAGTGGAAGAAAATAGTGAAATTACTATTGATTTATCCGCTTATGCAAGGGGAGTTTATGCGGTAATAATACGCACAAAAAATAAGATAGTCTCCAAGAAAGTGGTTCTACAATAAGGGAATTAATAATAGATGATTTTTAAATCAAGTTTAATAGTTCCAGTATCTTTCATTATATAATCAGGAAGTTTTGAGTCATTAAATACTGCCATTTTAATTTTGTCATTCTTTAATTCTACAAATGTATTGCTATCGGGAATCCCTGCATAGGCAGTATGGTTACTGTAAAACATCATAAGTATAGCATTAAAGTTCTTGCAATTAAACACAACACAATCTATACCACGCAATAAACTATCAGCTTTTTTAAAGACATGCGTATTATTCAAAAACAATTCACGTTTGACTTTCTCATCACCCACTTCTTTATGACGTGATTCTATTTCTAATAAATTTATATTTGAATATCCAACCAGAATCAATAGAATCCATATTAACAGGGCTGATAATTTCTTAGTTTGGGCTTCAATATATTCAATTGAAATTGATAAGAAATTACCTAAAGCAAGAAAAATAACTGGACAGCATATTATTGTAAAAAGTGGTAGTTTTGTTTTAGCTATTGCAAAAAAAATGTTTACAGATAATATCCAACTAATTATTACAATTAATTCATTTTTTTTCACTTTTATTTTTTTGTATAAATAATAAAAGGATGGAATAAGCACAAAAGGAACTATCCATCCATATTGTTTACCAATCAAATCAAGATAATAATAACCGCTCCCGGTATGTCCATCCATTCCAGATGAAAAATGGGATGTATATGAAAGATAGGTAGAAAGTGCTTCTTTGGGAAATTTCAAGAAAATATACACCTGCCATGGAATTGCTACAATAAGAGAGCAAAGAAAACTTTTTAATATATCTTTATAATAACCCTTAGTTTTTCTGTTTTCTTTATTAAAAATCATTGTAATGCCCCAGCAAAAAAATACAATAAATCCCATAATCCACTTTACAAGTACTGCCATTCCTGAAAACACACCAATTAAATAGAGCCACTTTTTATTATTGGAAGATTGATATTCGAACCAAGCCCAAAAGCTTAAGGCAATGAAAAACATAAAAGATACATCATTATGGTCCATGCCAATGATGCCAGTGACCATTTCTATTTGGTAATTAGCCAGTGCGAAAATAAAAGCCGTACAATACCCCATTTTCTCATTTACAAGTATTTTCCCAATTCTATAAAGTACTGGAACTAAAATGGATGACATCAAGATAGAAGGAAGGCGAAGAGCCATTTCATTTATCCCAAAAATTTTAAATGAAATAGCTATAATCCACAGGAAAAGGGGCTCTTTATGGAGCCAAATATGGTTCCCTGTCCAATTCGCCATATCGTATGGTAAAACGGGATTTGTATAAAGCATTGGAGTAAACGGATGTGTTAACATATTTTTTGCTACTAATGCGTGAAATTGTTCATCCCAGGGATATAGGAATGGGTCTAAATTAACAACAAAAAATCTCAGGAAAATTGCTGCTATTAAAAGAATAGCAATACTAAGCCATGTCCTTCCCTGTCGAAATAAAAGAAGGCTAATAATTATAAATACAGCTCCAATGAAAAGAAGAGTTAAATCTTTTGGATTGAAGTGAGTTTCAAATTTCATATATTTACAAAAATATAAATTATTGTAACTAATGGCTTTTTTTTACAAATGTGAAGTTGTAGGAAATGGAATACGATTTTAAAGTAAATAGTTATCTGGACTTGCACTTTAATGGGCTGCAATAATTGATTTTAAACAATATATCCCTTTAAACCTTGTCATCAATGAGTTCGATAATCGTACCATAGGGGTCACTGAAAACAAAAGTCCTGAAATTCTGCGGGGCTTTCTTTTTTATTCTGAATAATACAACAAAGAACTATCTTTGTATTGTAAAATACACTATCCAAGGAAACAGTAATGATTAAAAAAATAGTGATATTTATTTTTCCCCTGGTGCTTGCACAGCAAACAATTGCACAATCCTTTAATCAGTGTAACCTGGTTATCTCTGCAGATTTAGGACTAACTTACAATAGCATAGCGCAGCGTTATATTGACCAATACCTGAATTTATCTACAAATCAAAAGAACAATAATGGCTCAGCAAATTATAATGCCAGCGCTGAATTTGGGGTATTTAACTGGCTCGGAATAGGAGCCATAGTGCAATCTGAGAGTTATTTTACCCAGCAAAATTCAACCACCAGCTCAACTCCGACTATTTCAAGTTATGAGGGTGCCGCAGTGCTTAACATTCATTTGATAAGAAAAGAGCATATTGATTGGCGTTTTGGCGGCACATACGGATTCTCCCACCTTACGTACGATGTGAATAACAGTGTTAACGCCCAGGTATATGGCAAGGGAAGCTGGGCCGATGTTCATATTTCAACACGATTGTACCTTGGACGCTTTGGGTTCAATTATATGCTTTATATGCCATTTGTAAACTATAACAACCTTTCTGCCAATAACAACAATCTTGTCAATCAATACATAACCACATCATGGAAGGCTATAGGAGTTGGTATTGATGTTGGAATACAATACCGTTTCTTTTAGGATACTTATATTCTGAAAACGTAATTCAGGCATATATTTAGATGACAAATTTTAAAGACAACTTTTCAAAGCAGTCTGATATTTATGTAAAGTACAGACCTCATTATCCTGCTGAGTTATACTCCTATTTATCTTCTTTAACGGAGGAACATAAAATTGCATGGGACTGCGGAACAGGCAACGGGCAAGCGGCAATTGGCCTTGCTCCATTTTATAATAAAATAATAGCTACAGACCCGAGTGAAGAACAAATCAGAAATAGCTTGCCAAATGAAAAAGTAAAATACCTGGTTGAAAAAGCTGAAAACAATTCTATACAATCAAATTCCATTGACCTTTTAACCATAGCAAACGCCCTGCATTGGTTCGACTTTGACATATTTTATAAAGAAGCAAACAGGGTATTGAAAAATAATGGAATTATAGCAGCATGGGCTTATGGAATACCTGCTATCTCTCCGGAAGTTGACAAGATTATAAAGCAATTTCACGACCATACATTAAAAGATTACTGGCAGCCTGAAAACAGGTTAGTAGAAAAGAGATACCGGACGATTCCTTTTCCATTCGAACAGATTGAAAGTCCCGCATTCTTTTCAGAAAAATTTATGAATCTTACAGATATAACAGGTTATTTAAATACCTGGTCAGCCGTACAACGCTTTATCGGTCAAAAAAAGTTTAATCCCACGGAGCAATTAGAGAAAGATATGGCCAATGTTTGGGGAAATCCAAACTCTGAAAAAAAAGTAACATGGGAATTGATATTAAAAGCAGGAAGAGTTGAAAGCCGACAACTGTAAGTTCTTAAAAAAGAATATTTAATTACTGGTTTTAAACTATCTCTGTCTTTTGTCGTCAAACACCTATTAATAAATAACGATACTGAATAGAAAAGGGAAAAACTTTTAATTTTAACAGCCTAAGTAACAAAAAAATGAAAAGCAACAGTAAATTGAGAATATTTCAGCTAACAGCTATTGTTTTTTCTATGGGTATAACATCATGTGTACCTAAGTCATTTTTCACTACGGAGATTAGAACCAAGGTGGAAGCCGATTCAATTCCTTTGAGCAAACTCCAGTTTTATGTTGACCGGGATGTAGAACTAAGAAGAGAGGTTTCTTCGGCAAACACAAAAGTGACTTCGGGGCAGGTAAAATTTGAGAATGGTAAATATGTCCATATCATACTCTTAAAGAAATTCACTCCCGGCGTTTGCACCCAGGTTCATAAAAACTCAATTGAAATAAGCTTTGACATGGGTGATGGTAAAACACTCACTTTTGGAGTAACTGCTATGGCAAGCCCGAATGAAATTTACAGGCTGTTTGCAAATGAATGGATTAACGAGGACATTGGCAGGATAGGAAAGATTAAATACGATAATGAAACCTATTATATTCAGCCAGGCGGCGCCGATGCAAGGCTTATGATTAAAAAATCGGTTATTGCCAATCTTACCGTTGAAAAGAAAACAATGAGCGGAGTTAAAGTAAAATAAGCTTTTCTGCTGCTAAAAATGCCATACTGTTTTCCCCTGCTTGCCATTCCTATAGGGAGTTTCGCCAAGTAAGTTTCCGTTTCTGTCATAAGTCCTTTCCTTACCATTTCTTCTGCCGTCAACATAACGCACTTTCCTGAATAAGCTACCATTTTCATAGTATTCCCTCACTTCACCATTTTGTATTCCATTATTATTCCTTGAAAACGGATACTCACCCATTACTTTGCCGCTTTCATAAAATGTTTTTTCCACTCCAACAATTTTACCTTCCCTTAAATGGACTTCCTGCTTCAGAGCGCCACTTTCATACATTTCTTTTGCATCGCCGTCAATTATGTTATCTTCATAAGCAATTTCCCATGTTACTCCACCGCTCTCATAATACTCTTTTTGCACTCCATCCCTCATATCATCCCTATAAGGAGTTTCCCAAAACAAATGCCCGCTTTCATAATATTCCTTTTCTATTCCATTCTTCTTGCCTTTTGTATATGGAATTGCCCATTTTAATTTACCGTTTTCATAATATTCCTTTTCTATTCCGTTTTTCTTCCCGTCTTTATAACTGACTTCCCATTTTAATTTCCCATCATCATAATATTCTTTTTCAATCCCGTTCCTTTTGGCATTCAACCTTACTTTGTCCTTCTTTTCTTCCCGCTCAATAGCCTTGTCATCTGTATATGGTATTCGGATTTTTGATTTTTCAAAATCATTATTTTCGGTTACCAGTTCAATTATTTTATCATCATTAAATGGAAATTGAATCTTTAACTTATCGCTATCCGCATAGTATTTTATTACTCCTTTCTTTTTGCCCGATGCAAAAGGTAGTTCTCCAAACAAATCGCCGCATGGGGAATATTCCTTAATCGCATTATTTTGGCACCCGATAGTAAATATGAAACTGAGCGCGGCTATAAGTTGTATGTATAATTTCATCCTGTACATAACCAGAAATACAATCATGGGACGTGTTTATTATACTATAATCTCTCTGTCATAATCAAATATACTACATTGCTTTATTCAGTGCATTGCTATTCATCATTCCATCTATTGATGTATCTTAATACCCTCCAAAAAAAGAAAAGTTATAAAGCTTTTTGTCAGTAAGGTCGAAATAGGTTACCCAAACCTGGTTGGGATTTGACTTGTTTACCCCATGTATGCGCAACTCCTTATGCCCATTTTTGTTGATAGTTCCGTGGTAATGCCGCTCAAAATTAACCAACCCCAGTTGCACCAATATACGCATATTATCGGGGTGCAGTTTTTGCGAGATCTTTTCCCTGATAGCGCTCTCTGCAGAATCAATCTCCGTATGTGTCGGGGTAAAGCTTTTAGTGGTATCATTCCCGCCGGGATAGATAAAACAATCACAATCATTCTCCATGTAATGCTCAGCTTTCTGCCCGAAAAGGTTAGCAGTCAGAATAAGCAAAAGGCACAAGAGCCCGATTTTAAACCGTATCTTAACTTGTTTCATATTATATTCCCATTCACCATATTCCAGCACCAAAGGTGAATAAAAATCGGGTTACTTTTATATAATGTCCATCTGTTTCAATCATTTTTACCTGCTAAATAATACTTTATTACATTTGAAAAATGTCTTTTTGCCAATATAAATGAAAAGACACTTTTCTGCTATGTTTAAAAGAACTGCCTTATTTATTGCTATAAGTTTCATTTCAATCCTTTGCGCGTATGGCCAGGGAAACATCGCCGGTTTAGCGCTAAACAACAAGCAACCTATTCTCAATGGCAGGGCATATTTTAATTTTCCGTCATCTGCAATAAATATGGCGCGTTCTTCTGATATTATGGCTGCCGGGCCAAACCCCGATGAAGAAACAAGGATTATATATGATACCGGGAATATGCGCCTTGTCTTTTTTGCCCAGGAACTCTATCTCCTGGGTGATAAGAACTTGTTTAACGAGGTAAACAATGACAGCTCATATAAGGCGAATTTCAGCAATAAGGTGTTTTTTAAAAGCGATTCTCTCCTTTCCATTTTATCTACTCCGCTTAAATATGATTCCTCTCAAAGTGCCATTCTAATCAACAGCCTGTTGGTACAAACATACGATGGAACCCTTTTCAGAATTGATGCCTATATCAATTCTCCCGCATATACCGCGAAGGAGCAATTCCAAACGCTCACTGAAAAGGTCTTTCAAACACTTGCCAATGGCCCAAGGATAAACAAAAGAAATGAGAGGGATGAAAAGCATTTTATTATTGACAGCACTAAAATATTCTCTTTTCACCTGCCTGCCAACTATTGCGTAACCATTGATAAAGCTTACGATTTCGAAGTCTTTAAAATCCATAAGTACCGCTATTTTACCGATAACCAATGGGCCAATTTATTGGTATATTTTGGCGAGCACCCATCTTATGTTTACCGGAATTATGGCCTTGATGAGCGAGGCGCCCTAAGGGATTCAGGCATATTTATGGGGAGATATATCAAATGGCTTTATTTTACAGTTGATATGCAGGGAATTTTCCTCCGTGAACAAATTATACCGCAGGATGAAATGGTAATCGGCCAGCAAATTCATATTGCCATGATGGCTAATAAGCAAGAAGCATTGAATGAATTAATGATTATTGCCGAAAGCATGAAACTGGATAATAAATAAACTACGGGTTACACAAGGTTACACTTTTTAGAGATTTTTTAGTCACAACTAATTGATTATCAAAACAAACACAATTTTCAGAGGTCAAAAAGTGTAACCCGAAAGTACCGGTTGATTAAACAATAGTTAAGTAATTGGTTGTAAATTACTTATAGCACATCTGATAATTTCCTTAGCATTTTTCATTATGTATATTAAATATTATAATAAAACAGGGACACAAAATTTTGTGTCCCTGCTTCGAAATTCAATATTCCTTGTCCGATATTACTCCTGCTCGTTTTATTTTTTTATGCCGAACTCAGGCTATCAGCTAAAAGCCATAAGCCAATAGCTATTTTAGTACATGTGCAAGCCGCCGTTAACAGCCATATTGGCGCCCGTAATATAGCCGCCTTCATCGGAGGCTAAATAAGAAACCATTTGGGCTATTTCTTCAGGTTTGCCAAAACGCCCTACCGGCACCTGGGCAACAATCTTCTCTCGTATTTCTTCCTTTATAGCCATAACCATAGCGGTGCCTATATAACCGGGAGAAATGCAATTAACCGTAATGCCTTTTTTAGCCACCTCGAGCGCCAGTGATTTGGAAAAACCATACATTGCCGACTTTGCAGCCGAGTAATTGGTTTGTCCATATGCTCCCTTTGAGCCGTTTACCGATGACATATTGATAATCCTTCCCCAACCTTTGGCAATCATGCCTTCAATTACAAGGCGGGAACAGATAAATACACTGTTTAAATTGGTATTCATAACCTCGTACCATTGTTCCGGGGTCATTTTATGCAGTGGAGCATCGCGGGTTATACCGGCATTGTTAACCAGCACATCAATCTGGCCAACTTCTTCAGTAATTTCTTTTATCATGGCGGCCGACGATTTGTAATTCGATACGTCGCCCTCCACAATGTGGATATCTATCCCCATTTTCAATTGGTCCTCTCTCCATTTCTTTGCTTCCTCGCGCCACTTAATGGCCTTGGTAAAATCTTTGTAGTTCGCAGCTACTTTATACCCGTCTTTATAAAGGCGCTCGCATATTGCTGTGCCTATTCCACCTGTTCCGCCTGTAACCAGTGCTACCTTTTTTGTGTCTGCCATACATCTTTAATGAGTTATGAATTATGAGTTATGAAATATGGGTTACGAATTATGCATATTAGTTATTGAATGTTTTGTCTTTCACTCATAACTAATAATTCATAACTCATAACTTTCCCTGAATACTAATTAATCAACATTTCTCTTTCACGTATCTTCCCGGAGCGGGTTCAATAACCGTATATTTTGCATTGCCCGGTTTTGTAAGGGCGGGTATTTCCTTGCCTGATTGTTTTTTAAGCCATGCAATCCAATGCGTCCACCAACTGCCTTCCTGTTGTTTTGCAGTATTTTTCCACTCCTCATAACCTTTACCCAATTCACCGTCTTTGTAAAAGCCATATTTTTTCTTTGCCGGAGGATTTACAATTCCCGCAATATGGCCTGAACCGCCCAATACATATTCTACCGGGCCGCTTACCAATTCTGTTGTAGTAAATGCTGTTTGTGGCGGTGAAATATGGTCTTCGGCTGTACCAACCACAAAGGCAGGAACTTCTATTTTGCCAATATCAATAGGGGTATCGCAAATGCGTAAGGCATTCTTCCTGCTCAGTTTGTTTTCAAAAAGCATTTTTCGCAGATAAAAACCATACATATTGGCAGGCAGGTTAGTATTATCCCCGTTCCAGTAAAGTATGTCAAACGGAGCAGGCTTTTTACCTTTCAGGTAACTGTTGGCCACATAGTTCCAGATAAGGTCGTTCGAACGCAAAAGGTTGAACGCGCTGCCCATAACTTTGCCGCGCATCAGTTTTTCTTCTTTCAGTTCCCCCTCCTCTATCTTCTTTACCAGGGCTTCGTCAATAATATCGCCCATAGGGCCAATATCCGAAAAATCTATCATGGAAGAGAGGAAAGTAGCCGACTGGAAGGGCACATTTTTACGTGAATATGCAATAGAAAGAGATATGGCAAGCAAAGTTCCACCCAGGCAGTAGCCGATGGCATTTATCTTTTTTGCTTTTGTAACAGCCATTATAACCTCAGCGGCTTTCAAAGCTGCCAGCTCAACATACTCTTCAAAACCCAGGTAGCCAAGGTCAGGTGTCGGATTTTTCCACGAAATAAGGAAAGTAGTAAAGCCCTGGTCAACTATATATTTCACAAAAGAGTTTTCGGGGCTTAAATCGAGTATGTAGAACTTGTTTATCCACGGAGGAATAATAAGTACAGGTACCTCCTGTACAGTTTTGGTGGTTGGTTTATATTGTATAAGCTGTATAAGTTCATTTTCGAATATTACATCACCGGAGGTAACCGCAATGTTTACGCCTAACTCAAACGCCGTAGTATCGGTTTGTGAAATGCGGCCTGTGGTAACATCCTCGAGGAAATTTTTCAATCCTTCGGTAATGCTTTGCCCTTTGGTTTCCTGCGCCAGTTTAAGGGCTTCAGGGTTGGTAGCTAAAAAATTCGCCGGAGAAAAAGCGTCAATATACTGTTTGGTATAAAAGCTAAGCTTCTTCTTGGTTTTGTCATCAACATCAACCGAATTAACAATGCTGCTGAGCAATTCGGCAACCAGCAGGTAGTTTTGTTTTATAAAATCAAAATAAGGTAATTCATTCCATTCCGCAGCCTTAAACCGTTTGTCGGTAGGCGCAGGGGTAATAACGGGAGCATTCTCCTTGCCAACCTGGCGCTCCATCATATTTTTCCATAAATCCTGCTGCTTTTTAATAAAGTCAATATACAGGCTTTGAGCTTTGGCAGTATTTCCGGGGTTGGCGGCAATCTCTGAAAATAAATTTGAGTACCCCAAAGCCATTTCTATATTGTCGCTGAACTGCCCCGGCGCGTCTTTTATGGTTTGCTCAACCATTTTATGGCCGGCTTTCATAAGTAATTCGTTCATCTTTTGGGCATCCTCCAATTTGTTGTTCTCCTGGTTATCCATATCCGAATATTTTTTTCCGTTTGCTACGAGTTCTTTTTCCATAAATAGGCTGTTTTAAAAATAAGCTATCCCTGTAACCATGATGGGGATTACAGGGATAAGCTCAATAACCGTTAATTAAACTTTGGATTTTTCTTCTCCAACGTTCTTCCACCAATCAGTTACCATGTCCATAGCGAAGAAAGAATCAATATTCTTCTTTTGAAGTTTGAACATAGATACGATTTGTGAATTAATGTTCTCGCCGAATTTCTTGTTGAAATTCAAAGCAAGGTTCAGGTGATCGTTATAAACCGAAACGATTTTCTCCATGTTGTTCATAGAAAGTTCGGTTGATTTGTCGAAATTTTCTTTTACCAGTTCAACAAGCTTATCAACACCTTCTTTGGAATTGAGGTCTTCATTCTTAAGGATTTCCATGAACCTGGTTGTAAAGTCAATAGAAAGGTCAATACGCCTGGTGTGCGAATCAATGATGGAATCAATTACATCTTCCGATAATTTGATACCCTTGCCGAATGTAGTCTTGAATGCGCTTACAATAGAAGGGTCCATTTCCTTTTCATACAGCATTTTGCTGATGGAATCGAAAGTTTTTTTGTTGGTTTCCAACGCTGAATCAAATTGTTTTGAATTTGAATCAATTAAGGATTTGATGCTCTCCTTTGAGCTTTGAGAAACGTTGTCAATGCTTTTTTTCAACGTTTCGGCTTGTTTGTTGATTGTGTTTTTCATGTTTGTTTTTTGTGATTATAAATTATGGACGATGATTATGCAATACGTGCTGGCCGTTTTTTTTGCCGGTGGTTGCTTTTGCGCCGGTGGTCTCCGCTTTTTTATTGTTGCTGTAAACTTCATCAAACCAGTTGGTCCAGAACTTCATATTGTTCTTGGTAACAACATCTATTTCAGCAAAAATCTCATCAAGCATTTTTTTGCCTGATTTGGTTGAGAAACCATTCTCCCTGGTATAGGAATCAGAGATTGATTTGATAATCTTTTTGGAAGCTTCAAAGTTCTTTTCAAAATCCTTCTGAAGTTTTTCCGATATTTCCTTGTTCAGGTCAATAGTGCTTTGCAGGTTAGCGGCGCCAAGCAGGTTTTTGTTGAACTTAAGCAATTGTTCGGTTTGCTTGTTATAGGTATCGTGCATTAAATCTGATATTTCTTTTACAAAGCCTTTGTCAGCTTCGTCGGTAATCATATCAATTACATTGGCAAACATCTTTTTCATAACTGCGGAAGATTCTTCCAGGTTTTTAAGAAACATCTCAACACTGTTGTGGAATGCTCCTGTGCCTAATTCTGAACTTTTCACTTTGCTGATGCCTTCATTCGCCATTTCCATAAAGCCGGAATATGAATTGAGCATAAAGCGTGACTGCTTATCGAAAAGGTCGGTCATAATTTTCGACGACTCTTTAAACCATTTGGTAGAAGCGTTAACTGTGCTTTCAAAACCGTCCTTGAAAAACTCTGAAGGCATGGTGGCGGCAGCTTCCTTACCGGTATATTGTTTGGTAATGGTATCTAACATCGCTTTGCCTGCGTTAAGGGTGGCTTCAAATTGTTTGGCTCCGTTTTCTACAAACGATTTTGCCATTTCAGTGGTTTTCTCTGCTGCTGAATAGAAGTTATCTTTCAGGTTTTCGGTTTCAGTTGCGGTTGTTTTTTTCATTATATTGGTTTAATTTTTTTCCGGTGCAAAAGTGCAGTATCAATATTAGTACAATGTTATGCCTTATTTATCTTTAAGTTACTTAATAGGTCTTAAATAAGGGATGGCGAAGTTCTATTTTTTTTTGATATGCGGTAACTTTTTTTTTATGATTCTTATCATATATCAGGGCAAACGCCTGTAAACATGTCATATACAGCAAAAAAATAATGTTAAAAAAGCATAAAATCTGCGATTCCCTGACGCCTTTTTCATGTATTTTATATGAAATCCTGCAATTTTAAGCTAAAAATAATGGCTTTTCGTCTTTTGAAGGTTAATTCTATTTTTCGACAAATTATAAAAGCAATTACCTTCGCAGCCATAAACCAATAAAATCACATTATCATGATGCTTGGAGTTCATTGTTCGGTAAGCGGGGGCCTGGAACATGCCTTCGATGAGGCTGCTTTACTTGACCTCGACGTTTTCCAGGTATTTACCCGCAACCAGCGGCAGTGGAAGGCAAAGCCCATATCGGCAGAAGAAAAAACAGCTTTTGCAAACGCCTGGAAAGCCAACCCTCAGGTTAAAGCCATATTTGCCCATGCTTCATACCTCATTAACCTTGCCAGCGCCGATAAAGCCCTTTACGATAAATCTGTTGCAGGAATTACCGATGAAGTAAAACGCTGCCATGAACTTGGCATTTTTGGGGCAGTATTGCATCCCGGCGCTGCCGGTGAAGCCACAGAGCATGATGCCATGAAGAGGATTGCTTCCGGGCTGAAAGAGGCTCTTGACAATACACACGGTTCGCATGTAAAGATATTGCTGGAGAATACTGCGGGGCAGGGCTCGCACGTGGGCTATAAATTTGAGCACCTTCGGGAGATAATGGATATGGTAGATTCGGACCGGATTGGCACTTGTTTTGATACCTGCCATGCCTTTGCTGCCGGGTACGATATACGCACGGAACATGAGTTTCATATTGTAATGGAACAATTTGACCATATTATAGGGCTAAAAAACCTTAATGCCATACATCTTAATGATTCAAAAGGAGATTTGGGAAGCCGCCTCGACAGGCACGAACATATCGGGCAAGGAAAGATTGGTACAATGGCCTTTAAACTGATGATGAAAAAATTTCCTCATGTTCCTAAGGTTATAGAAACTGACGCCGAAAATAATATGGATGAGGTGAATATTAAATTACTTCGCAAATTGGTGGAGTAATTAATGGTGAATTGTAAATTGTGAATTGTAAACGGCAAAGCCACTTACAATATAGGTTTTTAGTTTTTACTGTTTTGTTTTGATGTTATTATTATTGAAGCCAGTAGTTTATTCAATTCACTTATATCACTACTTATGGAATTGAACTGTTTTTCATCAATATACCCCGATTTGAATAAGAGTATTATCCAATAGTCTGTTTCATTTGCTTCTTTTTGTGCAACAGCCAGTTTATGTATAAAATCAGGTTTACTTTCAGCCTGTTCCGCTTCTCTGACTAATGCACCAATAGCCGTTCCACTTCGAAGTAACTGTTTACTTAAAATAAATTCTTTCTTTTCCTCGCTTAAAAATTGATACATTTTTACAATTCTTAATGCAAATGCAAGGGATTTATCTTTGACCGGGTTATCTTTCATCGTTCACAATTTACCATTCACCATTTACAATTAGTTACTGAAATCTGTTCCCCGGCTGGTAGTAATCATCCTTATCAGGCGCTATTTTGTTTTTATTGCGGAAAGCAAGCCTGAAACGTATCAGGGCTGAAAACGACAGGTTATCATAATCGGATGGTGAACCTGTGCTGTAAGTTTTAAGTGCAAGCCGGTAATTGATCCCAACTCCAATATTCACTTTGGTAAAAACATTTACGTATGTAAATACTCCGGGCGTAATAGATGGGAAACTTACCGACTCACCACGCCGCCTGCCATAACCACCCCGGCCATAACCTCCGCCTTGGGTAGCCGTTGAGGTGGCAGTATCGGAATAACCAAGTGAAGAATAGGCAATCTTTATGGGCATAGAAAGGTTTATAATCTTTTCGGGGAAAAGCATAGGTTCTATCTTAAAATAAAAATCGGAATAAGATTGAACTATAAAATTTG
Organism: Bacteroidia bacterium; assembly: GCA_052325425.1. Taxonomy (GTDB): domain Bacteria; phylum Bacteroidota; class Bacteroidia; order JABEUT01; family JABEUT01; genus JABEUT01. The sequence continues at coordinate 51,609 of JBKQUY010000053.1, read as the reverse complement.
TAATTATAGTCCTTCCGGCTGTGCCTGAACCGGCCTCGTCAAAACCAAAAGCAAAGTTCACCTCGTTAAATACAATTCCAAACAGGTCAATGCCTGCACCGCCTATGTACGAATTCTTAAACAGGTATCCGTTATATCCTTCCTCCCATTGCAAATTAGAGTAGTGTATATTAAACTTAACAGGCTTGAATAAAGCCTGAATGCTGTCTTTTTGGGCAAAAACATTGTTAAATGAAAACAGTACAGCAATTATTATTGTGCATTGCTTTGCTCTTTTCATATTTCTGACACTAATTTCACGAATTATTATTAGGACTTCTTTAAAAGCAATTTCACACAAAGTCCGCAAAGCTTTTTTCTTCGCGTACTTTGCGTTTTTCCTTAGTGTTCTTTGCGTCAATCATTATTTTGTATTAAAAAACTTTACAGCTTAATTACTGGTATTAATTCCTCAATTACTTAATATTAATCCGCGCCGGACAACTATTTTTTCCCTTTTAGCTGTTTGTCAACCATTGCAAGGCCTTCGGCAAATGAGTGAGGGCTATAGCCAAGTTCGTTCATAGCCTTATCTAAAATAAACCCGGTGCGTAAAGGGCGCTGAGCGGGCTGGCCAATCTGGTTTGTCTTCGAAGGCGTTATAAGCGACTTATCAAGATGCCAGAAATCAGCTATGATTTGCACCATTTCCAATATGCTCATAAAATTTCTTCCTGAAATATGATATATGCCCGTTGCGCCTTTCAGCGCTGCCAATGTACAACCTTCCGCAAGGTCTTCAGCAAGGGTCGGGGTGCGGAACTGGTCATCAACCACATTTATTTTTTTCCCGTTTGATAATGAGTCTTTTGCCCACAGCACAATATTGCTTCGGCTCATATTATCAACCACACCATAAACCAATACAGTGCGTATTATTGTCCATTGTATTCCAGATTCTTTAACAACCTTTTCCGAAACAAATTTAGACTCTGAATACACAGATTTTGGCGGATATGGTATATCTGTCTCCCTGTATGGCCCATTCAACCCGTCAAAAATAAAATCGGTAGAAAGGTGAATGAGCTGAGGGTTATTGGGCTGTTTTTTTAATGCGTCAACTATATACTTTACCGCGTCCACATTCATTTTATGGCATTGTTCCACCTGTGTTTCACAGGCATCAACATTGGTCATTGCAGCGGTATTTATTACCACGTCAGGGTGATATTGGCTCACAACCGTTTCAATTGCCTTGGCATCGGTAATATCAAGCGGCTGATATATATACCCGTCTTGTTTTATAAGACGATTCGGGCCTTTTGAGGTGGCAATTACTTCAACATCGGGCTCATTAAGCAGCCTGTAAACCAATTTTTGTCCCAATAAACCATTGGAACCCGTTATCATTATTTTTTTACTCATAATATGCTAAATAACAAAAAAAACTCTAAATCATTGCATGATCAGCCAAAGAGATTTAAACATAAATGATTTAATAAAACTCCTATTCTTTAACGATAACAAGGAATAGTTGAAGATTAAGGAAAAGCCCTGTATATTTCCTTTCTGTGTAATACACGGGCAAATTGTACAATCCCGTTTTCATAATAAATGCCTATTCAGAAATCACCTACCCTTATCCGGTAGGCAATTTTGTTTCCTTTCAACTTTTTTATATTCCTTACCTGTTGAATAGTCTTTGCTCCTTCGACTTCTATAATCGTTCTTTCAATAGCGCTTTTAATATTTGCCTGGTTATATTATCCAGGTCTTTACTGAATTTCGCTAAAAACTCAACCTTCATTATTTTAGTTTTCTCATGATAGATTCACGCGAAACCTTTTTCGAGCGGTCAGCCTGTTTCATCAAAATAGAAAGCCCTATATCTTCTCTTTCTTCTTCGGTAATGGAATGAGCCGGTATCCCTAATCCTTTGAGAAGTTTTTCAACTAATTTCAGTTCAGAACTCGTTTTTGGTGATACTATAAGGGTTGTCATTGAGTTTATATTTATTGTACAAATATAGCGATAAGTCCCTGATGTTGCGCTACAATATGTTATGAATTCCAGGGATGTAACAAATAAGACTTACTAAGATTACAAATCCCAGGTGTGGCGGCGTGTTTGCGTTGAACGTGAGAAATACTTTTTGTTCTCCAGCAAAAAGGCAAGCATGAAGTAGATAATTATGGGTGAACCGAAAGTAAAGAAAGACAGATATATAAAATACAAACGGATGGTTGTGCTTTTCATGCCAAGTTTATTGCCGAGCCAGGTGCACACGCCAAAAGCCTTCTGTTCGAACCACGCAATAATATCAGCAATTATTCCTATAAACATTTTGTAAATTTATAATATTTACAAAGTTACTAAAATATTTGTTATTGATGGCCTTTTCGCTTTAATAAATCATGTCCTATAGCGCAATGCACGCATTTTCGTTGGTCGCAATACTCTTTCTTTAACTGTAAAAGAGCCTGTGTCTCATAAGCATCATCGGCATTTATATTCAATGAAGCCCATTTTTTTATAATGCTGTTATTTTCCGCTTTCAGGTTATGAAGGAGTTCAAGCCCCTTTTCGCTAATAGCTTCATTTGATTCATTTTTTCCATATATGAATAATAATGGTGCTACCGCATTAATAATAAGCATCTCAATCATGGGTTTGCCCATTATGCCCGTTGTTTTTCGCGATGGCTTATCGAAGCTGTAATGTGTATGCCAATATTCTGCCGGGCTTACGGAAAGAAGATTTATTACATCTCCTACCCTATCCGCTTCCGTAATTAAGCGGAATAATCTGCCATGTTTGGTTAAAAGTGCAGCCAGTTGCGCCAGCCTGAAGGTGGGAAAATGAGGAGGCCGGATGCGCATAAACTTCCATTCTGCCTTGCTGACCGGTGTAAGGCCATATTTATGCCTTAGGTAATTATATTCTTTTTGGAGCTTTTGCGGGTAATCATCCTTAAAACCTCCTTCAAGTAATCCTGCCTGCCCCAGCAACAGAGCTTCTATTTCCATATTATCAGGACGATGCCTGGCAATTATTTTATAAGGAAGGGAACGCCCCAGCCTTTCAAAAGGTTCTGTATTTATGGGATTGCCCAGGTTACGCAACAGGGTTTGGTAAAAAACTTCTTCCCAGTCATTAACCGTATCTTTCAGTTTGGCTGTTATGCTGGCGGTTTTACGCTCCAGCCTTTCTGCCACAAGCCTGTCCATCCAGGAATGCCACACCATTTCATTTACACGGTGCAATTCATTTTCGCATGGTATCCTTTTGGCTGAATTGCGCAATTCTTCGTACCTCGACAAAAGTGTAAGCGGAACCATATCTTTCAATTCGAGAGAATGAACAGGGTATCCGCCGGGCAAAGATATTTCCGCATCATTCTTCCATACCACATGGAGTATTACATTTTTGTATGCTTCATCATGCTGGTGCCTGTGGGCATTCCAATCGGAAGAATTAATGTGCACCTCCACATTTCCAACCCATATAGTATCGTCTATTTTCAATTTGGCATTAAAAAAATCAGGGCCCGAATCGTGGTTATGCAAACCGGTTTGAATTATTTCAACCGGTTTCCCTTCGGTAGTTTTCAACTCCGAACGGTCAAGCAGGGTATGCTTCCATATATAGTGTAAAAATTCCTCTGTCACGGCTCACAAAATAATGAAAATGGTCAATAATGCCCCTAAAATAACTGTGATAAATTTAAGAAGGTTAAACCTGTGGTCTTCGCTGCTTTCAAAAAGTATGGTAGTAGAGATATGAAGTAAAATCCCTGCAACAAGCCCTGTGGTTACATTCAGTATAAATGCTCCACCCGACATGGTAGTTAAAAACCCTGTATGTGCTCCCAGGTACATTCCCAATGGCGACATGCATGCAAATACTGCAAGTGGTATAAGACGTTTCATTTTTTCAACATGCGATTCTGTCAGCACTGTCATTAATGCTATGGCTATTGGTACGTGGTGCAGTAAAATGCCAATATACAGCCCTTTGTCAATTAATGAATTCGAGTTTTGAGGGTGGTAGCTTACAGCCATACCTTCAAGCAGAGAGTGTATGCACAGGCTTATAAGCATCATGATAACAAATGTTCTTCCTTCACCGTGATGGGTATGGCCATGCTCAATACCATGAGAGAAAAATTCCAGTATTATCTGCAGGAAAAAACCCACCAGTATATAAATGCCCGCGGTTTTGCCAAGGCTGCCGTAAACTTCAGGTACCAGGTCCAATACCGCTATAGAAAATAAAAGCGAACCCGTAAATGCAAGCAACAGCTTCAGCGCCAGTTTGGGAATGGCAACTAATGAAAAAACAAACCCGCTGGAAAATACAGCAGCGAATAATATAAAGTAGAGCAGCAGCATTATTTCTTTTTACTTATCAATATAAAGCGGTCTGATTTACCGGCCTCAAAATTATCAAGATTATAGTCGCCAAATTGCTTAATAATTTCAAACCCTCGTTTTTCGGTCATTTCCATAAGCTGCTCAGGGCTATATGCCCGCACTTTTTCTTTAAAATTGAATTGTTGTTCGCCATCAAATACCTCTATATTCTTTATAAGGAAGCCATTTTGAAGGTTACGGCTGACTATAAATTTTATCCCCTCAATTTCTGTATGGCTTTTAGCCCCGAAGCATCGGGACTGATGGCTATTGGCTATTTTCTGAATGTTTACAAAATCGAGTATAAAAACTCCGCCCGGTTTTAAAGCGAAATAAATATTTGATATTACAGCCTCATTCTCCCTTTCAATATCAAAATAGCCGAAACTTGTAAACAGGTTAAACACATAGTCATAGTAATTAGCCATATATGGCTTGCGCATATCATGGATGTAAAACGAGAGGTTTTTACTATGGGCTTTTTCGGCAATATGAATATTCCTCTCCGATATGTCGAGCCCGGTTACAGTAAAACCCATCTTGCCCAGTGAAATAGCGTGCCTGCCCTTGCCACATGCCAAATCGAGCATAAAGCTATTGTGTGCAGGGTTTAAATACTTAATAAGGTTATGGATGAATGTGTCCGCTTCCTGCTGGCAACGCTCTTTGTATAAAATATCATAATAAGGCGAATCGAACCAGCGCTTAAACCACTCCTTTGTTTGTACTTCTGACATTCAATAGGTTTTGCAGGCAAATGTACTGCCAAATAAATAGAATGCAATAATTTTTTTTAATACCTCACCACATCCGGGTCGGCAAACCTTCTGTCATACAAAAAGGTTTTATCGGTAAGCGTTTTCAAAAAAGCAATGATATCTGATTTATCCTGTTCAGTTAGCGATATGCCTTTTACCAATATCGGGTCGGCGCCCGATTCTATAGTAAATGTTTTGGTATAATGATTCAGTACCTGCCTGAGATTCCTGAACCTTCCGTCGTGCATATAAGGATACGTCATCTCAATGTTTCTGAGGCTTGGCACGCGGAATTTCATAAAATCACTTTTATTTCCGGTAATTCTCATTCGTCCTGAATCTTTAAAAGCGCTGTCATATTTTATGCCGTTATTATGGTAGCTGTTATCGGTGAATAATGGCTCTTTATGGCATCCTTCGCAGTTCGCCCTGAATAGTTTCAGGCCATTTAATTCTGCTTTTGAAAGGGTATCTTCGTGCCGCATGTATTTATCATATCTCGAATTGGATGAGACCATTAAGCCGGTGAACTGCGCTAACGCCCGCAATAGCTTTTGAGAAGTAACGATGCTGTCTCCAAATGCTGCATTAAACAAAGAATCATAGACTTTGTTACGCTGTAGTTTTTTTACCACATGCCCCAAATCTTCGTCCATTTCGACAGGGTTTGTAATTGGTGTAATGGGTTGCACTTCCATATTATTAATTCCCCCGTCCCACATAAATTCCTTTTCCCAAATAAGGTTTTGCAAAGGCGGAACATTGCGGGTTCCCAGTAATCCGTTTATGCCATGGCTTACCGGGTGGTCAATATGGGCGAATGCGGCAATGCGCTGGTGGCAGAAACTGCAACTGACAGAACTGTCTTTAGAAAGTATGGGGTCGTAAAAAAGTTTCCTGCCCAGCGTAAAACCTGCAGGAGTAGGGACATTGTTTTTAAAATCGTACAATGGCTTTGGAAAATCTTCGGGAAAATCAAGCTTAACATCATCTTTGGTAATGGCAAAATAGTTATTGCCATCTATAAAGGCAAGCGAGGCAGCGACAAGAATTAAAACAGATAGTATATACCAATATCTCCCGCGCATATATTTATTCCTTTATGCTGAACATGCCGGCATAGTTATCAGCAATGGTAGTTGAGTTATGAAAGTCAGTTACCGATGAAAGTTTTGAAAAGTCAATTTTAACCGGTGTTTTGAATAATTCTGACAGGTCTGCTTTAATTACAAGCGAAGAAGTTTTACCATGTTCAATAATTAACCCTTTGCCCAATTCCAGTTTTATGGTTCTTATGCAATTGTATGGCGATTTATATCCGCCAATATGAAATTCCAGCAAATCTCCGGGAGATTTGGATACAGGCGATTTTCCCTCCATCTTCAAAAATATATAGCCGCTATTCCATGCCCAGAACATCCCATTTACAGGATCAAGCGCTCCTGCCTGCGCTCCGCTGCAATTGTGAAGGCTGTCAACCCCTATTATAAAACTGAGCGATAGATATTTTCCTTCCGGTATTTCATTTAAGTTTATCTCTTTCGACGCCGGTTCTTCCTCATTTATCAAATATGATTCATCCAGTTTAAACAGGCCGCCATCTTCTTTCTTGAGGCAAATATTGCTTATATAATATTTGAACCTGGTAACGGTATAAACCTGCCCCAGCTCATTTTTATATGCAGCGCTGTCAAGTTTAAGCAACCGTGTGCCGACATAATTCTCAAAATGTATGAGAAGCCCTGTCTGCACAGGGGTAGTAAAAGACATAGCAGCCGCGAGGGCTGCTATGCTGAATAACATATAGAGTACCTTTTTCAGCATTAATTCACCTTAATTATTTTTTGCACCGCCTCTGTATTGGAGGTTTGCACCCTGAAAAAGTATATTCCTGCCGGGTAGCAGCTCATATCAACTCCATAGCTCATGGTAGGCTGAAGATTGGGAAGAGTCTTTAATAGCTGCCCTTTTTCACTATACAGCCTTCCAACCATATTATTATCGCAAACCGGGTCGAAATATATATAGGCCATAGTTGACGTGGGATTGGGGTCAACCTCGAATTTGATTGTTTTATTTACTTCGTTCACAAGGGTCCACACTTTGGTCGAATCGGTAATTGTAACATGCCCGCCTGATGGCCCTGTATTGCCTGCAGGAACAGTTCCGTAATAGGTCGGGCCGATAACAAAAGGATAAACAGGGTTAAGTTTACTGTCAATCGTAACAAAGTATGCATATATTCCTCCCGGGTAATCAGGCGTTACGCAAAATCTTCCGTTGTGCTCGTCCAGGTCGCCATAACCGGTATCATATATATAATCCTGCAAAAAATTCCCTATCGGATATGTCGGGCTTACAGGCGGGCCATCATCAGCAACAGGAAGCGCAGTGGTGCTGTTTGGCAGTGTATCCCTGTTTACCATTTTCCTTGTTACATAAGAACTGACCATTCTTTTTATTCCTCCCGTACCATCTGCATTGACATATCCATAAGCGCCATAAACGGGAAAGCCGTCAAATGCCCAACCTATAATAGGGGAATGATGGGTGCTGTCGGCGTCATTGTAAAGGCATTTGGGATTCACGTGATTGTGATATTGCCCATTTTGTGCAGGATGGCCGAGGCAGGTATCAAATGAAACCCCTTCATATACCAAGGCATTCCGGTCCCAGTAACCTAAATTATTATACGAAAAACCATCCCAGGCATTAAAAATACTTACCCCATTAGACCAGACCCCTATCTGTCCGAGCCCGGCAGTTACAGGCGTACCGGTATTTTTAACAGGGTTCCGGGTTATTTTAAAACAGAAATTCTGGTTCTTTGCCCAGTTAGGATTTGAGTTCCATGGGCCTATATCATATCCCGGAATACAGTTGCAGGTAATATATACATAGTTGCTGTCAAACTGGTCTTTCAGCACATTGCTTTCAATAGTATCAGAATGCCCGTCAACAATGCCGTATGCTCCTCCAATATTCATAACCCAGGATGTTATAACCGGAATACCCTGCGCATTTGATTGTTGCATGCCTCCTGTAACCAGGGAGAGATAAACAATTATTCTTTTCATGTTATTATGGGGTTAAATCATTATAAATTCTGCTGTAGATATTAATTTGAAGGTGGTTCCGGTGGCGAGGCAGTTCCCTGGCCGCTGGCATTGTTTTTACCCGAACCAAACTGGTAACCCAGCCTCAGTTCAAAACAAAGGTTGCTTCCCGAGTTCCACGAATTGAAATAGGGATAAAAGGTAGTTGTTGAGTTATGCTTAACAGCGGGAATAAATGAGTTACTATAACGGACATCGGCAAAAAACTGCGGACTGAAATTATAATAGAACCCAATAAAGGCGCTGGCATCAAAAGTATTAAGCTCTCCATCAAGGTGATTATTAAACAGGCCGTTATTATAAGTGGATGAGGAGTAAACAATGCTTTGAGCAGTATATTGATAATAAGCTAGAGTACCGTAAGTAAGCCCGAATATAAGGCCATATTTGTCGCTTAGTTTATTATTCACTTTCCAATGTACCGGCTGCCTTACCATGAGGGAAACATCTATATAATTCAGGGTAAGGTCGTAGTAAGGGTTATTATTAGTTGAGTCAGGCAATAACTGGCTGCCTTTTTCTATAAATGAAATTTCAAGCTGCAATTTGGTCATCTGGCCAATTTTTGTATTTACAAAACCGCCAACAGTAAAACCGGGGTGCTTAAAATCGGGATATTGGTTATTGAACCCATCCACATCTGATATAGATAAACCAGCTATTATACCTTCATTAAAGCGCTGGGCGCTGACCTGCAAAACCATTACTATTAAAGGTAAAATAAGTAATATGCGTTTCATAAAACCAGCTTCATTTAGCGCAAAGTTAATCGAATAATTTCATGTAATAAAACAGAAATGCAATCGTTTTAGTATAATGTTAAGAAATATGTTGATAACCTTTAAACTTATTTATTTGGTTTTAGTCGTATATTGTAGTATATTTGTCGCATCAAGTTTAACGCCCGTCCGGAATGAAAACAAAACAAATAGTTGGTCTTATCGTATATGCAGCGCTGCTGCTGGGCTATACGTGCTACCTGGTTATTGAGGCTATTGAGGCATTACAACAGTAGGGATACAAAATCTTGTATCCAGAATGCCCAAATCATTAGCTTTGCCCCGGATAACAAATAAACACGCATGTCTCTAATCTACGCCATTATTCTGGGTATAATTGAAGGTATAACCGAATTTCTTCCTATCTCATCTACAGGCCACATGGTAATTGCTTCATCCATTATGAACATTGCCGAGGACCCTTTTACCAAACTTTTTACCGTTGCCATTCAGCTTGGAGCTATACTGGCCGTGGTAGCCCTTTACTGGAAACGTTTCCTGCAAACCTGGAATTTTTACACCAAGCTGTTTGTAGCCTTTTTACCGGCAGGATTAATCGGGCTTGCCTCCAATAAACTGATTGATAAAATGTTAGGCTATCCATTGGTAGTGGGCATAAGCCTGTTTACCGGGGGTATAATATTGCTGTTTGTAGATAAATGGTTTGAAAAAACAGAAAACTGTGAAGATAAAGAGGTATCGTATTCCAACGCTTTAAAAATCGGGTTCTTCCAGGTAATATCCATGATACCGGGAGTTTCCCGCTCAGCGGCTACTATCATTGGCGGCCTTACCCAGAAACTTAACCGTAAAAATGCCGTGGAGTTTTCTTTCTTTTTGGCGGTGCCAACCATGTTTGCCGCCACGGGGTATAAGCTTTTTGAATACTGGCATAAATTTAAAAAGGAAGGCGGGCCTGGCATTACCCATCATGAAATTAAATTCCTGTTGCTTGGAAATGCCATTGCCTTTGTGGTTGCCTTAATAGCCATACGCACCTTCATTACTTATTTAACCAAACACGGTTTCAAATTGTTCGGCTACTACCGAATACTTGCCGGGCTGCTTGTAATTATTATGGTATTGGCCAATTACCATATTGCAATGGTATAATCTGAACATTCTTATCTTTGTTTGGTATATTTCATACTAAATGAAAAACAGAATTGAACAATTAGAAATTAAAAATTTTAAGTCTCTTAAGCATGTTAAATTAAAATGTAAGAGAATTAATCTTTTTATTGGGAAACCTAATGTTGGAAAATCGAACCTGTTAGAGGCATTATGTTTGTTTATTGCTCCTTATGGTAATACAAATGAGTTCCTTTCAGAATACATAAGATATGAAAATCTTAAAAACTTATTTTATGATAACGACAGGAATAACTCTATAGAAATTATTACGAACTTAGGGTTTGCTTCCATTCGTTTCTTCATGAATAGTGATAATCAATACTACATAACTATAGGTCCAGATACTGAATTACTCAGAGCTATGCATGATGTTAAAACTAATTCAAGGGGTGATTATGATGATGTCTTCAACAATTACATTAGGAAATTTAATATTGCTGAATTAGCGAATAGACCTTTTAAGGCTCACATGAATGAAAATGCTCGAATGAATTTTTCCGTTCCTACCTATAATACACCTGTCAAGAAATATCATTTTAAGTCGTTAATTGAATACAAAAGCCATTTTTCTTCATTTTTGGAACCTCCATTTGGTATTAATATGTTTACTATTTTAGAAAGTAATCCTAATTTTTTCGAGGAGTATTCAAGTTACTTCAGTGAGTATAAATTGGATTTACTATTAGATATTGAATTAGAAAAGATCGATATACAAAAGAGAGTTGGTAATAGAGTTTATAAGATTCCATATTCATTAACTGCCGATACTCTGCGACGATATATATTTTATTTGCTCGCAATAGAAACAAATAAAGACTCCATTTTATTATTTGAAGAACCAGAGGCACATTGTTTCCCTCCTTACATACACCAGATGTCACAAAGAGTTATTGATTCTGAGACGAATCAGTTCTTTATTACAACCCATAGCCCGTTTGTATTGAATACTATTATTGAAAATACAAAGAAGGAAGATGTGGCTGTATTTATTTCAACCTACAAAAATTACCAAACGCATATCGCTCCACTAACAGATAAGGAATTATCTGATATGCTTAATTACGGCTATGATATTTTTTCAACAATAAAATAGATTAAATGTCTTCGTCGCATATTATTCCTGAATGTTGGGCTGATAATCTTCTTGCGATAACTTTGGGCTATAGCTCCCCTAATCACCAATTTGGCGTAGGACAGGTTAATAATATTATGAATAAAGACCTCAAGAACAAAGTTGCAATTGGAATAGTTGATAATGACAAAAATCAACCTTCAGATTTCAAGAAATTTAAAGAATTGAAAAATGCACATGATTTGACCTTGAAAAAGAGGCCTGGCACGAAACATTATTTGATAATGGTTTCTCCGGCAGTTGACAAATGGATTGAAACTGTAGGAAATTCTGTTAATGTAGCAAGACCTTATAGAAATAACGATAAGGAATATCGTAAGCAGATGAAATCAATTGACGTAGATGATAATAAACAAATCAAAGCTTACTTTAACACAATCAAACAGAAGAATCCTGCCGCTTTTAAAACCATAAAGAATTGGATTTCCTCAATTCTTGAAGGAGAAATATAACTTCATGTAATAATAGATTTCTATAAATCTCCAATACTCAAGTACCAATTTATTTCAAAATTGAGATTAAAATCGTATATTTACATGTTTAATCTCTGTCGTCCGTGAAAAAAATATTACTCTCAGTTATCGGAATATTTTCTTTTTCATTTCTCATTGCCCAAATGGCAATATACAATGCCAATGGTTCTTATTATAAACAATGCGCACGGTTCAGGATTACAGAACCCTTGTCTGAAATTGCCGCAAAATATCCGGTAAAAAAATATATTGGCCCGCCTAAAGAGGCTGCCGATAGCAGGGCCCCGGTATCGAAAAGCTATAATGAAACATATAATCCCGATGCAACAACAGTTGACGGCGCTATTCAAAAAGCCGAAGGCACAATAGAGGGTAATGCTCCTATAGTAGATATAAACGGACAAACTTCCACACAGGGTTATGTACCGCTCGACCCCAATGGAATGATAGGTTCAAATTACTATGTGCAAACTATAAATGCAGATTACGAAGTATATAACAAAGACGGCTCAATTAAGCTTGCAGAAACTGAACTTAACAAGCTTTTCGGTTCATATACCTGCGATGACGGAGACCCAGTTACTATGTACGACAGGTTTGCAGACAGATGGATAATTACCGAATTCCAGGAAAACGGGCCTTGCGGAGATTTTTCCGATATTATAGATACACTTATGATAGCGGTTTCGGTAACCAACGACCCTACAGGGAAATATTACTTGTACTATTTCTGTCCCGATAATACCGATTATGCAGACTATCCCAAATATTCCATCTGGGCTGATGGCTATTACCAGACCGGCAACTGCTCAAATAATGAGGCAACCGTGTATGAAAGGGCCAAAATGCTTGCCGGCGACCCAACAGCAGGTTTTATTGTCATTAAGTTTCCTTCTACACTGAACCCTCTTGATAATGGAGGCAAAGGTGGTTTTTTTTGCCCTATGACAATGAATGCAGACGGGCAATTACCACCTTATGGTTCCCCCAATTTCCTTATGTATTATAACGATGATAACTGGGGAAGCAAATTTAAAGATGAACTCATCATTGATTCCGTTTCTGTTAACTGGACAAGCAAGTCGGGTACTATAGGAGCTTACGACAGCCTGCCCACAGCTCCTTTCGATTCTTATTTTACTGGAGGAGTCACGCGCCAAGAAATTGACCAGCCCGGCCAGGCTGGCTCTTTTGACGCTCTTGACGGTTTTGTTTCTTACCGTATTCCTTATTTAAGATGGGGTAATTATAATTCATCGGTTATGTGCTACCCTGTAAATGTCAGCTCTACCCCCACTGTCCCGGGTGTCAGCGGCGGTACAATATTGGCAGGAGTAAGATGGTATGAATTACGCCAGGACACTATTTCAAAACATTGGAGCATTTACCAGCAGGGAACATACGCGCCCGATGACAGCGTAAACCGCTGGAATCCTTCTATTGCCATGGACCAGAATGGAAGTATAGCCTTATGCTATTCGGTTTCAAATGTTAAGAATGTTTACCCGGGTGCGCGTTATACAGGGAGAAGAGCCTGTGATACCCTTGGCCAGATGACGATTGCCGAGACAGTGGGAGCTACGGGCAATTCAACCCTCAATACATCCACCAGGTGGGGCGATTATTCACATACTTCGGTTGATCCTATTGACGGCATTACTTTCTGGCATACCAATATGTTTGCCGCGAGCGATATAGTAAGCACGAAAATTTTTTCATTCCAGATACCCCAATGCCCTGAAAGTGTTGAAAACATCAGCGCTCCGCAAATTAGCCTTATAGCTTACCAATCGGGCAATATGCTTAATGTAAAGGCGCAAGGACTTGCTTCGGATGATAAAATGAATGTTGACATTTATGATGTATTGGGCAAACATATTACCGGTAAAATGGTTTCACCCGGCTCAGGTATGGTGGAAACCACATTTAATATAGCATCACTTGCCAAAGGGATTTACTATGTAAGATTAGGTAATGATAATTTGCAAAGGGTAGTTAAGGTGGCTATAAATTAAGTTCTGCAAATAACAAAAGCTACCGGCAATACTGCCTTAATTACACAAACCTATTCCTTTGAAAAAGGTTCTCAGACCGGAGCGGTTATTTTAATTATTAATAATTACCCGGAGACGAAAACTAATTTTCAGCCTTAAACGCGCAGGCCAATGATTAATATGTCATCTACCTGCTCAAAATTACCCTTCCATTCACTCAGGGTCTTTTCCAAAATGTTTTTTTGTTCCTCCAACGATTTAGTAGCATTAGCTAATAAGAACTCCTGCATCTGCTTATACTTAAACTTTTTACCCTTTGGTCCGCCAAACTGGTCAGCATAACCGTCAGTGAGCAGGTATAAGGTATCGCCTTTTTGAAGCTTTAAGTTATGTGTATTAAATGGCTTTGCCTTGTCATGCTTTCCGATGGGTTGCTTGTCGGCTGCTACTTCTCTCATTTCTCCGTCCTTAATATATAATAGAGAATTATAAGCGCCACTCCATTGTACCTGCATCCCTCCTCCGGAAGGACTAAGGGAGGCCAATGAAATATCCATTCCATCCTGAACATTGTTTTCACTTTTTTCAAATGTTTCAAGCACAAGTTCTCTTACCTTATCAAGAATCTTTCCCGGCTCAGTTATTTGAAATTCCTTTACAGTTCTGTTTAACGCATTGGAACAAACTACACTCACCAGTGCACCCGGTACACCGTGCCCGGTACAGTCGGCGGCGGTAATCAGGGTCATATCTGCAACCTTTTCCATCCAATAAAAATCTCCTGCTACAATCTCCTTAGGCTTATATAAAACAAACGATTCAGGCAGATGTTTTTTGATTAAACTTATTGGAGGCAATATAGCATCCTGTAACCTCTTGGCATAAGTTATGGAGTCAAGAATGTCCTTGTTCTGTTGCTCTAATCTCTCTTTTGCCGCTCTTCGTAAATCGTCCTTCCTGTTTAACTCCCGTATATTAATCCATATAAGTACAAAAAAAATCATCATATTCCCTAATACAATGAAGGTAATTCCCAATCCCTGTGAAACAATCCTGTTCCATTCCAGTTGAAGGCCGATAAAGCCCAACAGAGCAGGAATGCCAATTGCTGCCGGAATCAGCCTGCGGGCAGTAATAGCGCCTACCTGGGTTCTTGTAATTTCAAACATTATGCCTTTATCAGGATGAACAAAAAGTATGGCAAGAGCTATCATCAAAAAGCCAATACCTGTATGGATAGCCATCGGGATGTACTCCAAGAAACCGTAAAACACTTTTACCTGGTATAGGTATCCCAGTACTGAAAGCATACCTAGTAAACCTACAAGCACAACAAAATAGTGTGAAGGCATCCTTTTTTTCCGTATCGGTGTATTGAGAAGAAGCAATGCTGCGCCTGTAAATACAAAGCCAAGAGCGGTGTTAGGAGCCATTCTGTTACTGACTTTTCCAATAATGTCATGTTCCAATTTCCCGCTGAATAGCCATGAATCAATATATAAGTCAACTCCGGCAACAAGGCTTCCGATTTTCACTAACCCGGTTATAAGAACTATTGAGGCTAATGCATAGCCCGCTCGTTTTTCTCTTGTTGCTTCTCCTGAATAGGTTAACATGAAAAAAGAAAGGGAAGACAGGATAAAACACAGGGCAGTAACAGGGTTCATAGCGACCATTTTTTGTACCGGGCGCTTAAAGACATCTATATCAAAATACCAGCCCAGTAAAACCAATATGCCAAGCGCTGCTACCAAAGCGCCAAGCGCATTGCCCAGGCGAATGAGCCTGCGTATTGATTTTATTGATTTCAGGGAAGATTTTGGCTCCATAATTATACATTTGTCCACATTTTTATTTTAAACTTCTCTACCATACAAGCCTAACTATCTTGAATGCCTGTCAAACAATACAAGTACCGTTTAACTTGCAATAAAAGCGTCAATATATCCTCTTCCTCCTTTTCAGAATAATTAATCCTGCTACTCTGCATTTTAAAATTATTACACTGAAAAGGTATAGGGTGGATTAATAAGAGCAACCGATTATAATTACAGCTTAAGAAAATACAGCTATGTCTTATATAAACAAAGGCTTTTATTTTCCTCTCTTTTCTCAACTTCAGGCTTAGTATCATATAATAGCATCTCTTTAAATTAATACCAAGCCTGTAGATTCAAGGAATTAATTTTTTACAATTATATATAAAAAAATCGGATTTTGCTAATGTACTATCTGAAAATTCTCCCAAAAAAATGGCCAGAAGCTAATTTTCAGCTTAACTTTCGTTTAGTAATTACACACAAAATTTACTGGTAATGAATGTTTTATACTGATATTTCCCATTTACGAAAAAGAAAATATAGCTACTATCTAAAATATTTCACCGGATAAAAAACTATGAGAAATACTTCATCCGCAATATTCCTCTATATAAGGGTCGGCGGAACCTTTAATGCAATCAACCAGTTCAGGGTCCATAAATTTATATTCGTCAGGGATATTAAGCACAATTATTTCCTTTTCCAGGGTCTCCAAGGGAAATCTTTCAATGAGCCTTTGTTTGTGTTCCTTTTCCATGGCAAAAATAATATCGGCCCACAGCACAAGCTTTGCGCTCAGCTTTATTCTCGCGGTAGCTTCAGTCCCGGCAGATTTTACAATAAGCCCGGGTCTTCCCTTATAAACAGCTTCAGCAGTAGGGCTGCGCCATTGGTTGCGACTGCATATAAACAGAATATTCATTGCTATTACAGGTTATTATTTTTCCACCCAAATATATGCACGTTTGCTTGAGTGCTCAACATCAGGGTAGGGATACCTTTCGATGGCATCCTTAATTTTAAAACCGGTATCTTTAACCAGGCGTAATATTTTTTCCGTTTCAAAAAAATAAAAATCAATGTTTACCGGTACGTCAAAAAAATCATCGCGATGAATAATTTCATTACCTGTGTGAAACGAAAAAAGAAACTGGCCTCCGTCTTTAAGAATTCTGCGGACTTCGGAAAAAGCTGTTTTTAATTCTGCTTCCGTAAAATGAACAATAGCATAAAAGGCGATAGCTGAACCAAAAGATTTATCAGGGTAAGCAAGTTTAAGCATATCTGCAACTTCAAATTCTATTCCGGGGTTGAGCGATTTAGCCTTTTGTATCATGCCGGAAGAAATATCGGTACCAATTATATTTTTCATTCCTTGCTCATACAAAAATCTCGTAGTCTGGCCGGGGCCGCAACCCAGGTCAATTATTTTGCCTTTAACTTTATTTTCTTTAGCAAATTGAGTAAGAATAAGCCTGTCAAATGGCTTTTTTGATAACTCATCAAATAAATTTTCAGCGTACTTATCTGCTGTTTTATTGTAACAGTCTATTACCTCTTTCTGGTTCATTAGCTTTAATATAAAATAGCTGAAAGTGAGCCTCCCATGGGATTTGAACCCACGACCTACTGATTACGAATCAGTTGCTCTACCCCTGAGCTAAGGAGGCTGATAAGACTTGCGAAAATAGCAGAAACCTTAATACCAAAGGATGAAAGAATGAACTATTGCAATATTCATCTATTCAAGTATGATTGTTCTCTATCTTTATCCCGCATGAAATATCGCCATCTTTATATTTTCTTAATCCTATTATGTTGCTGCTGGTCAGGAATTGGGCAAAACCGGGTGATTGACTCGCTAACGAATATTTTAAAAACTGAAAAAGATGATACAGGCAAGGTAAATAACCTTAATGCATTAAGTGAAAAACTATGGAGAATTGGTAAATATGACACTTCATTGGTTTATGCAAATACATCTTTGGAGTTAGCCAAGAAATTAGATTTCAAAAATGGGATTGCTTTCGCCTATAAAAACATTGGAGTTGTTAATTATTTCAAACAAAATTATACAAAAGCACTTGATTTCGCTAAAGCATCATTAGCAGCATTTCAGGAAATTGGCAATAAAGATGGCATTGCACGCTGTTATGCTAATATTGGGAATACGTATGATAAATTAAGTAATGATTCCTTATCATTAGTTTATGCTCAAAAGGCTTTGACAATTTCGCAAGAAATTGGGGATAAACAGCTATCAGTAATAGCCCTTGGCAACATTGAGAATATTTATTTCAATAAAAGCGATTACCCAAAAGCAATTGAATATTCAAACAAAATCCTTACGATAAACCAGGAAATTGGTGATAAAAATGGTATTTCTGAAAATTTTTGGGGAATTGGAAACCTCTATTCTAGAATTGGAAATTATCCAAATGCTCTGGAATATTTCTATAAATCTCTTAAAATAGCTAATGAAGCTAAAGACAACCCGAATATTTTCAATAGCCTATTAAGTATAAGTGGTATTTATCTTTTACAGAAGAACTACCCCAAAGCTATGGAATATGACTCGCTGGCATATTTAACAAACCAGAAAACCGGCAATAAAGTTAGAACTGCATATGTTCTGGGCAACATGGGGGGGATTTATGAAGAAAAAGGTGATACTGTTAAAGCAATTGAATACTATAATAAAGCTCTTTCTATTGGGGAGGAATTGGGAAATAAAAATACGGTCGCTGTTAATCTGACTAATATTGGAACTATTTATTTTATGCAAGGAAACTATTACAAGGCTCTGGAATATGAAAAGAATGCTCAGAAGATGTATCGTGATGAAGGAAATAAAGTGAGTGCATCCCTTAGTATTGTGATGACTGGAATTATATATTTAAAATTGAAAAACTTTAAGCAGGCAAAGCTTTGTTTCGACACATCCCTTGTTCTTTCACAATATTTCCGGTATAAAAGGGTAATAAAAGGAGCATACCTTGGCTTGGCTGTGTATGATAGTGCTATTGGTAACTATAGGTCTGCATTTGAAGATTACAAAAAGTATATTTTATACCGTGACAGCCTGGAAAATGATGAAAACACAAAAAAGACGGTTCAAGTTGAAATGAATTACGAATTTGAGCAAAAACAGGCCGCTGAGAAAGCAGAACAGGATAAAAAGGATGCAATTGCCGAACAAGAGCGCAACAAGCAAAAAGTAATACGTAATTCATTCATAGGGGGCTTTGTTCTTATGCTTGCACTGGCATTCTTTATATTCAGGGGATACAGGCAAAAACAAAGAGCCAATGAAATTATAACAAAGCAAAAAGCAGAAGTCGAAAAGCAGAAGGAAATTGTTGAGCACCAAAAAGAATTGGTTGAGCAGCAAAAAGAGCTGGTTGAAGAAAAGAACAAAGAAATATTGGACTCAATAACCTATGCCAAACGATTACAGGATGCCATTCTTCCTCCGTTAAGTTTAATTAAGCAATTTCTTCCGGATTCATTTGTTCTCTATAAGCCCAAGGACATAGTTGCCGGTGACTTTTACTGGGTAGCCCCCCTACCCCCAGGGGGAAGTTCAGTTAACACAAAGAACCCTCCTTTGGAGGGCAGGGAGGCCGTTTTAATTGCTGCTGCCGACTGCACCGGACATGGAGTTCCAGGAGCGCTGGTTTCTGTAGTGTGTTCAAATGCCCTTAATCGCACAGTAAAGGAGTTCAGGATAACAGAGCCAGGCAAGATACTTGATAAAGTTCGTGAATTGGTGCTTGAAACTTTTGAAAAAAGCGAAAGTAATGTGCAGGACGGGATGGATATATCTTTGGCCTCCCTAACTCCCTCCAAAGGAGGGATTCAAATACAGTGGGCGGGCGCATTTAATACGCTCTGGTACATTCAGAATGGCGAAATGAAAGAATCACCTGCGGATAAACAACCCATAGGAAAAACAGATAATCCCAAACCATTCACCACCCATACAATTACATTAAACCCTCCTTCGGAGGGTAGGGAGGCCGGAATTTTATATCTCTTCACCGATGGCTATGCCGACCAGTTCGGCGGGCCGAAAGGAAAGAAGTTTAAATACAAACAATTGCAGGAATTATTGCTCTCCAATGCCTCCAAGTCTATGGAAGAACAAAAAATTGCTTTAGAAAGCACTTTGGAAAGTTGGAAAGACGGATTGGAGCAGGTGGATGATATATTGGTTATTGGTATTAGAGTTTAGAGTGTTCCTGCTATATATGGAGAAGATTGTACAAATATGCTACTGGAAAAATAATTATTAACCATGAACATAAAATCAGTACAGCCCATCCTTTACGATGTGAACTTATTTTAATTGGAGTTCTTGCTACAGTCATAGTAGTTGGTACATTTGGTTTCCGTAATAATTTAATGGCAGTAAGTACCCCATAAATTGCAAATGCATAAATTAAACCAACAATAAGGACTTCAACCCACATATTCAGTTCAATAATTAACCAAGATTATTTTCCTTTTAACAATTGCAATTCAAATATAATTATTTAAAGCAAACAAAAATGTTTACTCATATCCACATAGATGATAAGAATTTGCACTACTATTATAAGCAACCTGTGAAGCCTGGAAAGGCAGTCATGAGCAGATTGACAACATCCTGGTAATAGGAATAATGGTTTAGTAATTTAATTACCGCTCTTACCTGGCTGAAAAAATCATTCATTTTATATGATTTTAATCAGCCATGTACTCAATTATAGTAGAAGCAGAATTCCCTCCTTATTGATTTCATTATAAATTAATCCGTCAATTATCCGTTTGAAGGCTGTATATTGCGGGAATTATATTAAAAACAATCAAACACATACGGAATTATGGGAAAAATTGCACAACCAAGAGGTAAGTCCATTGCTAAAGTTGGTCACTTCGTTATCTATCAAAAAAACAAAAACGAATTAAAAGATGTAGAAGGTGTGAAAATGGAGAAAACCGTCAAGACTGAAATATCCATTTATAATGGAAAAAAAATGATTGAAGGAGAAACAGGCTTTAAGAATAAAACAAAAGCTGTTGAGAGGGCCAATGAACTGCTGAAGGCCCATTCTGATAAAGCCAGGAGTTCTAAATAGGTTCCGTTTTTTTCTTTTATTTTTAAGATATACCGGCATGTATGATTAATATCATACATATTGCTGATTCAACGCATGTAAAATCTTTAGCTGTTCATGTAGGTTTGTATCATGAAAAAAATACATCTATATGAAAAAGATTCTAATAATTGAGGACAATCTCGAAATGAGGGAAAATACCGCAGAAATGCTTAATAACGCAAATTATGCGGTTGTGACGGCTGAAAACGGCAAAGAAGGCGTTGAATATGCAAAGAAGGAGAAACCCAATCTTATTATTTGCGATATTATGATGCCCGATTTGGACGGATACGGAGTATTGCAATCAATAAGCAATGACCCGGAGGTTGCGGGAACGCCTTTTATCTTCCTGACCGCCAAAGCGGGATATGATGATATGCGAAAAGGCATGAACCGGGGAGCTGATGATTATATAGTTAAGCCTTTTATTAATTCTGAATTGCTCAAAGCTGTTGAAACCCGCCTTAACCGCAGCGAAATGCATAGAAAGAACAATACCGGCGATATGAGCCTTGAGGTCAGCAAGTTTAAGGTATCCGACAATAAATTCAGCCATGATGGCGACATAGCATCCGATTATAAAGTCCGCAGCTATAAACTAAGGGAATCTTTATATCATGAAGACGATGAACCGAGAGCAGCATATTTTATTAACAAAGGCAGGGTAAAAACCTGGAGAATGAGCAGCGACGGGAAAGAACTTATTACGGGCATTTACAGTAAGGGAGAATTTATCGGATACAATGCAGTTCTCGAAGGCATTAATCACCAGGATTCTGCTACTGCTCTTGAAGAAACCGAAGTCGCTTTCATCCCTAAAAATGATTTTCTTTCATTGGTTTATTCCAAGCAGGATGTATCGGCCATGTTCATTAAAATGCTGGTGAATAACATAAATGAAAAAGAAGAACAACTGTTGAGCATTGCATATAATTCTGTAAGGAACAGGGTAGCCGATGCATTGATGAAGCTGCAAAAAAAATTCCAATCTAATAATGATAACAGCTTCACCCGCACCGATTTGGCAAAAATGATAGGCACTTCTACAGAAACAATTATCAGGACCTTATCAGATTTTAAACAGGAAAAGATGATTGAAGTGAATGGGCGCGATGTAAGGATATTGAATGTTCAGGGTATTGAGAGGATAAGAAAGTTCTCGTTGTGAAAAACCTGTTTATGATATATGGTAAAATATGGAAATTCAGCATATAAGATGAAGCCTGCTGAAACTAATGATATTGCAAAGCGGATTGCCACTAAATCTTATTGGATAAACAAGGACCCAAATGGAATTATCAGATGGCAAATAATCCCCGATGCCCACATTAGCGTCAGCGAAATTAAGGAAGCTGAAAAAATATCAATAAAGATAAACGAGGGACAAAAGATGCTGATACTTGTGGACGCTGATAACTTTTATATTTTTACCCCGGAAGCAACTGACTATATAAAGAACAACCGTGAAAAGACCCGCATTGCTTCGGCGCTGGTATCTCATAACCTCGGTCCTAAAATTATAGTTGAGTATATAGCACATCATTCAGCAAAATCGCCGCTGAAAATATTTTCTACTGAAAAAGAAGCTGTAAAATGGCTGCTGTCATTTAAACATAAAGCTTAACCTGAACGTAGCTTCAATCCCTGAGTGTTGCCTTTAAACGAAGCGGGTTGTTTATCAAATCGAGTGCGGAAAGAATATCAGAACAAACAACATCGGCAGCCATTAGCGCTTCAACAGATGCCCCTTCTTTTTGAATGACAATAATTCCGATAGCTGATTCTTTCAGCATAAACCTGTCGTTATGGCCATTGCCAATACTAATAATAGTTTCCGGGCCAAGTTGTTGGATATATTTTTCCTTTTGGGCTCCCTGGTTTTCTTTTGCCAGCAAAGTTATTTCACAAGGAATATTTTCCAACTCCTTCCTTGCTGTCCCGAATGTATCTCCTGTAAGAACGTGAACATGCACCTTCTCAGATAATGCCGTTAAAACCTCCCTTAATCCATTTATAAGCTTCCCGTCAACGGCGAGTGTGCCATTAAAATCAAGCACAAGGTGATTAATTGAAATGCTCTCTTTAAAACCGGGAATAGATAAATTTATCATGTATATAGATTTACAAATCCTTTTCAATTATTGCTCTTGCATCATTCATTAAAGCCTCCATATTGTCGGCAGTGTATTTCGATATATCTATTGCCGGATGAATAATAAGTGTTGCCTTACCGGGCAAAAGCTGGATGGAGTCGGGAGGAAGAATATCTCTTGTGCCTTTAATGGTCAAGGGCAGAACAGGCAACCCCAGGTCGAAAGCCATTTTAAATGCGCCCCTTTTAAATTTTCCCATTTCACCGGTATGGCTTCTTGTCCCTTCCGGAAAAAAAATCACTGAAGTGCCATTGATAATTTTCTTTTTTGCCGCTTCGATGGATGCCAATGCCGCAGCCGGATTAGAACGGTCAATAAATACATGCCCGACTTTTTCGCTGCCGATTCCCAACCCGGGAATTTTGCGCAATTCGTGTTTCATTACCCAGCGTATATCAATACCTAACCATCCATATACAAGAAATATATCATATAAGCTTTGGTGGTTGGCGACAATTACATAAGATTGGTGCTTGGTTATGTTCTCCCTTCCATATACTTTTACAAACATGGGTGTAATGCAGCCGATAAGCCTTGCCCATAAAACACCGCAAATTTTACTGCCCGCACTCTGACTGACAAGGGCCGAGATAATTACTGCCAGTCCCCCGAAAAAAAGTGTTGATATGGCCAGATATGGAACAAAGATGAGCCATTTATAAGGAAAATATAAAATGAGGAATAACCGTCTTTTCATTTTTCAAATCTACTGTTATTTACATTAAAGCCTGCGCACTTAATCTGTAATGGAATAATTTTCTCAAAAAAAATATCTTTTATTTACTTGGAGAAGAAGTATTTTTACAGCCAAAAATTACAATTAAAAACAATTCCGGTTATGAAAAAAAATATCATTGTTATATGGGCTGTTTTTCTTCTTCCTGTGCTGGGTTATGCCCAACAGGCAGTTATTACAGGCATTGCACAAAAGGCAATGAATGCTCCAAAATTTGATACCGTTAAGAAGTGGGATATTGGCGGGCCTGTCAATATTAGTTTCTCCCAATCAAGTTTCAGTAATTGGGCTGCCGGAGGGCAAAACTCCAGCGGGCTTACTGCAATGGCTTCGCTTCATGCCAATTATACGGACAGTGCTTTTTCATGGCTTAATGATGCTGAACTTGGATATGGATTCCAACGGGTTGACGGCATGCCGCTTCAAAAAACAACAGACCAGATAGAATTAACGTCAAGTGTAGGCTATAAAATATTTGACCACGTATCCCTTAGTTTTCTCACCAATTTTCAAACACAGTTCCAACCCGGATATACCAATACTGCTGATACAACTTTGCTTTCGAAATTTATGGCTCCTGCATATTGGGTGCTTGCATTAGGTTTGAATTATAAGCCCGATAAAACACTGACTGTATTCTTATCGCCCATTACAGCAAGGTTTGTATTTGTTGAAGACCAGGCATTGGCTGACCAGGGAGCTTTTGGCGTTAATCCTGCTGTTTATAATTCCGCGGGGGTTAAAATTCAAAACGGCAAACAAGAAACATCGGAAATTGGCGCTTACTTTAAAGGCAATTATACTGTAACATTTGCGAAGAATATAAACCTTAACACGAACCTCGAACTATTTTCAAATTACCTTAAAGACCCTCAGAACATTGTAATAAACTGGACCACTTTTCTCAGGTTAAAAGTGAGCAAGTATTTATCTGCTACATTTAATACCCAGCTTATATACGATAACACCATTCTGACGCCTATTTATAAAGTGGAGAATGGAGTAAATACACTTGCAGGCAAAGGCCCCCGGACCCAGTTTAAGGATGTATTGGGAATCGGGCTGGGCTTTAAAATATAGAGTCTCTACCAGATACGCACCCTCAGGCTGTCAGGCCGCCACATTTTGTCGCCGGGTTTAATATTAAATGTAGTAAAGAATTCGGGCATATCGGTTAATGGTCCTATTACCCTGAATTTTGCAGGCGAATGTTCATTGGACCGCACCTGGTTGGCAAGTGCTTCAGGGCGCGTATTTATCATCCATGCATAGGCAAAACCCAGGAAAAAGCGTTGGTCCGGTGTCAGGCCGGCAATCATTTCTTTGTCCTTATATTGTTTGGTTTGCTTAAAAGCCTCGTAGCCAAACATAATTCCGCCTAAGTCGGCTATGTTTTCGCCCTGGGTCATTTCACCATTAATATGCAGGGTGTCCACTGCCACATACTCGCTGAATTGTTTTACAATCATCTTCGTCTTGGCATGAAATTTAATACTGTCCTCAGAAGTCCACCAATTACGCAGGTTTCCGTTTTCATCGTACTGGCTGCCCTGGTCATCAAAGCCATGCGTCATTTCGTGCCCGAAAGTAGAACCTCCTATTACGGAATAAAGTATGGCATCGTCGGCAAGTTTGTGTTCAAAACCGGGTATAATTATATTGCAACCGGGCACCACAATTTCATTATTGGCCGGGTTGTAGTAAGCGTTGTATGTTTGTGGCTCCATGTCCCACTCGGTGCGGTCAACCGGTTTTCCATATTTTGAAACCATATAGTTAAATTCCCACTGGTTGGCATTCATAACATTTTTGACATACGATGTCCTGTCCACCTTCAAAGCGCTCATATCCTTCCACTTATCCGGGTAACCTACTTTCATGATCATTACGCTTAACTTATGCAAGGCTTTCTCTTTTGTGGCAGCGCTCATCCAATCGAGGTTTTGCATACGTTGCGCATATACTGCCTTTATATTATCTGCAATTTGCAATAATTTTTCTTTTGCTCCCTTGGGGAGGTAATCGTTCACATATACCTGGCCTATCAACTCACCTAACTCTGAATTGGTTGTCTCTACAGCCCTCTTCCACCTTGGTTTTGGTTCTTTAACGCCAATAAGCGCTTTGCCGTAAAAATTGAAAGTTTCCATATATGTTTTATCATCAACATAAGAAGACAAATCGCGCATATAATGGAACTTCAGGTAATTTTTCCAATCTTCAAGCGGAAATGATTTTATATAGCCGTTGAGGGCGGTCATAAATTCCGGCTGGCAAATCACCACCGAATCAACCTTGGGAAGGCCCACTCCTTCCATAAACACCTGCCAGTCGAAGTTGGGCATCATAGCACATAATTGCTTAAATGTAACTTTGGTATAATTCTTATGCGGGTCGCGGGTATCTTCCCTTTTGCGCGATGTTTTGGCGATTGCGGTTTCAAGCTTCATAAGTTTCTCAGCGGCATCTTTGGCTTTTACACTGTCATAGCCCATTATTACGAACATATTTTCCGCGTACCGTAAAAACTTCTCCCTTATCATAACGGTACGGGCATCCATATCGAAATAGTAGCTGCGGTTTGGCAGGCTGAGCCCGCCCTGTTCAATATGCACAACATTTTTGCTGCTGATTTTATCATCCTGCACTACCAGGAAGCTGAAAAAAGGACTGGCTGAAACAGTAGTTACATAAGCGCCTTCAGCCATAAGGCCTTTCAAATCTTTTATATTGTCTATTTTATCAAGTTCAGGCTTTAAATCAGAAATTCCGTTTTTATTGCGCGTTACGCTATCCATGGCTGTAAAATAAAAATCGCCGATTTTTTGCCTTGCGCTGCCCGGTTCTGCATTGGTAATAGCTGCCGATGTAACACAAAGGTTATGTATCTGCGCGTTGATGGTATCGTTAATCATCTGGAATATGCCATTCTGTTTCTCGCTGTTGGGAATAGGGTTATTCTTAAACCATCTTCCATTGGCAAAAAGGAAAAAATCATCCTGGGGCCTGACTGTTGAATCAATATGTGAAACCAAAGGGTCCGGTTCAGAAGGAGCCTGATTTACCTGTTGATTGCGGCATGAGGCCATCATAACCGCAAGGGCAGCAAAAGAAAGAAGAACAGTATTTTTTTTCATGTTATTGTAAATTGTCAAATCAGATGAATATTTAACGGCAAGATAAAGATTTTTTAACCTTCGCTACAAAATCAGGATAGCAAATATAGTTTTATAATGAAATACCCGGCATGTATGATTTCCTGCTGGTAAAGAGTTAAATAAATCAAGCGTCAAATAAAATGAGATTCAGATGTGTGACTTTTATTATAGCTTTATCTTATAAATTTCGTACCTTCGCAACAAATATTTTATAAACCATGGCAAAAAACTTTGTATCGAACAAAGATGAAACTGCAGTAATTTTCAAAAACCCTGTTTTGGAAAAACTTTCCCGCGTTCACTGGTCAGTGCCATTATTTTTGTTTGTGCCCGTTGTGCTTTACTTTTTATACAAGGCTGTTGTCGTATTGCATATAGCAGCTCTTTCCATTACAGGCCTTTTTATTGCCGGTGTTATTGCCTGGACCTTTACTGAATATACCCTTCACAGGTTCGTATTCCATGCTCATTTTCCTGGGAAAGCAGGTGAAAGGATAAGTTTCCTCATGCATGGCGTGCATCACGATTACCCTAATGATACCAAACGCCTTGTTATGGTTCCCGCGGTAAGCGTACCTCTTGCAGTACTTTTCTATTTTGTTTTTTATTATGTATTGGGAGCATATTATTATGCCCCTGCTTTTTCGGGTTTTATTACCGGCTATCTTATTTACGATATGTCGCATTATGCCATTCACCATTATAATACAAAAAGCCCATATTGGAAAAGCCTTAAAAAGTATCACGCCCTGCACCATTATTCCGAGAGCGAGAAATATTATGGTGTAAGCGCCAGGCTGTGGGACCATGTATTCGGAACCTTACCCAAAGAAAGTGAAGAAACGATAGAGGGTAAAGAATTCCAGGGATAATACGTTAAAAACTTACCGCTGAGTACACGGAGAAATACGTGCAGAGTTCCGCTGAGCTATTAAGTTATTTTCATTCCAATCATTTGTTGTCTTATCTCCGTGTTCCTCCGCGCCTTCTCTGCGCTCTCAGCGGTTAATTTATTTGCTATAATACGCTACTATTTCACCACCGTAAACCTTGCCATTTGCCGGTTATCTCCATCGGAAAGCATCAATAAATAAGTGCCGTTTTCAAGGTTTGATACATCAATGGTATTTATAGTTCTATCAGCGCTGATTTTCTCATTCATCAATTTCCTGCCGGTAATATCATAAACCATCAGCGATTGGGGATTAAAACCACTGCCGGTAATGCTGATATTCAGGTTATCGCTTGTTGGTACCGGGTAAAGTTTAAAAGATTTGTTATTTTGCAGTTCATTAATTCCTTCAGCGTAAACTTCAAAGCAATTTGTAACACTGTCACTACAGCCATGTATATTGGTAACAATCAGCATCGGGCAAAATATACCTGTATCCCCATAAGTGTGCTCAGGATTTTCCAGGGCGCTTGTAGAATCAGATATATCTCCAAAAGTCCAAAACCAACTTGTAATTCCATAAGCGTCCACTGAACTGTCGATGAAATGAACAATAGGATTAGGTCCTGTAGGATTTGATGGCGATATAGTAAAGTTTGCAACAGGATTACTATAAACACTAATATAATTACTAACGGTCCGTGAAGAAACACAGCCGCTGTCAGAGGTCACACTTAAACTTACCGTATATTTTCCGGCATTGCTATAACAATTAAATGGATTCTGACTTGTTGAGGTATTTCCATCTCCAAAGTTCCATGACCATGATGCTATTCCTCCTGATGCTAAAGTTGAACTATCACTGAAGTTAACACATAATGGGGAACAACCATTTGCCGTATCTGCAATAAAATCAACCACAGGTAAAGGGTCAACTATTGCTTCTACAGTGTCAATAGCCGGTGAGGTTCCGCAACCGTCTTTTACGGTTACTGTATATACTGTTGTCGCCGCAGGTGATACTACAATAGAGGGTCCTGACAATCCACCCGGTTGCCAGGTATAAGAAAATGTTCCATCGCCTCCGCTTGCCACGGCAGTAAGGGTTACACTTCCTCCCGGGCAGGTTGCATGATTAGGTGATGCGACAATGTTTATAGGCGGGTTAACATTTACAGTTACCGTAACAGGAGCCGAGGAACAGCTATTTGCATCATCGGCTGTTAAGGTATAGGTAGTAGTAACAGAAGGAGTAACCGTACATGATGAGGAGTGGCAACCGGAACTCCATGAGTACTTATATGGGCTGGTTCCCCCGGTAGCGGTAGCCGATATGACAGATGAAGATCCTGC
Source organism: Bacteroidia bacterium (assembly GCA_052325425.1). Lineage (GTDB taxonomy): Bacteria > Bacteroidota > Bacteroidia > JABEUT01 > JABEUT01 > JABEUT01. The sequence continues at coordinate 22,579 of JBKQUY010000053.1, read as the reverse complement.
ACATATATCATCAGGTGAAGCTTTGGCTGTAGCAATTACCGCAGTCGGTTGAGCTATCATAATAGTTGTATCCGCCGTGCATCCATTGGAATCGGTTACCGACAGCAACTGGCTGCCCGCGCATAAGCCGCCTATTGGAGGTTCCCCTGACCAGGACGAACCGTTTAATTCATAGGTATCTGAACCTGTTCCCCCGGTAACAGAAAAGTCGATAGCGCCATTGCAAGCGCCATAGCAGGTAGCGGAATATGCAGTAGCAGATAACACCAGTGCAGGCGGCTGGGTAATGGTGATTACCGAACTGTCTTTGCAGCCATTGGAATCAGTAACATAAACTTTATAATTGCCTGCTGCAAGGGATGATGCCGTGTCTCCTGTCTGTACAGGTTTAGTATTCCATGAATAGGTATAAGGAACAGCGCCTCCGCTGGCGCTTACCGTAACTGAACCATCATTCAGGCCATTGCACAACGCATTGGTTTGGCTCGTAATAGTAATTGTAATAGTGGGACAAGGCCCTTTAAAATCGCCAGTTATTTTTTTTGAACCCGAAGATGTTCCGCCGAAAGAGAGTGAAGAAACGCATAAGAGTGCTCCTAAAAGCGTAATTCCGCGGTTTTTTGTAATTTTTTTCATAGTCAGAGAAAATATTGTGATAACTTAAATACCATAAAGCGATGGGTCCTTACTTGTTACAAAGCTAAGATTTTTTTCCACTTTCCCCAAATTCCGGGGAAAAAACTGCCCTACTTTCTCTTTCCTTTACCATCCACCATGTAGTGTAAGCCGGTGCTTTTTTTCCGTGCCATGGCCATTTTTATAATAAGGTAACCGACAGTTATCAGGTTGCGAAGTTCGCATAGTTTTTGCGAAACGATTGTTTTATCGTAAAGGTCTTTTGTCTCCTGGTATAAAATATCAAGCCTGTCCTGCGCCCTTCTTAACCTCAGTTCAGAACGCACTATGCCCACATAGCTGCTCATAATAGCCTGCACTTCTTTCAGGCTTTGGGTAATAAGCACCATTTCTTCGGGATACTCCATGCCTTCCTCGTTCCAGTCAGGAATTGATTCCGGCAAGAAACTCTTCTTTGCAGTATCAATTGAATCCATTGCCGCATGGTGGGCATAGACAGATGCTTCGAGCAACGAGTTTGAGGCAAGCCTGTTTGCCCCATGCAACCCGGTGCATGAACATTCGCCCACTGCATACAAATTCAAAATGGAGCTGCGCCCCTGCATATCCACTTTAATACCCCCGCACATATAGTGCGCGGCGGGCACAACAGGTATAGGTTCTTTCAGGCAATCTATTCCTTCGCTAAGGCATTTGCTGTAAATAGTGGGAAAATGCTGAAGCATTTCATCACGGCCAATCTTTGAACAATCGAGATAAACATATTCATCGCCGCGCATTTTCATTTCATTATCTACTGCACGGGCTGTAATATCACGGGGAGCAAGTGAACCGCGGGAGTCATATTTCTGCATAAACTCTTGTCCGTCCAATGTCTTTAACACCCCGCCTGCGCCGCGCACAGCTTCAGAAATAAGGAAAGCGGGTTTTAAATGAGGGGCATATAGCGCAGTAGGGTGAAACTGGGTAAACTCCATATTGGTTATAACACCCTTGGCACGATATACCATTGATACGCCATCTCCTGTTGCTATAACGGGGTTGGTAGTGGCGCTATATACATTCCCTGCTCCCCCGGTAGCCATTAATGTGGTCTTTGCAATAATAGTATCAATCTTGCCTGTCTTTATGTTCAGGGCATATACGCCGTAGCAGGTAATATCTTTGGTCTCGTGGGTTACCAGCTTGCCCAGGTGGTGCTGGGTAATAATATCAATGGCAAAGTGATGGGTAACAATTTCAATATTGGGATGGCTGTGTATCTTTTCCAGCAAGGCACGCTCTATCTCTTTACCGGTAATATCCTTATGGTGCAGGATGCGGTTTTCAGAATGCCCCCCTTCGCGCCCCAAATCATATTCCCCCGTTGAACTTTTGTCGAAGTTCGTTCCCCACTCTATCAGCTCCTTTATCCTGTCCTGCGATTCGCGCACTACCATGCGCACAACTTCTTCGTTGCACAATCCATCACCGCAAATCAATGTATCCTGAATATGCTTTTCAAAAGAATCGGGGCTGTGCATTACGGCTGCTATGCCTCCCTGCGCGTATTTTGTGCTTGATTCATCTTCATCAGCCTTGGTAATAATATATACCCTGCCGCTATCAGCCACTTTAAGCGCATACGATAAACCTGCTATACCCGAGCCAATAACCAGGAAATCAACTTTTTTTTTCATCGGATTACATTTTACCGCAGAGACGCAAAGGCGCTAAGTACACCATCCCAATACTCACTACCCATTACTAATTACTTTTATTAAGTAATAATTCTTTTTCCCTTTTTGCACCAATATATATTTATCCTTTATAAGGCTATGCGTATTTATAATAATGTTTGAGTCTTCCGCCTTTTCTTTGTTTACCTGTACTCCGCCGCCGGCAATCATCTTACGCGCTTCGCCTTTTGATGAAAATATATTGGTATGCTCCACCAAAAAATCAACCAGCAGACTGCCTTTTTCAATCACATCACCGGCAACATCTACCCGTGGCACACCTTCAAATACGGCCTGTATGTCATTGTCAGATAATTTCAACAAGCTATCTTTTGTTCCCTTGCCAAAAAGTATCTCAGAACTTTCGAGGGCGAACTCGTAATCTTTTTCCGAATGCACCCTTATGGTAATATCTTTTGCCAATGCTTTTTGCAAAATCCTTAAATGCGGGGCCGCATTATGTTCTGCTTCCAGCTTTTCAATTTCACCTTTACCTAACAGGGTAAACACGCGGATGTATCGTTTGGCGTCATCGTCCGCTATGTTGAGCCAGAACTGGTAAAACTGGTAAGGGGTCGTCTTTTGCGGGTCGAGCCAGATGTTGCCGCTTTCGGTTTTGCCAAACTTGCCTCCGTCAGCCTTGGTTATAAGCTGGGTGGTAAGCGCATAGGCTTCACCTCCGTCCTTGCGGCGGATTAGTTCAGTTCCTGTAACTATATTTCCCCATTGGTCCGAACCACCCATTTGCAACCTGCAGTTTTTATGTTTCCACAAGTAATAAAAATCATAGCCCTGCAACAACTGGTAGCTGAACTCGGTAAACGATATGCCGTTCTCCATGCGGTTCTTCACCGAATCTTTGGTGAGCATATAATTTACGGTTATGTGCTTGCCCACATCGCGGATAAAATCAATGAAGCTGAAATTTTTGAACCAATCGTAGTTATTTACAATTTCAGCAGCGTTCGAAGCCGCGCCGCCATTACTGTTAAAGTCGAGAAATTTTTCCAACTGCTTTTTTACACAGGCCATGTTATGCTTCATGGTCTCTTCCGACAGTAAATTGCGCTCTGCCGATTTACCCGATGGGTCGCCCACCATGCCTGTGGCAACACCCACCAGCGCAACGGGTTTGTGGCCAGCTTTCTGCAAATGCAGCAGGGTCATTATCTGCGACAGGCTGCCTATATGCAATGAGTCGGCTGTTGGGTCGAAGCCTATATAGCCGCTCACCATTTCTTTTTTCAGTAACTCTTCGGTGCCGGGCATAATATCATGCAACATGCCTCGCCAGCGTAACTCTTCTACAAAATCGGTTTTCATATCTTTATTAATAATAATATGAAGCGTACTTGTTCTGCTTCATATAGTGCCCCAAAAATAGGGAAATTCGGATTAGCGTCTCCTTGTCGTGATAAGCCTGACGAAGGTTCTCATTCTTTGGGCGTGCCCCCAAGCTTTGCAAGGGGTCGGGCTATTCGCTGCAAGTCCTCGCTGAGCTCCGGGCTTTCCGCTGCTATCCCTCACGCGAAAGACATTGGGGAGGCTAAAAAAGATAGAAACGTCTTACCTCAACAGCGTTACGCTGCCAATATATTTATGCTCGTGATGGAATACGTCAGTAACGTTAATGATATAGATATAGGTATCTTCCTGGCACGGGACAGTTGAGTTTTGCACGCAGCCATTCCAGGGCTGGTTTATGTCGTTACATTGATAAAGCTTCAGGCCCCAGCGGTCATAAATATACATTTCGTAAGAAAGCAGGTTGGTTCCTTTCGCGGTAAACCCGTCGTTAATTCCGTCGCCATTAGGAGTAAATGCATTGGGTATGTACAAGGTCCATTCCGGTTCAATGGTTACCGGTTCCTTAATGCTGTCAACACAGCCAAATTTATTGGCTATTATGAGTGTAACATCAAAAGTGCCTGTATCTTTATAGGTATGAATGGTATTCTGCTCATGGCTCAATGAATCGAGGTTATCGCCATAAGTCCAGTACCATGAAACAGGGTTTCCTCCTGACCTGTCAGTGAAATTTATGGTCGGAGTAAGTATAGAGGTTTGGTTTGGCGAGGCAACAAAATTGGCCACAGGAATGGGGTGAGTGGTAATATAATCCTCACGTGTCCAGGTGGTGTGGCAACCTTCTCCCGAAGTAACGGTAAGCGTTACAGGAAATGTGCCAACAGTGGTATAACAATGGCCGGGGTCATTTTTTGCGGAAGCGGCACTGTCGCCAAAGTTCCATTCCTCCGATGTTATGGAACCGGAAGAAATGGTGCTGTTATCGGTAAACAAAACACAAAGCGGAACGCAGCCGGCGGTATCATTAGCTGTAAAGCTAACAACAGGATTAGGGTTGACAGTAACTTGCTTTTTAATGGAATCCACACATCCGTTAGTTGATGTAACAACCAGCACAACATTATAGGTACCTGCTGCAGGATATATTGTTGAAGGTGATTCAATAGTGGAAGAATCCCCGTCGCCGAATGACCATTTCCAATTTGCCATTGAACCGGAGTTTATGTCCGAACCATTGGTAAATACTGTTGCACTGCCCTTGCAAGGACTGTTGGCAGTGAAGTTGGGTGCGGGCAGAGGATTTACAACTACCGGTAATTTATAGGTTGAATCGCATCCGCTGTTTGAAGTAACAATTAAAACTGCGTTATAGGTTCCTGCCAATGTATAAGTGTGCACCGGATTTTGCAATACTGAAATGCCTCCATCGCCAAATACCCAGGAATACGATGAAATTGTACCACCGCTATCAATCGTAGATTTATCGGTAAATGATGTAGCCAATCCCAAACAAACTGTATCGGCAGTAAACCTGGCGACAGGCATGGGGTTTACAACAACCTTACCGGTTACCGAATCGGTGCAGCCGCCGCCATTCGAGACAATTAATGTCGTATAATATGTGCCGGGCTGAGCGTATATGTGCATGGGATTTTGAAACGTTGATGTGGTTCCGTCTCCAAAACTCCAGTTCCATATTGTTGGGCTGCCGGTTGAAAGGTCTGTAAAAGCGCTTGGCTCTCCCTGGCACACAGGGACCGTCTTGAATGCTGCTACAGGTACAGAGCTGACAACTACAGGAAGGGTAAATGAACCCTGGCAACCCATGCTTGTTGTAACAGTTAAAATTACAGAATAGGCGCCGGGGCCGCTGAATGTATGAGAAGGATTTTCAATGCCGGAAATGTTGGCTGCGCCCGAAACAGGGTCCCCGAAATTCCAGCTCCATGATGTATCCATGCCGTTGGTGAGCACTGTGCCATCGGTGAATGATGTTGTTTTTCCGGAACATACGGTATCATACGTAAACGACACATTGGGCAAAGGATTTACCGTTACAACAACAATACTTGTATCAGTGCAGGATGAACCTTGAGCTATAAGAGTTACAATAAAAATGCCTGAACTGGCATAAGTATGCGTAGGATTTTCAAGTGTGGATACATTATTTGCCCCTGAGGCCGGTTCACCAAAATTCCAGTTCCATGATGTAGCGCCAACAGATGTATTGGTAAATATGGTAGGATTGTTAAGGCATTCCGCTGTAGCTTTAAAATCTGCAACTGGCGGGCTATTGACAACTACCGTAAATGATGTATCTCCTCCGCATCCCCCGCTTAAGGCATTAAGCGTAACAGTATATGTCCCGGCAGCGGGATATGTATGTGTAGGGTTCGCAACGGATGAACTATCATTCGCGCCGGAAGCAGGGTCGCCGAAATTCCAGCTATAGGTATTAGCCCCTCCGCCTGAAGTTAAGTTGGTAAATTGGGTTGGGCTGCCCAGGCAAACTATATTCGATTTAAAATCGGGAACAGGAACACTCCCCGTGCTTCCGACAATAACCGTGTCAAGCGTATCCATGCAGGTTGCGCCTACAATACTTGCCAGAACAACAGTATATTTCCCGGCACATCCTATAGATATTGTCTGGGTATTGGCATTACCAATAATGCATGGACCTGTCCATTTATATAATGCCGCACCCGACGGAGCGGTAAGTGTAATGGGGCTGCCACAAATAGAAGGAGAAGAAGTGATAATATTAAGGGGTGAACATTCAGCGTCGAAATAGGCATAACCAAAATGTCCGCCGGGTTCGCAGTCAGAAACTTCAACCTTAACGCTTACACATTGGCCTATATATTTCTGTAAAGGAAGGAAAACAGTAGTCCAGGGTTTATAATAGGTCATTGCACTGTTATACATGACACTATCATATCCCGGCAGTCCGGGCCCCGAAACAACAGCATATTGTCCGCAAAACGGAATGGTATCACCATTCTGGTCGAACATGGTTAAATTAAATAATGGCTGCTGCCCTCTTTTATGATTGGGGTTTTGCAATATAACAGAGTAGTAATAAGTAAAATTGCAAGTTGCCGGAGTTACCAGGAAAGTATTTTCGAGTATGGCTACCTGCGAACCTGCAACAGTTGAATCACCAATACGACAGGAATATTTGCCTCCATTGGGGCACACAACAGGATAACCGGTAATAGGGTCGGTGCCTGTACCGCTCATAATTTCCAACTGGTAATCGGGGTTCGCTTTAAATCCATTGGTGGTGGGGTCGTAATCGGCTTGGGTCACTGCTCCATACGGTCCGGTGCATACTGGAGCGGATGTCGAAAAAGTAGTATTAGTAGATGTATTCTGCGCATAGCACCCTGTCCAGCCTGATAAGGTGCCGTTTTCAAAACCGATATTATCGCAGGGTGTGGTATTGCAGGCCGGAAGGCTGAGGCCATGAGAGCGTGTGGTAAATTCTTCTATGGTAGCGGGGTATTCTTTTTTTATCTGCATAAAAGTATTGAACAGGCTGAGGTATTTCCGCTTTAACATATCGGAATATTCAATAACACCTGCATTTGTAGATATTATATCTTCAGAAACAGCAGTTGTAAACTTGTTTATGTCATTAACAGTTGTGTCCTGGTAGTAAATGCTAAATGCGTTCACATCTCCGGCTAAGGCTCCTGTAGTTGTTTGTACAAACTGCAAAATGTTCTGCGACTCTAACTTTTCGTAAAACATTTCCAGTTTTTCCTCATTGTTTTGTGAGGATGATTGACCTGTTAAAGCAAAAGGTGTAAGCGAAGTGATAATTATAAGGCTGAAGAGGATAGTTGTTTTCATGTATCATCAATTTACATGAGGTTTAACTATAAGTTCCGGTATTATATACTTAACCTTTATTCATTGCAACAATACCTTGTTTTTGCTAGTACAAATAAACACAATTAACAATTAATTTAATATGATGCAAGTCAGCGCCAATTATGATATATATCAACTTTTAGCGACCAAAACGGGATGCAAAAAAGATGTAAATCAACCTGAAATTTCAACAAAATGATTACACCTTATTGATTATCAGCACATTGACTGTAATTACCTTTATAATCCTTCAGTTAATCAAAAACCAATGGCTAATTAATTATCTTATTGATAACATTTTTGTTATCGGCATTTAAGGTCATTTCTGCGCTTACCCTTATTGCATCGCAATGCTCTTTTGTATCGCTTCCCAACGATACATATTGGGTATAGTTAAGGGTATCACGCCCATCCAAATAAGCTTCAATATTCAGTTCATGAAAATAGTTGACCTCATGCCCCAATAAGTCAGGTATGTCAGTGAATGAAATGTAAACAGATTGTGAAAAATAATATGGCATATCTGCTTTCTTTGGAATCAGCTCGAAGTAATAATACCCGGTAACAGGGGGCTCAGCCGAAGCCTTTACCATATTACCCTTAAATGAAAAAAGTATATAAGCTATTGCTATTATAGTTGCAACAATCAAGTATTTCATTTTTGCAATTATATATGCAAAATTAGCCCAACGCTAAACTGAGAAACATGAGATAAATCAGGCCTGTTAAAACTCATCCAATTCTTCATCAACAGGAGAAGGCTCTTTCACATTCTCATCTGTTCTTATTTCATCTTCTTTGGTTTCCCTCAGTCCAACTTCAGTTTCTTCCTTCAGCAAACGGCCTTTTTTGTCAACGCGAAGATGGTAAGTACAATCTGTATCAACAAGGTCAACTGTGTAATATTTAACATTGTCGTTTTTGTCCCTGGCTTCCTTTATATCAAAAATCACACTGCCGGGATAATGAGTCTTAACAAAAGTCATTACTTCATGCGGCAGGGTATGTTTTACTTTTTCATGATTCGTTGCCATAATATATATGTTTTATATGTTATTTTTTTGATTCTCAAGGCCAAAAGTATCATACCTGCAACGGTATAGGAATGACCTATGGCAATACAAATGGTGAGATTAATCAGTGAATAGTTACCAGTGGTCAGTTATCAGTATGGGAAACAGCTAAAAACCTGAAACGAAGTATACCTAAATTGTTTCGAGTACTGTCTTTGGGAATTTTTGCGTTCTGCTTTTTAAAAAGGCAATAATTTCATCACGGTCAGCGAACCTGTTATTCAAATCAACAAACTTGCCGGCAAGTGTTCCGTAACTTTTTGTCATCAATAATACCCAGATATAAAAATAATCTATACCCTGGAAAACCACCGAGTTTTGTTCAGCATATTGTCCCATATTTTTAATAAAATCACCGGGCATGTCTGTCCAGTGCATTGCAGGGCGCAAATGGTGCCCTATATGGTAGCCGTCATTAAAGCATCTCTTGTTATATGAACTGTTAATGCAGGTAATACTGTTGAGGAATGAGTTACCGGGGTCATTTTGGTCTATGAAAGCATGCTGAGCCCAGTTACCAGCCATCATCAGGAACCGGGTAAGAACAAAAGGAATTATAAATACTACCAGTGTGGCCCGCCAGTTAATAAAGGACATCAGTATGCAAAAAACTATGAAACTTATTTCCCCTGCCAATATTTTCTTAATGAATTCGCTCCTGTTCTTTCGTTTAAAATAGACAGACAGGCTCACTATTCCGAAAAACAGGAATTCAAAGTAATATATCAAAAAACCCAATATGCTGTCGCGCCTGTATTGCATGGTTGAGCTTACATCGGGAGGTATATTATTTTCAACATGGTGCATAATAACATGATGGTGAAAATAAGTTTCGGGTGATTCTCCGTAAAATGGCCCCAGTACATAGGGAATATAGTAGTTAAGCCATTCATATTCCTTTTTAAATAACTGGCGGTGGCTGGTATTGTGCAGCATAAGTATATATGGGCCAAGGCCTATTGTAGTATTGGCCAGCAAAAAAACTATAGAAATCCACCAGTTGAAGCATCCCGGTATGTAAAGGTAAACCCCTATAGGTATTACAATAAAAGTGATTTTTAAACAGAGGGTAATAAAAGGCAAATCCCTTTCATCCCTCATATACTTAAGTATCCACTTTTGGAAAAAGTTGCGCTTCCGGTTGGGTATGAATACCGGGTCTTTTATTTTAATTGATGCTACCTGTTCCATTTACTTTCATAACCCTGTTGGCCGATTTGCAACCCACTCCGGTTGTTACACGCTCACAGTTTACTTATTAAAATTAATTTGATTTAAGAGCAACCTATAAACCATCTGCTCCAAAAGTACTGAAAATAAATCGATTTAGTGATAATTTCAATTATTTTCTCCTTTCCTCGCACCAGCTTTCACTATTCTAGCAGGTTTCTTTTTAAAGGTGAGCAACCATGCCAAAGCCTCTTCAGTATTGGTAAATATTTTTATAGGAATAGGTGATTTTAATACATTCATTATATAGTCCACCATTATTTTTATGCCCATCTTTTCCGATACTATTGCCGTAGCAATACGCTGCTTATTAAACACATCTTTCCGGGCATATTCCATAGCATCTTCCGTAATGGTAAAATGTTTACGGGCATCATACAGCATAAGCACCTTTTTACCTTTGGTGAGTTCATTGGTTGCCTTATCCGATTCTTTAATGGTTTCAATATCTACATGGCAATTCTCAATCACTGTTTTGTGAAAGATGCCATGCTCATCAATGAACATTTCACTTGTTTTGGTGCGTATTTTTTCCATTTTGCTTTGCTAATTTAAGAAAAATAAGATGAATTGTAATTGATTTTAAACAATTTGCTCATCTTTATATAATAAAAGAGCAGGACGAGCCATAAGCCCAGTCCTGCTTTTATTTTTAGCCTCTAATAGAGGCCGGTATTTATAAGTACATCCCTTTCACCAAAAACCAAAGCACATCTTCCTTATCATGCCCTTCATGGGTATTGACAACGTTCTGCGCATGGTCTTTTAAGGTAACTACATTCCAGGCATGAGGGTCGCCATTGGGCATGGTATATCCCTGAGCAACCTTTGTCCCGTTGGGTAAAATTACCACCATGCTCTTGGTTAACATGCCATTCACATTTACTTCGTTGTATTGAATAGTACCTATTTGCTGGTCTGCCTGGTATATGTTGCCCTGGTCAACGCGAATATCTCCATTGAAATTCCGGGCCACAAGAGCATAATCAGGAACGCTGTTATTAATCCCTTGCGATGGCGGAGGATTATAGTTATTATTTATAGCCTGGGGCTGTGAAGCAGGAGAGACCGTATTATAAGCAGGCGGAGACTGCTGAGCAGGAGATACATTATTATAGGTGGGTTGAGGCGGAGGAGGGTTATATACAGGTTGAGGCGGAGGCACAGGTTGAGGAGCAGGTTGTGGCGCCGGAGGATTATTATAAACTACCCCTTGTGCAGGTGGCGGTGGAGGGGGCGGATTATTAACTATAACGGCTGGCGCAGGTGGAGGAGGCGGTGGCGGAGGCTGCATAAGAGACCACTTCTGAGGGTTTTCTGCAATAAAGTTCGACTCACCGTTTGGGTCTATGGCAGTGCCATTGGCAACCAGGTGGTATCTTCCCACTGTTTTAAAAGGCCTGATGTCGGAATATGTTTCACCGGTATTTTTGGTATCATAAAAAACGTAGCTGTAATAGCCTATAGTAGGCGGGGGCTGGTTGGGAGCATGTGCAGCAGAGTAATCTATCGCGGTGCAATACCTTACATAAATAAGTTCCTGGCCAGATAAGGAACGTATGCTGTAATCATCATGCTGAAGGGCGCCCTTATCCACTTTATATATAAGGCTGTTGGGAACCCCTGCAATAAATATGGTATCGTACTCACATATTATGGTGTTATTCTCCCTCGATTTTTCAACTTCCCTGGCATGCTTTTCAGCTTCCTTGGGAGTCATCTGGTATGGCTCCGGTTGCTGAGCCTGGGCTGCGGAGAATGAAAGCGCTGCGAAAAACAGTAGTGTTTTTTTCATTTTGCATTGATTGTTAATGTGGTAAAGGTAAAATATTTTGATGAATTGTAAATGAAGGGAAATAACTGTGAACTATGACTTATAATTTATTTATGGGAGAAAGTACAAATCGCACCTAATAAAGAAAATTGTTAAATATTATTCACTAAATGTACCACCAATATATTCACCTGTTAATCGTTTTGCCAATCCATTTAAATCTGGGAATACAGAAAACTCATGAATATTATAAACTGCTAAAGTAATTTTCAATTCAATTTGACACTCCTTTTTAATTAGCACTCTTTCCAAAGATAGAGTATCAAATATTTCCTCTGGATTATTATGAATTGTAAATACACCATTCTGTGCACTTATTCTACTTGATAGATATCTCGGTTTAAAAAACCCATTTGACTTTATTGAAAAAGGATCTTCTGAAATATCAATTGTAGGTAAATCCTCCTTAATTATATAAATTACAGCATCCTTTATACCTGCCCCATTTCTTAAAGCAAAATAGGCAGCAACTAAAGGACTTTTAGTCCAATCTAAAAGTCTTGTGTGTAGACCATGATGTTGTGCAATTGCCAACCAATCCCAATCGTTATCAGGCCTAATTTCTAAAAATGGTATAGCTGTTCTTTTAAAATCATTAAAATATGATTTTTCAACTTCCTTGAAATCGCCAGGGAACTTATAATTTTCTATTTTCTTAATTCCTACTACATCTCTGCCAAATTTCGGTCTTAACTCATAATAATCAGAATCTTCACCTCTATAAATGTAAAGAGAATCCCAATGATTTCTGATTAATTTGTGGAATTCATCAACTGATGAAATAGTATGATTTATCATTTAAATAATTTATTTCTAAAGTATTAACTTTATTAGTCTAAACAGTCTATTTACTCACATTTTATGTAATAATTCAATTGTACGACATACATAATTTCTTAATCTTCATCATTAATTGGGGTTTCAAAATAATAAGGATTACTATGATGATATTCTTTAGAATAATCATTAATGTCTGATAATTCAGAAAGCATAGGTTTATATTGTGCAAAAATTGACGGAGCTTTGGAACTTCGTATTTTTTCAATAATATTAGGCTCTTCCCATGGATTGGGGTCAAAGGCTGCCTGAACCCTGGATTAGGGCATAGAATTGCCTGCTAAAGCCTTTTTTTAGCAAATAATTATAACTGGATTAGGGTCAGAAACTTATCTGGATTAGGGCTCTATTTGCGAAGTATCGCAGATGTAAAAAAGGGAACGTTAATAAAAGTAATTTCCATGTGGCAGTTTTCGCACCAAATGTATATAGATATTGTTTACATTATATACATTTGCCGACACAAATGCTTAACCAAAATGGCTATATTTGGCATAGGTGCATACTTTAGTGGGGGGCAGGGAGATGTTTCAGAAAGATTTATTTCCGAAGGATTAGCCTGCATTGGGTGGGGAGAGGATGAGGCTCCAACATTACATGAAATTTTAAGGTATATAAAACTTGGGGACATTATATATATAAAGTCCAATCCTATTAATCAAGGTCTAAGAATTAAAGCTGTTGGGATTGTTACGGATAATAACGTCATTGAAAATTCAGAATTGGGAAGCGGTGTAAGGGTACGCTGGATTTGGACCGGATTAGACATTCAGGAAATAGAAGATATATATAATGTTAGAAATAATACAATTTATGAAGAGCATAATAGAGACGTTCAAACCATTGTATTAAACCACCTAATTTCTGAATTTAATTAGTATCTACTAAGGTCGAGAGAGGTAAACCTATTATTTACAGACTGCTTTCAGGAACTCAAATGCTCGCATAAGTGACTTTGCGTCTAATACTGAATACTCTTTTAAATCTGCCGCTAAATCAGTTTTACCTTCATTAACCATAGTTCTATACCCCAACTGAGCCTGAATACCTGACTTAAATTTAAGGTTTTCATAACTTATATCCGGGCATATTATTGGAATAATGTCTTTGAGGTACAATGACCCATTAAACCTGGGGTCATAATAGTAATAATCTGCAAAAAGTGACCTAATATCTTTTAACCTGGCCGTTATTTGTTCCAGTTTATTTCTATGTTCCGGAAAAGCCAAGCACAAATTATTCAGGCATTCTTTAGCGGTTCTCAAGTTTGAAACCACGATATGGCATGAACTGTTGACACTAAAATCTGAGAGCAGTTTATTGCAAAGTACGTTTACAGCCTCGGTATTAAAATTTGGGAGGATGAGTTCGACACTCTTCCCCTTTATGTTATTCTTTAAATCCAGCCAATACAATGTATAGAGATACGGATACTTTACAAAAGTTTCATTATTGTTCCCAATTGGGCGGATAGATGTGTATAGTTCAAAATCCCAGAACCATATAAATTGTTTAGCCGAAACAGCATTTATCCACTCCTTTATGCTATTTTCATCGACGTGTTTTTTTCCAAGACCTAAAATACTTATTTGGTTAAGGGTTTTATTGTCCATAATCTGATTTTTGGGCAGCGGTTGGCGTAAGTCAACATATCCGGACCATTTAAGTTGAAGTTTTCTGTAAAACTTAAAACCTTGCAATTTCATGATGCTCGTCTCAGGAAACTCCTTTCCTTCGCAATAATTCAGGAAAGGGCATAGTCCCGGCTTAATGCAGTACATGTCAATTTTATTTGTTGGCGTGGCGTTTTTTCTTAAATATTTTCTAAAACTCTCAACTTTTTGCTCAACTTGAATTAGTCGCCTTTTGATCTCTTCCGTGCAATTTTTCAATTTTAAATCCTCAATTGTGAAGGTTCCTGGTATTCTACAGTTTTTGTTAACCACAATTGATATAATGGATTCTACCTCTGCACCTGACTCAAGCATTACATAATACGTAAATGCCAATTTCATGATTTCAATCCAGTCGGGGATTTCATTTGAATAATAAATGCCAAACAACTGTAGCCCTTTGTCAGTTTCTCGAAGTAAATCTGCTTTAGCAGAGGTGCCATTAATATCGCCGAAAACCTGATCTTTAATAAGGCTCTTATCTGCACCAAGGTAATTCTCAATAATGTTGCATACATGCTGCTTAATCTCATCATCTTTGCTATGCTTTAATTTAGTTTCCGATTCAACTAAGCCCGGTTTCTTCTCAAAAAGAAAACCAGCCTTTGCGCAGCGAATAAAGTGAGAAAAATTATCTTGATTAATAATCATATAATACACGCTTATGCTGCATGGTTAATTGAACGCTTGTCCGGGCGTATTCTTCGTTTGAGTTTGAAAGTTTTTTTCACTGAATCATTAAATCCTGGCAGACATTTAAGTAATTCATTAAAAGTTTCGAAAAAACTTTTTGACTTATTCGTTTGGTTAAAAGCCAGCCTGTTACAATAGAGTTCAACATAATCCTGGCTTATGGTTCTGTATATCCTATGAATAGTAGTCTTAACGGTACGATTATTGCCCTCAACTGTATTTGTCGTGCACTTTTGCTGAACACCATTCTCGTCGACATAATGACTCACATACTTTCCTTCAGATTCTGTGCTGCTATGATCGACTGTATGGACCATATATCCACTATGAGTAAGAAAATTAAACTCTTTACCTTTGTCAGTGAAGATTAGGATTTTATGTTCATCGTCAATATTCTCTTTTACTATCCTTTCTAATTCCCTGAAGTTGTTTTTTTCGAATTTGAAACATTTAGTGATGCCCTGAAAGCCTTTCTCAGGAACATCAACCTCGGTAATAAATAGGACAGGAACGGTTCGTTCACTACCAAGCCCCCTTTTGTTTTTTGCACGACTTCCTCTACCAGTTTTACATATTGGATAAACAACATCCATTTGTACAGTAGACCTTGGAGTAAATTTCCGCCAATTATTATAATAACCCATCCAGTCACTAATCTTGTGCAGATTTGACCAGCATGTATCATAGACCCTGCCGGTTCGTCTTTGCATCATTGTCGCCGGTGAACCATTTTTTGAACAGAACAACTCATAGATGAGGTGCAAGGTATATTGCAAGCCAGCTCGACCTTGTTCCAAATGTGTCCCTTTTAATGGATATATTTTATGACCACATTTACAGCGGTATGCCTGTTTCTTGGGTACCTTTTTAAATAATTCAAACGATCTTCCACAACATGGGCACCCACCGTCAGTTTTTGCGGCCCTCGCTTTGAATATTGCGAAGAGGATAGTTTCATCAGTTTTGTACACCTCATCGACATCTTCCTGGCTTCCAAACTCACGGTTTTGTTAAAGAATTAACCAATGACAATGCACCTTGGGCATTTAATTCATCTGAGTGTAAGAGTAACCATATCTGTTTTAGAACATTTAATTTGCTCTCTTCAGCAGAAATTAATTTTTCTACTGAGTTTTTTATATCATCTAAAGTTTCCATTGCTTTTATTTTTTGTGTTAAATTTGGACATAGGTAGCCAGGCTTAGGCAGTTTTTGAAGCAACCAAACTCGGTTGAAATCAAAGAAAATCTAAATATGCTGGGCTAAAATGGGCTGGGAATGTATTACTCAGTAATCAGGCATTTCATAATCTTCTACCGACAAGGTTAAACCTTCTATAATTCATCATGAATACAGTAACCGTTAAGTAATACGGTTTTTTAACGGCAAATAAATACTGAACTGTCAGCGCATATAAAAATAACGGCATTAAATATTTATCTGGTAAATAAGTGCTGGCCGCATTATTATTCTCGACGACTATTTCTTCATCAGTTGTGAAGAAGGCTATTATATGTTCCAGTATTGCAATCATAGTATCATCATGTTTGAAATATTTCACAAAGGTACACTCAATAAAAACGCCTAATTCGGAAATATCATAGGGGGTTACGCCGAAAAATAAATGAGAGTGGTGGAAACTCTTCCGGGTCCTCGCCAAAGCACTGGTGATATTTCTTCTTCACCTCGCCTGCTTGATATTTTGCAATCTGATTGTAATGATCATTTGTAATAAACTCTTTTGCTATTGTTGGGCTCAACAGATCAAATTCAAACACATGAACTGTAATATACCCAGATATTACGCTCAATCTACCGGGCTTTAATTGTTCCTTATGTTTTTTGTAAAGATCCAAATTGCTGTTTCTAAAAAAAGCCAAGAGTAAGAATGCATTGTACATACAGGTGCGCTCATCCATTGATTCTTCTTTATCAAGGCTGATCAACATGGGAATGACGAATTCCATCATGTCCCTGAACCCGGAAGACCATGATTGGATAACTGATTTCGTTTCTTTCTTTGGTTTATCTACAGTCATTTGTTTCTTATTATCCCAGTAGTAGTATTCTCTTTCGAAATAAAACTTTGGATACTTTTCAAAATGGGCGCAAACTTTATTAATTGCTCTTTCAATAAAAGGTGAATAATATCTATACTCTTCTTTTGATACATTCTGTAATAAAGAAAAGAATCGGTTTATTACCTGCTCTGGCATCGGCTTCTGTTCCCGGACTTTATCTTTTATTGCATTACATATATCATTAAATTCACTATGCTCACCTAAAGGAACTCTGTAATAAGTATAATCATCATAATCTAATTTAACCGGGAAGTGTACTTTTTTATTCGCCATGATTCTTATAGTTGATATTCACCAAATATAAGAGTCATTTTATTTTATCAAACATTCTAATAATCAAATTTCCAGCCTTCTTCTGTCTCAAAATCTCTCTTAATCTGATACAGTACTTGGTCATAATCGCCTTTGTAGCCAACTGCTTTAAGTATTGCTGCGCCGAATACATCAAAATCATCCCATTCACGGATAATCTGCTCGCCTTGCTGTTCGACAAATGGAGTTTGCTGCTCCAGCAACTTCCTAATCGCCTCTCGTAATTTCTCTTGTTCCTGTGACATACACTCAGGTCATTTTTCATAAATAGTTAGAAAAAGTGTTTTTATTTTCTTTCTTTAAGCAAGTGTGTAATTTTATCCAGTTCGTAATCGTAAAACGTATCGTATAAATTCACACCAAGACCAAGTTTATTTAATCCGTCATATATATCATAATCAAAATCAACTCTTTCATCTACTTCAGCATTAAAGGCATACTTGTCATCACCGCGACAAATCTTGTAGGTTGTTATATACCCGTTTCCCCACAACCAGGCTAAATGCACTAGTGCAGCAAATGTGCTTTTGGTCTCATTAACCTCCTCCCGAAAAAATGTCCTATGCCGGTAAATGGAACCGTACAGCTTCCGGAATATTTTCTTCTTAACCCGCATTGGTATTTTTTCATAATCATAGATGTGTCTGGGTTGGGTTGCAAGGTGTTCCCGATATTTTTCAAGGTATGCCTTCCTCTCGGCAGTCCTGAGATTTAAGTCAATAAATACCTGATTGCCCATGGTTCGCAGTGCTTCCTGTGCAAATAAAGCGGCGTTTTTTTCGCATTCTTCGTCTATTGGCGCTGGCTTATTTGAGCCAATAATGTATCTATTCTTTCCAATAATCCGCCTGTCAAGAATTGGGATACCGGAAAATACTGCAATCTTACAAGCATTCACCCAAAAGGTATCTATTTTGCCAATCCAGTCATTTCGCTCAACCAAGTCAGTGGGTCCATCCCAGATTTCATAACCGAGGTGTTCTATAATATCATCAAGACACAAGTCAATTCTAACACCTCTATCATCAAAAGTGATAAGGTTGTCATTGATGAAGAATTTTGGCACGAGGTTATAATGCCTAAAGACCAGTGCGAGTCTGTACAAAAACTCCTGAACCGTATCATTATCAAACAGTCTGTACACGCCAACAACGTGCATGCAAAAAGTCAGCAATTTTGTCTTTGAGCCTCTCACTTCCAGTTTCTCAAAAAGCGTTGCTGGCGATTCTGTATAATCCAGGTTATAATAAAATCTATTCATTCTCTATTTTTTTCGGTTAATATTTTACCAGTGAAGCAGCCAACAACGTGCAGTAATTCATTGTCAAGTAAAATGTTGCTTTTGAAGCTGTATAGTACTTTATCTCCAATGTTATACTCAATTCCCTTTTTTAAAAGGGCTTTCCATTCATCACCTTCAGCATAATTAATATCAAGCACCGCCGGCAGTTTAATGATCTCTCCGAAATATATGTTGCGGTTAAACGAAGTGTCATTTGCTTTATAAGGTCTTACTAGGTATTCGTTTGCCAGCAAGAGGTTTTTAAGCGTTTCTTCGCTAACTCTCCTTGAATTAAACTCCTTTATAAACTCATTGTTTTTGCGGAGTTTGTTGTAGGCGTTCAATAACCTTTTGTGTTCAAATTATACAACGTATTGAAACCGGGCAGGTAAACCCCGAAATATATACGCTCAAGGAAATTAGCGGCGGGCTCGGTATTGAACTTGAAAAACTTTTCACAGGATTGTAGTGTTCTATTGGCATTATTTAGATAATTACTACCTTCACATAAAATAATTCGAGATGAATTTTAATGGTTCGTTCATTCCACCAACACCTCCAACCACAGATATCCGTCCAGTAACAACGGCTGCATTAAATTTTGCATCTGTGCCATATGTACAATTGCTCAATGATAGTCATTCATATATGGACCAAAAATTTGCAAATGACCATCTAATACATCCCAATAGTATAACTGGACCTGCTTATGTTTTAGGCACGAGAATTAATACCTTCGGGGTTACAGCCCAAATTAGGCGTGGCGGTACGGTTGCAAAGGTGAATTTTACAGTATTTAGAGATTTAAGAAAATTAATTGGGGAACCCATAGCATTAGGGATGAACTGTACAACAGCATTGAATTTGCAATCTTACCAGAATATTGTCAATTTAAGTTCGCTACCCACTCAAGTTAACGGAAATTTAGGTAAGATTATAGGAGAAAAGGAGAAACATCCTGGCTTTGCTAACCTGCAATGGTACTGTCAAGCAATTCAGATTGGAAATGACGCAGGTGGTCAGAATAACCTGGTCGCCTTTAAAGTAGATTCCCCGGTCTTATTTGGCCTGAAAAAGAAACTTATTGAGGAACACGGGTTCATAGATGACATGCCTGATATATCAGACCCTACAATGTTTAACGGCTTAACTATATACACTAAGGATTTATAATAGTCCGTGACTGCCATATATCACCTTTATCTCACGAGTTAATTCGCATCTTTTACTAATAAAGGCAGGACAGTTTCTTAAATTCTCATCGTTATTTATTAACACATCTGTTTCATTAACATACTTTACATAAGCCTGGATAATTGCTTCCTTAAACTTTAACGCAGCTTCGTCATCTAAGGTTATTTTATTATCCAAAGTAGAGCCCGTTTCCTTGGTATTATCAATATTATACATACTGGCGATTTAATTTGTTTTTCTATAAATAGCCAAATTTTTATTTTTTGCACATATTTATGAGTAAAGAAAAATATGGAAGCAGAAAATGAAATACGAGGATTTATACGCCAAACACTTAATGAAGTGGCAGCAAATGTATTGCGTAGTGAATCAGATAACACCATGGCGGATATTGTACGGAGCGAAGAAGCAGGTTCAGACACCTTGAATGAAAAGAATCAACTTGATGATAGAACCAAGCAAGGCGTGGACAAGATTTTTGCGAAGGTGAATGACAAGATAGGGTAATTAGCCCGGTTACTAATACTCAAAATTCAGTAATTCTTTCAATTTTATTTCAAAAACTGAAGCGATGGCTTCTAATATATCGGCAGTGGGGCTTTGCACACCTCGTTCTATGCGACCAATCTGATCACGGTGAACCCCGGTTTCATAGCCAAGTTGTGCCTGGGAAATCTCCGCATCATTCCTAAGCATCTGGATTCTTTTACCTAATGCTTTACGAAATCTCTTATTTGGCGGTCTACGCTTTCTTGTCTTTTTCACATAGTAAAATTCCAACAATGCGAAAATTATATACGGCTAATTAGCCGTATATTGTTTTTTTATTTATATTTGCTCACCTAAACTCATAGTACCATGAAAACATTTACAAAACCATTATTTACATGCCTTTTATTACTTATTTCAGTATCTGCATATACACAAAGTTGCAAGGGATTTGAAGTAAAATATAAACTCGATACCGTTAAGACCTCTCCAAACTGGTCGGTTGTCTACCTTCAATTACCAGCCGGGGCTCACCTTGACTCCATCTATGGTGGATTTCAAAGACCGGGTTATACAGGCACTGCACTATCCTTCGCATGCTACTCAATTGGCACTACGAATGACACCAATCTTCTCAACCCTGCATCAAATTATTATTACCCATATACTGGACCATATAATCAATGGATTGCAATGGGGGCTCACAACGTCATTGGTAAGAGTAATTCCTATATTCAACTCAGTATTACAACAGCAGACGGGATGGTAATGGATAGTGTGATGGTTGCATATTCTTGTGCCAGCAGTTGTTCAGGTATCGCTGAAAAATATGCCTTGGATTCGGTCTCATCAGGCTCAACTTGGTCATGGGTTGATTTAACATTGCCGGATGGAGCAAAACTAGATTCTATTTTTGGTGGATTTGCCCGACCAGGATACACTGGCTCCTCACTTAGTTATTCTGCATGGTCATATGGGGCTACCAACAATGTGAGTTTACTGAACACCACTACAAACACTTTTAATCCGTATACCGGACCTTATGATACTTGGATAAATACAACTTCATATAACATTGTAGGTCAAACTGGCTCTTACGTTCGTTTCAGCATAACTACGACAGCAGGCATGACAATGGACAGTGCCATGATTGCATACACATGTTCAAATGTTACATCTACTCCTGAAATTGAACCAACGAATGGAAATATTTCAATTTATCCCAACCCGACAACAACTTTCTTAAATATAAATACGAACGGACAAAAATTCAATCAAATTTCAATAACAGATTTAATGGGGCGGGTGCTGTTTAATAGCATTTTTACTGACCATATAGATATATCAAGCCTCTCAAGCGGCATATATATTATTACAATAAACGATCTTAGTGGAAATATTGAACGCCAAAAGTTTATGAAGCAATGAGGTAAAAAATAATTGTAACTTTTTTTATTTTTTACCGTAACTGAAAACAATAACCTAAAACAAGAAACAGAAAAATTGCTATAAAAATTTGGCGTCAGCTATTCTTGCCAGTGAAAACTGAGTAAGATGTAAGCGAGACGCCCACGAACTACAGGCGTGGGCGTAGCTTATATGCTTAGAGCGGTATTAAATACCTAATATGCATATCAGTTACATGTTTCACGCCTCTTTTATTTATAAAAACATAATTAATTTAAGACCAGCAATGAAGAAAAACTTCTCACTTTTCGGTAAAACATCAAGAACTATGATTGATAATAATCATATTGCTGAATATTTAACAAGATATTCTTTGCAAGTTAATAACCCTTTTTTATTTTACCATCGCCAAATTCATCTCACAAAATATTAAAGCCATAATAATATTCACCAGACAAATAAAATCTTCCGACTTTAAAACAGCATCCATTAAATAAAACAACATGAAAAAAATCTCCTTGAAACTTTTCAGCCTTAGTGCAGTTCTTCTACTTCCTTTACTATTCAGTAAAAGCAGTTTTGCACAAACGACTTATTCCATTCCTAATTCCGGCTGTACTACCTGTGATGACGGGGCTTACGGACCTATTGACATCTGCAATGCCAAGTATACGGCGGAAGCCGACATCTTCCCAAGTTCGTCTCTCACGTTTGGTACGGTAACCAAGATGGCCTACTACCAGGAATCCGGTTCTCAATCAAGTGTTCCCATTAAAATATACATGGCTTCCTCTGCTGCATCAACATTTTCATCCGATGGCGAATGGTCAAGTGTTATTTCAGGAGCCACCCTGGTTTATTCAGGAAGTTTTTCATTTACTTCCACAGGGTGGGTAACCATTACCTTAAGTACCCCATTTAACTATTCCTCCG
>JBKQUY010000052.1:0-38287 GCA_052325425.1 Bacteroidia bacterium | reverse complement strand
GGCGGCAACTTCCATAATCGGGATGGCAATAGGTGGTAATGCGGCAAACACCGTTTACGAAGGTGAAAAACAATTTGACCTCAGAGTCCGTTACCAACCGCAATATGTCAAAACATGTGAGCAGATTGGCGAGTTAATGATTCCAACTCTTAACGGAGGCCAAATACCATTAAAAGAAATAGCTGACATTACAAAAACCACTGGCGCTTCTTTCATATTCAGGTATGGTAATTCACGGGTACTTGCTGTTAAATTTTCTAATCGCGACAGGGATTTGGGAAGCACTATTGCAGAAGCAAGGGAGAAATTAAAAGCGATTCATATTCCAAGAGGATATAAAATGGGTTGGCTTGGAGAATATGAAGACCAGGTAAGGGCGCAAGACCGGCTTAAGGTAGTTGTGCCTATATGTCTTCTGCTGATATTCCTGATACTGTTCGCCACTTTTGGAAATATGAAAGACCCCGCAATAGTAATGCTGACTGTTCCGTTTGCCCTTATGGGTGGCGTTTTTGCCCTTTTAATAACTCATATTTACTTTAGCGTTTCAGCAGGCATAGGATTCATAACCATGCTAGGTGTTAGTACACAAAACGGGGTAATGCTGATTGTGGAGTTTAACAGAAACAGAAAGGAACGTAGGTTATCCCTGACAGAATCAATATTGCAGGGTGTACGTGCAAGAAGGCGCCCGGTGTTAATGACAGCAATAATTGACTTGGTAGGGCTTTTGCCTATGGCAATAAGCACTGGAATAGGTTCGGAAGCTCAAAGGCCACTTGCTACTGTAATGATAGGCGGGTTTATTACTTCTGAATTATTGGTGATAGTTGTATTGCCTATCTTATATTATGTCTTTTATTACAGGGGTGAAAAGCGCCGTATCCTTACCGATGCCGATTAACAAAAATAATATAGTGATGGTTAATCTTACTGATATATTAAACGTCTCTAATGTGGTTTTAATCTTATTTTAATAATGGCATATTACATTTGATTTTTTTATTATAGGGCTATGAGTTAATAGCCTTATCCCTAAATTTTATTCATGAAATAGTATGAGCTTGCCTATTAACCATAATTAAATAGATGAAAAGGTTACGGGGCTACATACTTGTAATTTTTATGTTGGCATTCAATGATGGGAAAAGTAATCCCGGTATTTCTTATTCTGATACGGCATTTTTATCTTCGAATGACTCGGATAAGAAGCATGAAGTATTAATTACTCCCGGTATTGGTTATAGTGAGTTGCCAATATTAGAAAGCCCAATGAATTATGTTATATTTTATAATAATGAGCATAACCTTACCACTTCGCCTGAATTAGTTGCCTCTTTAGATTATTTGGTGACAGATGATATAGGCATGGGTCTGGCAATAAATTACCAACTCATGCCATTTACTTCTTTAAGTATAAAACAGCCGTATTTTTATCCATATCCATTATATCCATATTCCTATTACGCTTCTTCCGAATTCGGATGTTCTTTAGACCATCTGGCGGATAATAATGTGAATGCCGGGCTTGCAATAAGCTACCAAACTATGCAATGCAAATCATTGAGTGCTCAACAGGCTTATTACCCATATTCAATGCAATTCAATTGCTTTAATTTCGGAATTCGTAAGCTTTTTTATTTAAAGAGCATTAAAATCAATAATTTATATTTCTATATAGGTGGAATAGCGGAATTATCAATATGGAAAGAAGTTGATAACTGGGGATCGGTTACCAATAACCAATATGATCCAGTAATTAATTATGAAAACACCTTGCAAATAAATCTCCTGCTTCTGGGAGGAGTGAAATACTTTTTTATAAACTCTATAGGAATGCAATTAGAGTTAGGATATGGATTCGGCACGCCTTATTATGCACAATTGGGAATAATTATCAGGTTACATGGTTAGATTAAAACAAACAATGCTGAAAGGGTTCATTTTATTATCGGTTTTACTTCTTGCAAATATTTGTTGTGCGCAGCAGTACGACGATGATAACAAGAAATTTTTTATTGGCTTTGATTTCGGAAGCAGTTATCCAAAACGCGATTTCGGCAATGCTGGTATATCAAATTTACCACTTAGCAGATTTACAGGGCAGGACACAAACAAAATAAACGGTTTTGCCCTGAAAGGGTACCATTATGATATTTATGCCATTTACAGGCTTATTCCTCATTTTAACGTTATACTATCCGTAAACGGAGATAAAAACAACATTGATATTAATACTTTGAACTCAGAATATACTGTATCATTCCCTTCCAATTCAGCTAATACTCTTATTTCAGGAGATGAATTTTTTGTCACACAATTTCTTGGAGGCCTGCAATCAAGTTTTCATGTATCCCAATCTTGTAGCATTGAATTAAAGGCGTTGGCGGGATTTACTACTGGTTATTATCCCGGGTTGTCTTTTCTTAGTGCAGGCCAAGAAATAAATTATACATATCCTGAGGGAAACGGATTTGGGTATAATTTTGGAGCGGGCGTTAAATATTCAATTGAGGCAAGCGGAAACATTGGCCTGGGATTACATCTAAACGTAAGTTACGCCGGTTCAAACATTAGCTTTTCCAATTATAGTGTAACTACTTATGCAATTTCTTATCCCAATAATCTCATTAGTTCTTATACCTACAATGTGCCTAAAACTATGGCAATAGGAATAATTCAGGTTGCAATAGGTTTCTCATTGGAAATGTAAAAAGAAATCTTTACAGTAATAATAGAATAAACTAAGTTTACTGCTTAACATATTAAAAGAAAAACCCCGCATTTGCAGGGTCTCTCGTTTTCATGACAAACCATGTGGCCTATCTGTTCACTGCCTTTGCCAAATCTGCTCCGGCTTTAAATTTTGCCACTTTCTTGGCAGCAATCTTTAAAGTTTGACCTGTTCGTGGGTTTCTGCCGGTTCGTGCAGCACGTTTTGTAACTGAAAAAGTGCCAAAGCCCACTAAGGCTACCTTATTGCCGCTTTTCAGGGCTTTGGTAGCCTGGTTTGTGATTGCATTGAGGGCTTTCTCTGCCTCACCTTTGGTGATTTTTGCTTCCGATGCGATAGCATCAACGAGTTCCGATTTGTTCATTTGGTATTAGTTATTGGTTAATACAGGGTGCGAATATATCTAAAACAATATAAAAGGAAGTGCTCTACATTGTTGCTCCCTCGTAAGAGACCTGAAATTCTCAATAATTCCTTCGTAATTCCCGCTCTCAAACGCGGAGTCGAAGGTGTTTGTGCTTGTTTCCATTGTTTACGGTTTAATAATTGTGACGTAGACCGTAAAACATTACAAATGTAGGAAGAATTCCCAATGACTATCACCCATGTTCCTCCAAATTTGACTTTTTAAATATTTATCATTATATTTTATGAAAATATAGAGATTTATTATGGCTGATTACAAACCAGAACCATTTATGGAAAATGTGACCGAGACATTCTTACGTATTTACGAAAAGTGCTTGAATTATGGTGAACTGGATTCTTTGCTTCCAGAGCGAATGAAGGCGCAAGGTGACACAAGAACCCCATTTCAAATGTACGAGCACCTTATACGTTCAGGAGATTATATAAGAGCTTCGCATCTTTTTTCACGTGAGGAGGACAGTAAATCGCGTGAGGCTTTCCTTTATTTTGTGCATAGGCTTAAGTTATTGGACAGGCCATCGTTTACAAATCTTTTTTATTCGGTGTACTGTATGCCGGCTACCAATACCTCATTTTTTGGGTTCTACTCGTATGACAGAATCCTTCAGATGTTTAACGGAACCAATGCACCCTATATCTTTTTCAGGCATGAGACCGAATTTCAAGAACTGGATGCTACGATAAAAGTGTTCAGAGGGGTTAAGACAAACCCGACCGATATTGAGCGATGTGGATTTAGTTGGACTCTAAGTAGAAGTATTGCAACAAGTTTTGCATTGATGGATGGAGATACAGGGTATGTTGTTGAAGGAGATATTGAGAAGATTAATGTATGGGCCTATATAAACACAATGGCGGAAAGGGAAATCATTGTTCCGGCCAGCTTGGTGAATAATAAGATTGTCACCAAGGTTGAGCGATAATTACACCCTTAGGCTACTAATACACTGTAGCTTACTATTTTCTTCCGATATTTGTATCATTATTTTAACTGAATGCGCGAACAACATTTAAACGAGAAGATTCAATTTTTGGCAAAAGCCTATGAGGTGGCCTATGAATATCATCCAGCCAGTCCCATGTCGGTCAATATAAATCCGATTGAGTTAGGTAAGACACTGGGTTTCAGCAGAGATACAGTTGAAAGGATAATGAATGAACTTGTATCTGACCGATATGTGAGTTCAACGCTGGGAATGGGTAGTCTGTATATTGAGAATGCAGGGCTCCAATTCCTTGAGTTGGTTGACAAGAACTCTTTCCATCCAGTTATACAATCACCCTCGGCTAAGGCTGCCTCATCAGGCAGTACTTCGCTGCGAGCCCAGCACCCTGTGGTTTTTATCTCATACTCTCATGACGATTCTGAACACAAGAAATGGGTTCTTGAGTTTGCCGACCGCCTGAGAGGCGATGGCATTGATGTGTTACTCGACCGTTATGAACTTCGATTAGGAAGTAGCCTTCAGCACTTTGTAGAAACCTCAATAGCGAAGGCTGAGAAGGTTATTGTCATATTTACACCCAACTACAAGCTGAAATCGGACAAGAGAGCAGGTGGCGTTGGATACGAATATTCAATACTCAATGCAGAACTTTACCAGAAGCAAACGAACTCTGACAAAATAATACCCGTGCTACGTTCAGGTACAATGCAAGACAGTATTCCTGCCTTTATGCAACAGTTCATACACCTCGACATGAGCAGGGATGAAGACTTCGACCAGCGTTACGTTGAAATTATTCGGCACATATACGGGGAACCAGAATTGCAAAAGCCGAAAATTGGCGTAAAACCCGATTTTAAGACTATGAATACGATGCAGCAGCCTAAGGTTAGTAAGACAGGGAGAAGAAAAGTGACTGGCAGAATTGACCCGATAGTTTCTCAAAAGATGGGATGGGGAGGTACGGCAACAACCGTAACTCTTCTCAACGGCATGACTATGAATGCCGGCACTATTCGAGTAGAAGACGGCTATGCCGTGCACTATACAGGAAAGGGGTTGAGGGAGATGTTCAAGCCGAGCATGAACCAAGAAGAACAGAAGAGAGCTAATGAGCTACGGAAAATGTCAGAGGAATATCTTGAAGAGAATGACTACCTGGCATGGACTCCCTTAGACCAAATTATAAGTGTTATACCGTAATATGAAGGTGTGCAATATTTATGTGCGATTTTGTCTCCATTTGCGCACTTTTGTTTAGTTTTGCCTCAATTTGATTGACTTTGGGGCGTGAACGTAGTGCTTAAAATCCTGTGCTCATTGCGAGCGTGCGGGTTCAAGTCCCGCCCCGGGTACATTCAGAAGTGATAATTAGTAAGATACAGGGAATTGTGTCAAGAACACCAGGAACTCTTTTTCAATAAATGATTGATTATAGAAGGCTATGGTTTAAAGGCTGAAGGCGTATTTTCAAAAAGGTTAAGAAAAGCAAAAAAAGTAGATATTCAGTTCATTGGACTGTTTTAACAATTATTATGATAGTTTAGTTTATAAACTATTATGTAAATAAACTACTTTCGTTCCCTTAATCAAAAATAAACCCTATTATAAAAACAGAAATTTCAATATTTGACATTGAAGGATTTTCTTTAGGGAGAAAATTTAACCTGTTAAGTAAGCTATATCTTGCCCAACTGGCAGATGAACTAAGGCATATTGGTATTGAAAAACAATTTTCAGTTCTTGTTCTGCTTGATAAAATGGGTAACAAATGCTGCCAGAAAGTAATTGGTGAGATGTTGCATATAGATAAGGCGCTTATGGTTGGCATAATGAATGACCTGGTGGAAAAGGGCTTTATAAAACGAATCCAAAACCCTGATGACCGGAGAGAATATTGGATTCAGCTTACAGTTAAGGGAAAAGAAAGCATGCCGGAAATTACTTCTAAAGTTTGCCGATTGAATAAATCTATTATGAATGGACTTACGCAAGCGGAGGAAAAAAAACTCCATTCTCAACTTGAGATGATTTATAAGAACCTGAAAAATATTTCCGAATAACACAATTTTGGTATGAAAAAATTAATAGTATGGATAGTGGTAATTATAGTTATTGCTATCCTGATTTACATACGTCCCAAAGAGAAAAATACCATAGTGGGTCCACAGGGTTTAAAAAAAGCCACCCCGGTGGAGGCAATGATTGTCAGAGCTACCCATGCATCGAACATTATAAAAATTTCAGGCAATATCATTTCAAACGAGGAAGTGAACCTGCAAAGCCAGATTGCGGGTATAGTAACGGAAGTAAATTTTACTGAGGGCGCACACATTAATAAAGGCGACCTTCTTATAAAGATTGACGATTCGCAATACCAGGCACAATTGCAAAAAGATGAAGTTGCGAAAGAGCTGGACCAGGTTACCGTTGACAGAACTAAAAAATTGCTTGACATTAACGGAGTCTCCCAGCAGGATTATGATATTGCAGTAAATAATTTAAATAGTGTTCTCGCAGATATGAAGCTAATCCAGGTAACTATTGGTTATTGCAGCATACATGCGCCATTTGATGGAGTGATTGGCCTGAAGAATATAAGCCCGGGCAGCTATATAACTACCAATACTATAATTGCGGATATTGAAGAGATTTCTCCGGTTAAAATTGATTTTTATGTACCTGAAAAATATGCGGGTAATATACAAAAAGGTGATACAATCCGGTTTACGGTTGCAGGATATGATGAAGAATTTACAGGGAATATCTATGCCATTGATCCCAGGATTGATGAAAGTTCAGGAGGTCTCCATGTACGCGCATTATCACCCAATAAAACTGGCCGCTTATTACCCGGGCAGTTTGCAAATATTTCCATTGCTTTGTCTCATATCCAAAACGCTTTAATGGTTCCTACAGAGGCTATAATTCCTAAAGTCATTGGGCAAAATATATATGTATATAGGGGAGGGGTCGCTGCATCTATACCTGTTCAACTTGGCCAGCGCACCGATTCAACAGTTGAGGTTACAAAAGGACTTAATGCTGGAGACACAATAATAATAAGGGGAAGCATGGTGATATACCCCGGCAGTAAAATAACATTAGGTCAATTACGATGATTATACTTTTATGAGCCTTTCGTCAATAAGCCTGAAGAGGCCGGTTTTTGCAAGCGTAATGTCTATCATTATTGTCTTGTTCGGGTGTATTGGCTTCAAGCGGCTTGGCATTCGCGACTACCCTGCTATTGACCCTCCTGTTATCACGGTTCAAACTAATTATACCGGTGCTGACCCGGATGTTATAGAATCGCAAATTACAACTCCTCTTGAAAAGGCAATTAACGGTGTACAGGGAATACGGGATATTACATCATTGTCTGCCCAGGGTATGAGCACAATTACAGTGGAGTTCAACCTGGGTTATGACATGGAAACCGCAGCAAATGATGTAAGAGATAAAGTTTCCCAGGCATTGGCACTTTTACCCCAGAATCTCGACGCACCTCCTGTGGTTACAAAACTCGACGCTAATTCTGACGCCATAGTTGCCCTGCTTATAAGGAGCAAAACAAAAAATGCTTTGCAGATTACGGATTATGCCGAAAATGTAATCATGAATACCCTGCAGACTATTCTTGATGTGAGTACTATACAGGTTTGGGGTGAAAAGAAATATGCCATGCGTATCTGGATGGACCAGGCCAAACTTGCAGCATACAAATTGACTCCCTTAGATATACAGAGTGCCCTTATTGCTAAAAATGTTTACCTACCCTCCGGTTCAGTTGAGGGCAAAACAACACAATTAACAGTTAACACGAGAGGCAACCTGGTTACAGAGGAGGACTTCGATAATATGGTGATAAAAAGCAGCGGGACAAAAACTATAAGAATAAAAGACATAGGATATGCCGAACTCGGCGCACAAAACCCTGAGACAATTATGAAAGAATCAGGCGTACCCATGATTGGGCTTGGAATAGTTCCGCAACCGGGCGCTAATTATGTAAATATTGCCGACGAATTTTACAAGCGTATGGATATGCTGAAAAACAGTGTTCCTAAGGATTATGAGCTTGATGTAGCGCTTGATACAACCAAATACATTAAAAACTCCATTGTTGAAGTTGAAGAAACACTTGCCATTGCATTTACCCTTGTAATTATTATTATCTTCCTGTTTTTCCGCGATTTATTGATCGCCTTCCGGCCGCTCATTGATATACCGGTTTGTATTATAGGTTCTTTCTTTGTTATGTATGTAGCAGGGTTGTCCATTAATATACTTACCATGCTTGGCATTGTTCTCGCCACAGGCCTGGTAGTAGATGATGGCATTGTAGTTACTGAAAACATTTACAAAAAAATTGAATCAGGCATGTCGCCTATGGAAGCTGCCCTGAAAGGTTGCAATGAAATATTCATGGTTGTTATTTCAACTTCCATTACCCTTGCCATTGTTTTTCTGCCCATTATATTTTTACAGGGATTTACGGGGAAATTATTCAGGGAGTTTGCAATAGTGGTAGGAGGCTCTGTACTTATCTCTGCCTTTGTTTCTCTTTCTCTTACCCCGGTGCTTAGTGTAAAATTAGTCCGCAAGGGTAATAAGAAGAATAATTTTTATGAAAAGACAGAGCCTTTCTTCCTGGCAATGAATGCCGGATATAGCAGGCTGCTTCGGGCTTTCATGAAAAGAAGGTGGGTTGCTATCCCCATAATTGCTGTTTGTGTGGGAATTATCTTTTTTATTGGCCGTTCCCTCCATACTGAATTAGCTCCCCTGGAGGATAAATCTTTAATACGATTCCAGGTACTTGGCCCGGAAGGAGCTTCATACGATTACATATCGGCATATATGGATTCTCTTAACCGGTTTGTGCAGGACTCAGTTCCTGAAAAAAAGATATTTCTCACAATAGCTGCTCCCTCTTTCAGTGGCTCAGGCGCATTGAATACCGGGTATGCAAGAATGATGCTGCCTCCGCCCAATGAGCGTAAACGCTCGCAAAATGATATTGCCAATTACATGACAGCGCAGCTTGCCAGGTTTCCGTCGGCAAGAACATTTGCGGTACAGGAACAAACTATTGCGGTTGGTTCCGGAAGGTTGGCATTACCTATACAATACGTACTTGAGGCAACAACAGTCGGCGAATTAAGAAAAATCCTGCCCGATTTCCTGGCATTGGTGCAAAAGGATTCAGTGTTTACAAAAGTAGATGCAAACCTGAAATTTAACCACCCACAGCTTGATATTACCATAAACAGGGAAAAAGCTGATGCCATGAATGTTCCTATTATAGATATAGCCCAGACACTTGAAGCCTCCATGAGCGGCGAACGGTTCCAGTATTTTTACCTTAATAATAACCAGTACCAGGTAATAGGTGAATTCCAAAATGAGGACCGTACCAAGCCTCTGGATATTCAATCTATTTATTTAAGAAGCGATTCGGGTAAGGGGAATTTAGTAGAGTTGGATAACCTGGTGCGCATAAGGGACACTGCCAATCCTGCGCAACTTTTTCATTATAACCGTTTTGAATCAGCTACCATTGCTGCCGATGTGGCCCCCGGACACACCATTGGAGACGGAATAAATGAAATGAACAGGCTTGGGAAACTTATTGACCCGGCTACAAAAAAGCCTTACCTGACCCCGAATATTAAAACAGAGCTTTCAGGTGCATCGCGCGATTTTACAGAAAGCTCGTCAGACCTGATGTTTGCATTTATTCTGGCACTGGTGCTGATTTACCTGGTTCTTGCCGCACAGTTTGAAAGTTTTATTGACCCCTTTATAATTATGCTTACAGTGCCCCTGGCCATAGCAGGAGCTATTTTATGCCTGTGGTATTTTAACCAGACGTTAAATATTTTTAGCGAGATTGGTATCATAACACTGATAGGGCTTGTTACAAAAAACAGTATTCTTATTGTAGAATTTGCCAACCAGTTGCAGGAAACCGGGGTTTCATTCAGACAGTCAATAATGGAAGCAGCCGAAGCAAGATTGCGTCCCATCCTTATGACTACATTGGCTATGGCACTCGGGGCTCTTCCCATTGCATTGGCTTTTGGTTCAGGAGCTACAAGCCGCAAATCATTGGGTACTGTTATTGTAGGCGGATTGTTATTTGCTTTGGTGCTTACCCTATTTGTTATTCCGGCTATTTATTCATTTTTAGGGAGACCTGTAAAGCCCGCACAAAAACACATTGAATGATTTTATGACGAAACACTTCCTCGTTTATATTATAGTATTTATTTTTTGTTCGGGCATTCATGCGCAATACCCGCCTGCAAAACAAGATAATACCGGTATATTTACGTTAGACAGCGCTATCTCAATTACTTTAAAAAGCAATTACAACATTCTGCTCGCACAAAATGCTTATAAGGCTTCTGAAAATAATTATGCCCCGGGTATGGCAGGTATGTTACCTGAAATCACCTTAAATACAACATATACTGCTTCTGTAAGCAGTATTGACCAGCAATATAGCTCAGGGCTTGAGGTAAACAGGGGTGGAGCTGTAACAACAAATATATCGCCTTATCTGGGAATGTCCTGGACTCTTTTTGACGGAACCAGGATGTTTGTAGCATACAACCAGCTTGGATTACTGAAAGACGAAGGAATACTAAACCTGAAAGCTGCCATACAGGATAATATTGCGTCAGTTATTGAAACCTATTACAATATTGTGCAACAAAAACAACTACTGGCAGTAGATGATTCTAACCTGGTGGTTTATAAAGAAGAAATGGAAATTGCCCGGAAACAATATGAGGTCGGAACGGGTTCCAAGCTAAATTACCTGCAGGCCGAAGTGAGTTATAATGCCCAAAACTCAGCCTATCTGAAACAACAGGTTGAAGTCCTGAATGCAATAATTGCGCTTAATCAGCTATTGAAATTGCCTGTAGAAACTATTTATAATGTGAGGGATGATATTAATATAGGTAAAGAATTAAATTACGATAGCCTTTCTAAGTCTGCCGCTGCACAAAATCCTTCTCTTGCGTTGGCAAAAACCGGTATCCGGGTTGCCGAATATAATGTGAAAGAGGCCAATGCACTGCGCTTGCCTGTATTAAATCTTGGTGTCGATTATGGGTTAACCCGTACACAATCCAATGCTGGTTTTGCGCTTCTGAACCAGGCAAATGGCTTACTGTCCGGTGGATTCACTTTATCATGGAATATATTCAACGGATCAATTATCAACATACAACATGAAAATGCTAAATTGGCTGAACTTAGCGCTGAATTTCAATATGGTTTGACCAGCATACAGGTTAATGCCACATTGCTCGAGACTTTCAAACAGTATGAGGTGAATCTTAAAATACTTGAGATGGATGAAGATAACTATACCATTGCAAAAGAAAATGTGAATGTTGCGTTGGAACAATTCAAAATTGGCACAACCAATATAATTCAATTACAACAGGCCCAGGCAAGCTATGCCCAGGCCGGAAGCCAGGTGGTCAGCGATAGGTATATGGCTAAAATCAGTGAAACAGAGTTGTTGCAATTAGCCGGCCAGATTGCGAAGTAAAGTATAGAACCCAAAGTATGCAATTATGATGCGCAATTTTTCTGCTATTTGTATGATTTTGTTTAGTTTTGTCCCGTTCTGATTGTATTTGGGGCGTGAGCATGTTTCTTAAAATCATATTGCTATTCGATGGTGCAGGTTCAAATCCCTCTACAGGTGCAGATTGATGACCTGATGATTGAAGAAAATCTTAATATTTTAAGCTTGATTTAATATGGGACGCGTATTTGAAAAAAGAAAATATACCATGTTTGCCCGCTTTGCTAAAATGGCAAAGCAGTTTACAAAAATAGGCAGGGATATTGCAATAGCCGTGAAGGCAGGCGGGCCTGACCCCGATACTAACCCACGTTTAAGGTTATGCATACAAAATGCAAGGGCAGTAAATATGCCCAAGGCTAACGTTGAAGCTGCTATTAAAAGGGCTTCTGACAAAGACCATGCCAATTACGAAGAAGCTATTTATGAAGGTTACGGACCTCATGGTGTTCCGGTATTGGTAGAATGTACTACCGATAACCCAACCCGGACCGTAGCCAACATCAGGATGTATTTTACCCGTCATGGCGGTTCATTGGGAACTAAGGGCTCTGTAAGTTTTATGTTTGAGAGAAAAGCTCTTTTCAAAATATCATCGGAAGGATTAAGCAAGGAAGAAACGGAATTTGAACTGATTGATTTCGGGGCAGAAGAATTTACATGGGATGACGAACACAAAGAGCTGATTATTCAGACTCCTTTTACCGAATTTGGCCATATGCAAAAGGCGCTGGAAGATAAAAAGATTGAAATAAAAGAAAGTTCAAA
The DNA here is from genome assembly GCA_052325425.1 of Bacteroidia bacterium. Taxonomy (GTDB): domain Bacteria; phylum Bacteroidota; class Bacteroidia; order JABEUT01; family JABEUT01; genus JABEUT01. The sequence goes on along the minus strand of JBKQUY010000052.1, from coordinate 25,797 downwards.
GACATTTATCCCGACATCATATAAGGAAATATCAGATTCAGAGGAAGCAGATCTGGTTGAAATGATTGAAAAAATGGAAGAGGACGATGATGTTGTGGCGATTTATCATAATGCCAGGTAATAGTTAGCCTTCTTGCATTTCTTCTGGTTTTTATTTTTTTAGTATCAGTATCACTGTGCTTTATGCATAATAATTTCAACATTGCAGTAATAGGGGGCGGTGCCGCAGGATTTTTTGCTGCGATTTCCTGCAAAACCCATAACCCATCAGCTAATGTAACCATATACGAAAAGTCTGATAAGCTGCTTGCCAAAGTCAAAGTTTCAGGCGGTGGGAGATGCAATGTTACCCATGCTTGTTTTACCATTTCACAACTTTCAAAATTCTACCCCCGGGGAGAAAAGCAATTGAAAAAGGCTTTTGTGCAATTTAATACAAATGACACAGTAAAATGGTTTGAGAGCAGGGGGGTAAAGCTTAAGACTGAGGCCGACAACCGTATGTTCCCCATTACTGACGACTCGCAAACTATAATTAATTGCCTTATGCGGGAGACTGAAAAGTTGGGAATAGCAATCAAATTAAGAGAACCTTTGCTTTCAGTTGAAAAAGAAGCCAATGGTTTCAGGTTAAGTTTTAAGGATGAGATAGTTCACGCAGATAAGATAATTGTTGCCAGTGGTGGTTCACCTAAAAAAGAGGGATTTAACTGGCTTGAGAAACTTGGCCACACAATCGTATCACCTGTACCATCATTATTCACATTCAATATGCCTGGCGAGCAGGTTATGTCTCTTATGGGAGTGGCTGTTGATAATGTTACTGTAAAAGTCATAGGAACTAAACTGAAGAGCGCTGGCCCATTATTAATTACCCACTGGGGAATGAGCGGGCCGGCTATTCTTAAGCTTTCAGCCTGGGGAGCAAGGATATTGAATGATTTAAATTACTATTTTAAAATACAGGTCAATTGGTTGGGCTCGCTTAATGAAGAAGAAGCCCGCTCTGCCCTGTTAAATGAAGTTTCCTCGCACCCCAAAAGAAAAGCTGGCAATTCCGATACTTTTAAATTACCTGACAGGCTATTTTTATTTTTTACTTTCCAAAGCCGGTGTTAACTCCGATACGGTGTTGGAAGAATTGGATAAAAAAAGCAAAAACCGCTTATTAAATACCCTGCTAAATGATGAATACCATGTAAACGAGAAGGCTGCTTTTAAGGAAGAGTTTGTTACCTGCGGCGGAATAAGTTTAGATGATGTTTCAATAGAGACTATGGAAAGCAAAGTCTGCCCCGGAATGTATTTTGCCGGTGAGGTGCTCGATATTGATGGCATTACCGGTGGATTTAATTTCCAGGCTGCATGGACTACCGGGTTTATTGCCGGGAAGAATGCATCAATTTAATAGTGAAGATAGTAGCTAAAAGCCAATAGCTTGTTCTTACCCCATCATTTCACTTAATTCCAGCCAGCGCATTTGTTTTTCATCGAGAAGTTTAGCAGTGTTTCCAAGTTCAGTTGTAATGCGCAAAAGTTCATCGTGGTTTGTAGTTCCGTTATTCAGCTTTTCCATAAGCTCTGCTTTTAGTTTTTCCAACCGAGGAATTTCTTTATCGAGGCTTTCGAATTCAAATTTGTCCTTATAACTCAGTTTTTGTTTTGACGCGCTTTCCATTTTTAGCGGTTGGGATTGCAGCACAGCTTTTTTAGCCTCTTCTTTACTTTCCTTTTTCTGTAATTCTTTTTCTTCTTCTCTGTAATCTGTATATGAGCCTGCGTACATCTTTACATTCCCGTCGCCTGTTAATATAAAAAGCTGGTCTGCAAGTTTGTCCATAAAATAACGGTCATGCGATACGATTACCAGGCAGCCCTTGAAATCGAGCAGGAATTGTTCGAGGGTACTCAAAGTTATCAGGTCAAGGTCATTGGTTGGTTCATCAAGAATAAGGAAGTTCGGGTTTTTCATCAATACTGTAAGAAGGTATAAACGCTTCTTTTCTCCTCCGCTCAGCTTAGATACATAAGTGTATTGCATTTCCGGTGAAAACTGGAACAGTTGCAAAAGTTGAGATGCTGAAAGTTTTGTTCCGTCTCCCATAGGAATAAAATCGCCTACATCTTTTATTACTTCAATTACACGCTTATCATTTTTTAACTCTATCCCTTTTTGGGAATAATATCCAAATACAATAGTTTCGCCAATGTTAACCTTACCCGAATCGGGTTTCTCTAAACCAGTTAAAATATTAAGGAATGTAGTTTTACCAACCCCATTCTTCCCTGAAATGCCGATACGTTCACCTTTTTTAAAAGTATAATCAAATCCTTTCAGAATAACTTTTCCCCCTATGCTTTTCGATACTTTTTTCAGTTCAAGTATTTTTCCGCCAATGCGGCTCATTTTTACGCTCAATTGCAACTCGCTTTGTTTTTTTCTGCCCGAAAGGGAATCATTTAGCTTATTAAAGGCATCAATCCTCGATTTCGATTTGGTACCTCTTGCTCTTGGCATTTTGCGAACCCATTCTAATTCGCGCCTGAACAGGTTATTGGCCCTCTCAAGTTCCTTTGCTTCATTAAATTCCCTTTCAGCTTTCTTTTCAATAAAATATTCATAATTGCCTTTGTACCTGTATAAATTCCCGTTTTCCAACTCAAGAATATCGGTGCAGACATTATCTAAAAAGTACCTGTCGTGGGTAACCACAAGCAATGAAACATCATTCCTGACAAAATAGTTTTCGAGCCATTCAATCATATCAAGGTCGAGATGGTTGGTGGGCTCATCCATTATTAATAATTGAGGCTCTTCAATAAGTACACGGCCAAGCGCAAGGCGTTTCTTTTCTCCGCCAGAAAGAGAATCAACCTTTTGTTCAAGGTGATGAATATTCAGGGAAGTAAGAACCTGCTTTACTTTATTTTCATAATTCCACGCATTCTGCGCTTCCACCTGCTGCATGGCATCTGCCAGGTGTTGCTGGTTTTCGGTTGAAGGATTATCCTCATGTTTTTCGAGTGCAATTTCGTAATTGCTGATAGCCTTTTGCATATCGTTGCCAGAATGAAAAAGAGCCTGGTAAACGGTATCGCCGGCCCTGAAAGAAGGCTCCTGGTCTAAAAACGAAATCCGTATATCATTCCTGAATGTAACCTGGCCGGCATCGGCAATATCGTCGCCGCTTAATATTCTTAGCAAAGTCGTTTTACCTGCTCCGTTTCTTGCTACAAGCGCTATCCTTTGCCCCTGTTCAATGCCAAAGCTGATGTTGGTAAACAACTGCTTATCTCCATAAGCTTTTGAAAGATTTTCTACCGATAATAAATTCATAGAAAGCAAAGTTAACCTAATTCGCAATTATTTTTTGCGACATTGCATCTCAGCGCTGGGGGGGGGCCAAGGCTACAACTATCTTTTTGCTCCCATTGCCGCTTGTCCAGCTTACAGTGGCGCTGATGCCAGTAACACCGGAAAAAATAATATTAGATATGGCGACTGTCGGACAGCCTCCTTCAGATATTTTAACGAGTGAAGTAAATACAATCAGCCCTGATATTTTTATTGAAAAAAAGTTTTTTTTGCAGTGTTTTCATCACTTATAAGCTGAGAATTATATAAATGAATTTTCATAAACAAAGGTAATTTGGTGCATCGTTTTAGCAGGTATCGGATGTATTAACTAATCGTGAAATTTATTATTCACGTCTTACAAATAAACTATCTAATCAGTTGTAGGTAACCATCGAGATTATACTTTTTATTCTTGTAATCGGTGGCTTTAATAATGTAATAATATGTTCCGTCAGATTCTTCAATACCCGACATACTTCTTCCTGTCCAGTCAATATTCGGAGAATCCGCTTCAAATACTTTTTCTCCCCAGCGGTTGAAAATTTCTATGTAATAGGTTTGCATGCCACCTGCGGTAATATGGAATACGTCATTTATTCCATCGCCATTTGGTGTGAATACATTAGGCACATATATGCCTCCGAGTACATAAATAGTATCTGAAATAGAATCATAACATCCATAATTATTATATGCGATAAGATAAACAATAAATGTATCCGGTATATCATACTGGTAAAATGGATTTACCTGATTTGAAGTCGTTTCGTTTCCTAAATTCCAATAATACGAAGTTGCTCCTGTGCTCCAATTAACAAAGCTGACATATTGCCCACCCCAGATGGTTTGAGGAGTAGGAGTGAATTTAGCTGTGGGCACGGACTCGGTAACTACCTGCATAGAATCTATTTGAATACTACCACAACCATCGGTAACTGTACATTCATAATATGTTGATGAGGCTGGAGAAACAATAAATGGCCCTGGTCCATTTGTTGAAATGCCATTGTTCCAGACATAGCTATATGCCGGTTTGCCACCGGTTGCAATAATACTTACCTGGCCATTTTTTCCGAGGCAGATGGAATCGGGGCTCATGCTTACATTTAATTTCGGGTAAAGGTAAAGGGTATCGTGAGCGCTGTCGCTGCATGTTCCGTTGCTGCCGATAACTGTGTAAATTATTGGGCTGGAAGGTGGGCTTGCAATGACCGTATCTCCGGTTGTATTATTTAATCCCCCGGTAGAAGGTTCCCATGTATAGGTATTAGCGCCGCTTGCAATCATAGTTGCGGTTTGGTTAGGACATAAAGTGTCACCACCCTTTAATTGAATACCTATAGTTGGGCTTACATTAACTGTAACGCTAACAGATGCAGTATCCGGGCAATTTGCAAGGCTTGTACCAATAACTGTATATGTTGTTGTGGCCGCAGGGCTGACATTTACGGGTGAACCGGTTGCGCCATTACTCCATACATAAGTGTTGGCGCCGTTTGCACTTAATGTTGTCGAATTACCTGAACATATAGAAGAGGAGGAAGCTGAAGCGGATACATTGGGCAATGGATTTACAGTAATGGAGACTGTGTTAGAATCAATACAGCCTGCGGTATCTGTGCCTATTACGGTATATGTTGTATTTACTGAAGTGGTTCCGCTTACATTGGCACCGCTTGTGGAACTCAACCCTGAAGATGGGCTCCATACATAAGTTACTCCCCCTGAAGCTGAAATATTAGTAATGTTTCCATTACAAATGTTAGTGGATGAAGCTATGGCATTAATAACAGGCACATCTACAATAATGCTTACAGCACTGTCCGCGCTGCACCCAAATGTGTTTGTTCCCGTAACTGTATAAATTGTGCTCGAAGAAGGATTTGCATTTGGATTAGGACAGGTAGAGCAGCTTAACCCATTAGACGGGCTCCATAAATAGTTTGTAACTCCTGCTCCTGTTACCGTAATTGTTGTACCGCTGCCACCTGAGCATATCATTGTGCCACCGGAAGATATGGTTAATGATGGATTAGGATTGACAGTGATGGTAATGGTTGTATCTGCAATGCAGCCTAAACCGCCCGATGTGCCGGTTACAGTGTATGTGGTAGTAGCGGTTGGTGTTGCCGTTACAGGTGAACCTGTGGCAGAGTTTAATCCACTACCACTCCAGGTATAAGTGGCAGCGCCAGATGCTGTTAATGTAGCATTAGCACCGTAACATATTGTTGAATCATTCGCAGCGGCTGTTACTACCAGGTTACCAACGTTTACATTCACAGTGCCTGTTGAAGAACAACTTCCATTCATGCCTGTTACCGTATAAGTAGTTGAAGCGCCTGGGTTGGCAAAAACACTGTCACCCGAAGTTGAACTCAGGCCTGTTCCAGGACTCCAGGTATAATTGGTTGCACCTCCGGCGCCAATTTTAATTGAATCACCGGGGCAGATACTGGTTGAATTTGAAACAGAAAGTGTGGGCGTAGGGGTGACATTTATTGTTATTTGGGTAGTATCAGGGCAGTCTAAGGCGCTGGTACCTATTACAGTATAGGTTGTAGTGGAAGTTGGTGTTGCCTTTACCGGGGAGCCAGATGAATTCAAACTTACTACTGCGGGGCTCCAAACATAAGTTACTGCTCCGGTTGCAGTAATTGTGTCAGAAACGCCGGAACAGATATTGGGTGGTTGAGAGGTAGCTAAAGCAACACTTGGAGCCGGATTGATTGATATGCTGACACTGCCTGTGTTGCTGCATCCATTGGAAGTGCCTGTCACCACATAAGTTGTTGCAGATGTAGGTGTAGCTGTAACGGGTGAACCTGTTGAGGAACTTAAGCCTGAAGAAGGGCTCCATGTGTAAGTTGTTCCGCCGCTTGCTGTTAATGTTGCTGTGCTTCCTGAACAGACAGATAATGATGATGAGTTTGCTGTAACAGAAGGTGTAGGTGTCACCGAAACAGATACGGTAGCAGGTGGTGCATTGCATGAACCGGATGTGCCTGTAACCGTATATGTTATATTACTGCCCGGGCCTGCATTAGGGTTTGAGCATGCGGTACAGCTTAATCCCGTAGGAGGGCTCCAGGTATAATTAGCTGCCCCTGTGGCTTGTAACAAAACTGAATCGCCCGAACAAATGGTGGGAGATGCAGGAGTAGCTGCTACCGTTAAAGAAGTTGCTACCGTAATAGTAGTACTGTCAGTTTTACTACAACTGCCTATGGTTCCAGTAACATAATATGTTGTTGTAGCTGTTGGAGTGGCAATAGTTTTGGCGCAACTTGTACAACTTAAACCGGTTGCAGGAGTCCATACATACGATGTAGCGCCTGAACCTGCAAAAAGTGTATCGGAATTACCCGGACAAATTGCGGAACCTTTAGGTGCAATGTTAATGTTGGGAGTAGGGTTTACCGTAACAGTAACCGGGGCTGTATTGGTGCAACTTCCTGATGTTCCGGTTACAGTATAGGTAGTTGTTGCAGTTGGGGTTGCAGTTACCTGAGCTCCGGTAGTAGTGTTTAAACCCCCGGCAGGGCTCCACGTATAGGTTGTTGCTCCACCGGCAAGAAGGCTTACTGAGTCTCCCCCGCAAATGGTAGAACTTGAACCCTTAACCGAAGCTGTAACAGTAGGAGTAGGGTTTACATCCACTGTAATACTGTCTTTATTTTCACAGCCATTCGAATTGGTGCCGGTAACAATATATTTGGTCGTAGTGGTTGGGCTTGCCGTTACCGAAGCAGCAGTTGTAGAATTTAATCCTGTTGACGGGCTCCATACATAACTTGTAGAGCTGCCTGAAGCGCTAAGTGTGGTTGAATTCCCTGAACATATTGGAGTATTGGGAAGCGCGCTCACACTAACCGTTGGCAATGGATTTACGGTAACCAGAATTTTTGCCGTATCATCACATCCGCCTGATACAGCGCCTATTACTGTATAAGTTGTCGTTGCCGTTGGAGTAGCAGTTACGCTCGCTCCGGTAGTTGCGCTAAGCCCTGTTGCCGGACTCCAGGTATAGCTGTTTGCATTATTGGCTGTAATGGTAACTGATTTCCCCGTACACATAATGAGTGAATTTGCAGACACAGTCATGGGGGTGGTATTGGGCACAAAACTCCCGGCTTTTAAAAATACACCTGAATCAAAGAATGCATTTGTAATATTTGCAATACCTAATTTTATATGGTATGTTTTTCCGCATTGTACTAAAGCCTTTGCAGTAAATACAGTGGAGAAACCACTATACCCTACAGATGTTGCAGCCGCACTTGCAGGGCAATTGGTACATGGTACGGAGCATCCGTTTCCACTATTGGGATAATTACAAATAAAATAGCCTGAATTAGAACTACAATTTACAGAGTTAATATCTACAGGATTAGTCGAACCTGGTATCAGAGCAATGTTTTCAGCATTATTTGAATATTTCCATCCGTTAAGGCCGGTCTGACCTGTAATTCCGGGCCCGCTCAAAAAGAACCCAAAGTCATCAACATAACTACTGGCAGCCCAGCAAGGCGACTCATTTGAACCGAAAACATATTGAAATGAAATGGAATCGGATACTGCGACAAAATCAAATTGCAGTAAATTACAGGAATAGGTTTTATTCAGAGGCTCACCAATCAGATTAGCAAGGTCACTGTCCTGGTATGTAGATGCATTTGGCCAGCCTTCTGTAGCACATTCATTACAATAATTATAGCTTGTATATTTTCCGTCACTTTTATCACCATAGCTTCCTTTCTGATTTGGTCCGTTGGCAAGGGTAATAGTGCCATTGGTCATTATAAGGCCACTATCCATTCCTATATTTGAGGTTATTCCGTTAAAAAAGCCATAAGATGTATCAGGCCCGTTAATTGAAACATTGGTAGCAGTAAGGCCGTTACCTAAAAGAACATGATTAACAAGGTATGTAATGGAGCCATAATTGCCCGTTCTTTTGGTAGTTAGCTGAGAATAACCACTAAATGCAAAAGTGCAGAACAATAGTAAGAGAATAGATTTAATAAAATGTAATCGTATTTTTTTCATTTTTAAGACCAGGGGTATTCGATAATTACATTTTTTAAGGAATAGTTAAAAATAAAAATTCGTTTGCAAAATAGATAAACATAACCTTCTTATATATTATGTGAATATTAAATATATTACAGTGTAAATTATTGTGTTGATAATCAGTTGATTAATTTGGTTATGGACGATGGTAAAATATTAATGTATATTGAATGTTTTTTATTCCGGAGTTTGCCAAAAGCAGAAAAACTATTGAATTACCTGAATTGTTTTAGATTTTGAAGATAAAATGAAAATCTATCCGTCACTTTTTGGAATTATTTGAAGTTAAAATTTATTATGCTAAATTTGGACTATTCATTTCTTACAATGAAATAATATTTTGAAAATTAATCTTACAATAAAGCATTGTCTTTTTTTCTTGCCAAATCGCTGGAGTAAAATCATTTTATCGCTATCTGCACTTTTCATTCTGCACTTTTCTCTTTCAGCTTTAAATGCCCAAACCATAGGCCGTCTTTGGGGAATGACCTCACAGGGTGGAGATAGCGGTGGAGGGGTAATATATAATTATGATGAACTGATTTCTTATGACAGTGTAGTATATACCATGCCAGCTACACCTGAAACTCCATATTATACTCACCTTTTGCAGGCATCCGACGGCAACCTTTATGGTATGACTGAAGCAGGCGGTTCAGCCGGTTCGGGAGCTCTTTTTAAGTACTGTACCTCCGGAGTGCTTACCATACTTGTCAATTTTACCGGCGCAGCTAACGGAAATACTCCCCGGGGAAGCCTTATACAAGCCAGTGATGGTAATCTTTATGGCATGACATTGGGAGGTGGTTCATTATTCCTGGGAACATTATTTAAATGTACTACTTCAGGCACACTTACTACCCTGGTTACCTTCACCGGCGCGGCTAATGGAAGTTATCCATTTGGAAGCCTTGTACAGGCATCTGACGGCAATCTTTATGGCATGACATCCCAGGGTGGCTCTTCCGGTTTGGGCACTCTGTTTAGATGCTCTACTTCCGGTGTGCTTACCACCCTTGTTAATTTCAGCGGTTCAGCTAATGGCAGCAATCCTAATGGCAGCCTTATAGAGGGGACTGACGGAAACCTCTATGGTATGACAAAATCAGCCGGCTCCCATGGTTTTGGAACTATTTTTAAATGTACCACCTCAGGAACACTTACAACGCTGGTGAATTTTAATGACACTAATGGAGCCAATCCCCTTGGAACCCTTATACAGGCTGCCGACGGAAATTTATATGGCATGACTTACGGCGGTGGCGTGTCGGGTTTGGGAACTATTATTAAATGTACAACTACAGGAACTCTTTCTATACTGGTGAATTTCAATGATACCAATGGAGCCCATCCTTATGGAAGCCTCATGCAGGCTTCTGATGGCAACCTTTATGGCATGGCCACCCAGGGAGACTCCTCCGGTAATGGAGCATTGTTTAAATGCACCACAGCAGGAATACTTACTAACCTTGTTGATTTCAACGGCGCCGACAATGGCGCTAACCCCGGCGGAAGCCTTATACAAGATACCGATGGAAATCTCTATGGAATGACATACGAGGGAGGTGAATCAGGTAACGGAACAATTTTTAAATGCACTACTTCCGGTGTGCTTACTACCTTGGTTGTTTTTGGGGTAACTTCCATTGGCTATAATCCCGGTGGAAGCCTTATACAAGCTAAGGATGGGAATTTATATGGCCTCACCTATGGAGGAGGTTCTTCAGGTTATGATGGAACTGTTTTTACCTATAATACGAGGACAAATGCACTTTCTGTCCTTGTAAACTTTAATGATACCAATGGAGCTAGCCCTTATGGCAGCCTCATGCAGGCCTCCGATGGTAACCTTTATGGAATGACCAATTACGGCGGTACTTCGAGTTTGTCAAATAATAGCGGAGGCTCCGCAGGTTTAGGCACTATTTTTAAATGCACTACCACCGGTACGCTGACTACGCTTGTAAATTTCAACGATACTAATGGCGCCTGGCCTTTCGGTAGCCTTATACAAGCGACAGATGGAAATCTTTATGGCCTCACATACCAGGGAGGCACATCGGATAGCGGAACTCTTTTTAAATGTACAACCTCAGGTACGCTTACTACCCTTGTCAATTTCAATAATGCAAATGGGGCCAACCCTTTTGGCAGCCTTATCCAGGCGTCTGACGGTAACCTTTACGGCATGACATTATACGGGGGGAGCTCAAATGATGGTACTATTTTTACCTATAATATTTCTTCCGGAACGCTTACTACGCTGGTTACCTTCAACGGAACAAATGGCAGTAACCCCTTTGGCAGCCTTATACAGGCCTTAGATGGTAACCTGTATGGAACTACAGAAGGAGGCGGGTCAGCAGACAAAGGAACTCTTTTCAAGTGCACCACTTCAGGAACTCTTACAACCCTGGTTACTTTTAACGGAGCTAACGGGGCTAATCCATCCGGAAGCCTTATACAGGCATCCGATAGCAATTTCTATGGTTACACGTTGGAAGGCGGCTCTTCCGGCAGGGGTATTGTTTTTAAATACACTCCTTCAGGTACATTTTCTACTTTGATTGAATTTAATGATTCGGTTAACGGCGCTAATCCCCAATATGGAAATTTACTTGAGGTTATGAGCGTTTCAATTGCAGAAATATGTGGAGATACTTCTCTTGCAGCTAATGTGAGGGGAGCGGAAAGCCCGTTTACTTATTCGTGGTCAAATGGAGCTACAACATCAGGTATAAAAGTTGCAACAGCAGGTACTTATTCAGTTTCAGTGACAGATGCAAGGGGAATAAATGTAAGTTCAGGCATAATTTATTCTGGCCCTCTGAGTGTAAAAACAGGGAGTGGAATAGCAACATGCAATGGAAACTCTGTGGCATTATCTGCAACAGGCAGCGGCGGAACAGGCAATATTACATATACCTGGATGCCTGGCGGTTTAACCGGGGCATCTCCGGGTATAAGCCCGTCAGCAACAACTACCTATACCGTAACTGCCGTTGACGCAGGTGGATGTACCAGCACGGCTTACCAGGCAGTAACTGTAACACAATCGCCGGTTATTAATATTAATGGTACAAGTGATATAATACAGGGAAGCAGCGATACATTAATTGCAGGTGGCGCCTGTAGTTATTCCTGGGCATCAATTGGCACAACCAGTGATTCTGTAATTGTATCTCCCACCTCAACTACTACATATACTGTCAGTGGCTCTTGTAATGGATGTTCATCCGTTGATACATTTACGGTTCATGTAAAAGTTATAACGGGAATAAACAGCATTTCATCTCCCGGCTCGGTTTTAGTTTATCCTAATCCCGGAAATGGAAAGTTCATAATTGAAATTGACAATGGACAATTGACGACAGACAATGAAGAAACAGAAATAGACATATATAATCTGATTGGCGAGAAAGTAGCCTCCTCTAACTCCTCCAAAGGAGGAGGATTTTATTCCCTCCCTTCGGGAGGGGAAGGGTGGGCTATTGATTTAAGTGCTCAGCCCGCAGGTATGTATTTTGTAAAAGTGGAGGCAAATAAGAAGACAGAAACGGTAAAATTTGTGAAACTGCAATAATACAATCCGGTGAAGAGGCTTCGGAATTTATCTTATTGTAAACCCAATGTTAAATATTATGCAATTGAGAAATTACTTTCGATTTTTTTTTAATAATGATTAATGATAATTTTTTATTTCTAAATGTCGGCCATAAGTGAAAAAGATTGATATTTCTTGCAATAAATTAAGGAAAGACAGATTTTGCTGAATGGTTTTAGGTGTAGTGTTATTATATATTTTGTCAATTTGGCTTTTTCTCATACTTTATTTTTAAATTTGATATTCTGATAAATTATATTAAATTTGTGCTACTCTTTTCAGGGATGATATTTTTTAATGTTGAATTTTATTTTGATGAGATTATTTCTACCCAAACTGTATAGGAATATAAATTTTGTAGTTCTCCTATTTGTACTTGCATTTTATGGAAGTTCAAATGGGCAGAATGCGAGAATATACACACCTCCCAATGTAATTACAGGGGGATGCACTCCTGATTCGGTAATTTTTAGTTATACAGGCAGCAACCAGACTTTTGTTGTGCCATGCGGTGTTACCTCAATAACTGTTAAAGCATGGGGCGGCGGCGGCGGCGGCGGCGGAACGGATGGTAGCGGAGCTTTCTTTGCACCGGGCGGAGGTGGCGCGTATGCTTCCAGTACACTGGTGGTTGCGTCCGGGACAAGCCTTACAGTAGTTGTAGGCGGCGGCGGCGGCGCAGGTGTCGGATGTCAATCAGGTACTGGCGGCGGGAAAGGCGGTTTTGGATTGGGCAATGGCGGTAACGGAGGGAATCCGGGTAGTTCCGGTTGTTCCGGTCCCGGTGGTGGCGGCGGCGGTGGTACCGGTTTGGAAAATGGAGGAACAGTTTTAATAGTTGCCGGCGGCGGCGGCGGCGCCGGAGGTGGTGAAACCAATGGAGCTTCTGCAGGCCCTGGTGGCGGGGGTGGCCAGAATGGTTCTCCCGGAAATAGCTCGACAGACGGTACTATTGCGGCATCGGGAACAATGGATGGAATAAGCGCTACCATGCCTACGGATGATAACCCGGGCGGCGGCGGCGGCGGCGGCGGATTGTTAGGCGGCGGTTGCGGCGCGGTTGTGACTTGCGGAGCAAACTGTTCCGGCGGCGCCGGCGGTGCCGGTGGAACAAGCTCAGGCAGTACTGTTATAAACGGTGCGGGTATAACTCCCGGTAATTCTGCCAATCCTGATATAGCAGGCGGCCTTGCAGTTGGCGGCGCTGTTGGAGTTGCAGGCGGAAATGGCTTATTGGTAATTACATATTGCGCTACTCCTGCTGCAACAATTTCTACTGCCTCAACAAATGTTACATGTTATAACGATAATAATGGCACTGCAACGGTAACAGTAACATCCGGAACGGGGCCATTTACCTATTCATGGGCGCCAAGCGGCGGCAATGCTGCCACGGCAAGCAATCTGGCCCCGGGAACATATACTGCAACAGTTACTAACTCACTTGGTTGTTCGGTCACGTCCAATGTTACCATCACGCAGCCTCCCCAATTACGTGATTCTATCAGTGCATTCACCAATGAATCTTCCTGCGGCACTAACGGCAGCGCCACAGTGGGAGTTAAAGGCGGCGGCGGAATATATACCTATTCATGGGCGCCGGGCGGTGGCAATGCTGCCACGGCAAACAATCTTACAGCAGGAACCTATACAGTAACTGTAACTGACAATGACAATTGTATTGTTACCGCTAATGTTACTATAACCAAGCCCGGCCCCCTGGTTGCTTCTATAGCAGGTTCAAATAATGTATCCTGTAACGGTGGCAGCAATGGCAGCGTTACTGCGGGAATAACCGGGGGTAACTCTCCCTATACCTATACGTGGAGTAACGGAGAATCTTCCGCTAAAGATTCCTTGTTGCCTGCCGGAAGTTATTCTGTAATCATTACTGATGCGACGGGATGCACTATTACCACAGCGACGGTCATAACCCAGCCGGCAGCCCTGAGAGATTCGATGGCTGTTACCATTGAAGTATTATGTTTTGGAGGGAACACCGGCAGCGTTACAGACGGAACAGCAGGCGGTACCGGGCCATACAACTATTCATGGAACACTGCCCCGGCACAGGCAACACAAACTGCTTCCAACCTTGCTGCCGGTAGCTACACGGTAGATATTGCAGATGCCAATGGTTGTAAAGACAGCGCTTTTGCGACCATTACTCAACCTACGCCACTTACATTAGCCGCCGGGCCTTTTCCTGCCACGTGTTTCGACAGTTGCAATGGTTTAGCAACTGTTATACCTTCAGGAGGCACCGGCCCTTATACCTATCTATGGAGCAGTGGTTCCACAGAGGAATCTGCCAAAAACCTTTGTGCCGGAAACTATTCAGTCAAGGTAACTGATTTTAACGGATGCGTGCACGATACCACCCTTACTGTAATCCAGCCATCCCCCGTTTCTATATTTGATAAAACTACCACTATAGCAAATTGCAATAAGCCCGATGGAAGCGCAAGCATATCAGATAGCGGTGGTACACCCGGATATACTTATAAATGGAGTAATGGAGCGACTACACAAAATTTAACAAACGTTACTCCCGGCGACTATTGCGTATTGGTAATTGATAAGCACGGATGTATTGATACGGCTTGTGTAATAGTGCCCAACAAACCCGGTGTTGCTACGCAAATTGTGGCTACTACTACCGTAACATGCTTTGATAGCGCAAATGGAACCGCTACAGACACCGCAGTAGGAGGCACCCCGCCATATACTTATAAATGGAATGATGGCCAGACCACCTCTACAGCTACAGGGCTTAGCGCCGGTATAGATTCTGTGGTTGTGGTTGATGCCAACGGCTGCATAGATGTATCTGTGGCCACAATTACCCAGCCGCCGGTGGTACTTGCTTCTGCAAACGTTTCATCTGCTACTATATGTATTGGAACCAAAGATACTTTAACTGTTGGTGCCATTGGAGGCAATGCTCCATATACTTATACCTGGCAGGCGGGTAATTCAACAGGCACGCCTATAATTGTTTCTCCGGATACTACTACTACCTACACGGTAACCACAGCCGATATAAATAAGTGTCCCGGGGCTCCGGTTACTGTAACAGTAATTGTAAATCCACCCATAAAAGTATTATCAGGGGCTCCGGTTGCCATGTGCCCGGGAAAAACTGATACCGTGTATGCAAAAGCAAGTGGTGGAGACGGAACCTATACCTATACATGGGCGTCGGGTGGCACTGTTGGGCAAATTATTCCCGTTTCTCCGGGCGCGACAATGTACTATACTGTAACTGTGCATGACAATTGCTCTACCCCTCCCATGATTGACAGTATGGAAGTAATTGTTGACCCCTTACCCAATGTGAAATTTGCAGCAGATACTGTAAACGCATGTTCTACTTTGTGTACAGGCTTCACCGATGCTACTACCATTGCGTCTGGTGGATTAGAATCCTGGAACTGGAACTTTGGGGATGGAAATACTTCAACAGCCCAAAACCCAAGAAGTTGTTATACTGCACCGGGAATATATGATGTAAGCCTGACTGTTACCTCAGACAGCGGGTGTCCATCATCACTTACGCTTAATAATATGATTACAGTATATAGCCATCCCCAGACTAATTTTACGGCATCGCCTCAACCTACAAATATTACAAACCCCAATATCACTTTTACCGATAAGACAACTGATGCTTATGGCATAGTACAATGGGAATGGAACTTAGGGGATAGCCTGAGCGGGCCTTTTCTGGATACAAGCAACCTGCAGAACCCTATACATATATATTCTGACACAGGTACTTTTTGCATTAAACTGCTCGATATTAACAAGCATGGTTGCACGGATTCAGCGACGGTCTGCATTGAGATTAGCCCATTATATACATTTTACATCCCTAATGCATTTACTCCCAATGCTGATGGAATAGATGATTACTTTGCACCCAAAGGCGGAGATTTCTCAACTTTTGCCATGTGGATATTCAACCGCTGGGGCCAGCAGATTTATTACACTACCGATATTAACAAAGGCTGGAACGGGTCAGTAAATAATGGCGGTGTTCTCTGCCAGGAAGATACCTATGTATATCTTATTGAGGTGAAGGATTTCATGGGTATTGACCATACCTATATGGGCAAAGTTACTCTCATCAGGTAAATAGTTAAGAAACTGTTTAAATTTAATTTCAGCTTATGTTGCAGGCCTTCCACAAGCTCAGGCTGACAGATGTGCGTCACATTGAGCTTGTCGAAATGATTTCCATTACCAGGTCTTCGATAAGCTCAGGCTGGCAGATGTGCATCACATTGAGCTTGTCGAAATGATTTCCATTACTAGGTCTTCGACAAGCTCAGACTGACTGTCGAAACATATTCCATATCGATAAATTTAAACAGTTTCTAAGTTTTATTTATACTCATACTATATCAGTTTGCAAAATAATAGTAGAAATACTGAGATTGCTTCGCAAAGCCTCGCAATGACGGAACGCCTCACCGTCACTGCGAGTCCGCCGTCCCATAAAAATATGGCGGACGTGGCAGTCTTAATAATTTCTTGCAAACTCATATTTGTTAGGAATAATGTACTCTATATAATGGAGCAAACAACGCCCGCGGCAATTAATAGCCCAAAACTGATAATTAGTTCTTTCCGCAAAGATTTATTGGACAGGCTGAGAGCATAAATGAGTTTAAGTACATTATTGCTTGTTATGGCATTGAGAACAGCAATAGTAATTACAGCAGCGCTGATATCTAATTTGCCCTGGAATAAGTTAATGATAAAAGGGTCTATATCAGTAACACCCACCACAAAAGCGAGTAAACTTACTCCATGGCTGCCATAATTTTTTATTACGAATTGTGTAACAATGGCGAATACAATAAACAGTCCTCCGAATAAAAGGGCGGTCTTAAATTCGAGCGGGTTCTGGTGAGAAGAGGCGCTCATCTGTTCATTTCCCTTAATAGCTGTGGTTTTCCTGATTTTTGTAAAATACAGGGCTATGAGCGAACTGATAATAATAAGTGCAATGAATTTAGGTAATAAGAGCGTTGCTATTTCTGAATTAAAAAACAGGGCTAAAAGAAATATCCTTATATACATCATGGTAAGAGCAAGAAACATAGCGCCTATAATCCTGCCAGCCGCTATATTTTCATTGCTTTTTCGGGCAAGTATTACAGTGGTGGCCGTGCTGCTGTATAAACCACCAAGCAGGCCTGTAAGCAATATCCCGGTATCGGGAAAAACAAATTTACGCAACAGGTAGCTGAAATATGAAATACCTGACACCACAACAATAGCCAGCCAGAATTTATAAGGCGAGATATTTATTACAGATGAAACAGGAGCATCGGGAAGCAATGGAAGGATAACCCCTGCCAATACAAGGAATTTGGCGAGGGAAATAAATTCATCATTATCGAACCTGGTAGTAAACCGCCTCAGGTTTTCTTTTATCTCTGTAATCACTAAAACTACAACTACCAGCAACAGGACAAGAGCCTCTTTCTGGGTATATAAAAGCGGGGCAAGGCTATAGGTAATAAGCGCGGTTATCAGCGATGTCATTCCAAACCGTTGCTGTATTTTTATCTTCTGGAAGTAATATAGGGCTAATAACCCGCCTATAATAATGCCGCCGACTGCAAATGGCAGAAGGTTTTGCGGGCTTATTACATAAAGCATAAAACCTGCAATACCAATAAGCGTAAAGGTTCTGTCAGTTCCAAAAAGGGTTTCCGAAGGCTCACTTATGTTATGCCTTCTCTGTTCGAGCCCTATTAAAAGGGAAAATACCGTAACAAGCAGGAACTTTAAAAGGTCGGGCGGGATTTGTGATATTATATCTTCCATAGTGTAATATCTGATGTAAAGATAAGAAGATACGGATTATAGAACGCTGATGACGCTGTTTTTTTATGATAAAATTTATAGGATACAATATGAGATTACTGCTTTTTTGTAAGATGGAATACGATATTACCGTTTTTTGTACTTATTCTGCTTATATAGAAATCCTTATTTAAAATGAGATGAGTATTTTCACTCATATATGGGTTCCACTTTTTAAGGGGGTGGAACCCAGATTTATATTGATAACCAATTAATTAATATAGGTGACACCCTGAAAAGCGGAACTTTTTGAAACCCAAGCCTTAATTAAAAATCAGGAAATATATTCATGAGTAATTATGACGGGTATTTCATGTCAAGTGACTTTAATGTCTTTACCATTTCTTTGGCAATAATATAACTGCGGTACCATTTATGGTCGGCAGGAACAATAATCCAGGGTATTTCAGGGCTGCATTTATCAAATATCTTTTCATATACTTTCATATAATCATCCCAGTGCTCAGCTTCACGCTTATCGGCAGGGTCGTATTTCCATTTTTTTGTCGGTTCGGTAAGCCTCTCCTTTAGTCTTTTCTTTTGCTCTTCCTTTGATATATGAAGAAAAAACTTCAGTATTACGGTGCCGGAATCATGGAGGTTTTGCTCAAAACTATTGATGATGTCATACCTTTTTTCTACCAGTTTTTTATCTATATCCCCGTGTACTGTAGGGACCAAAATATCTTCGTAATGCGAGCGGTTGAATATTTGTATCATTCCTTTTGCAGGAGCATGTTTATGCACCCTCCATAAAAAATCATGTTCTTTCTCTTCTTCAGTGGGCGCTTTAAAGGCTGTTACATTTATACCCATTGGATTCATAAAAGAAAACACATGCCGTATGGTTCCGTCTTTTCCCGATGCGTCCATACCTTGCAGTATAATCAACAGGCTATGCTTCCGTTCTGCAAAAAGAACATTCTGAAGTTCGAACAATTTATCCCTGAGTTTTATAGTCTCTTCTTCAGTTTTTTTACGGTCTATTGCTAATTCCGACCTGGTAGGCTCCTTCGCTAAATTTATCATGCTAAATCAGGTTAAGGTTGAGATTGAGGTTAAGGCCAGGTTTTCTCTCAGCCTCAATCTTAACCTCAATCTCCGTTCATTTAATTTCATTCCCATTTTCATCATAATTTCTTATTGAGCCGGGAGAGCCATCAGAGTAATTGACTTCACTTTTTAATTTCCCGTCTTCATAATAACTCTTTGCCACTCCGTTTTGCTGTCCGTCCTCCATGGGAGATGTATTCTTCAATCTGCCGTTCTCATAATATTCTTTTACAGTATCTACAAGGGTGTCATTAGAGTAAGGGTACTCAAAATGTAATTTGCCGCTCTCATAGTACATTTTCTGAATCCCGTTTTTTTTATCGTTGTTTATTTTTTTTTCATATTCCAATATTCCGGTATCATAATACCCTTTTATAGTTCCATTAATTTTACCGTCTTTATAAGGAGTTTCGCTCTTCATTTTTCCGTTCTTATAATATTCTCTTACTATCCCAAATGGTTTCCCCGACTTATATTCTGTCAACCTGTATGTGGGCGCGGCTGTATCCTGGGTAATTTCTTCGGAAAATGAGATGTATTCAATCCATTTGCCTTCTTTTACCTTATTTTTCATTTCGTTCCTGGCTTCGGCTTTATTGGTAAACCCATCCTGAGCCATAGCGCGGGAGGAAGTTAAGAGTGAAAAGCTAAGAGTTAAGATTATGCCAATAATCGGGAATAGATGCTTTATTTTCATATTGAGTAAGGTTTTACATAGAATAATCCCTGTAAAAATACAGAAAATTGGAGTTATCAGTTTTTTTTGCTGGCAATCAATCATTATTGTACATTCGTCCATTATTATTTATCTGAAATACCCAATGCCAGCATTTCCTAATTCGTAATTTTTAATTCGTAATTAATAATGAAACGCTTATTCATCTCCATGCTTTGCACAATTTGTGCAGTTATTCTATTTTCGGCTTGTAACCGTAGTGGAAAACTCAGTGTTAAAGAAGTAAATTTCCCGGGCGGAGAAGTCCAAATACAGCAATCGCTGGTATTTACTTTTTCGACCGACCTGGTAGCAGACTCTTTGCTGAATAAAGCGGATAGTACACATTACCTTGAGATAAAACCTGCTGTTCAGGGGATATACCAATGGACAGGCCGTAACCAGCTTACATTCTCACCGTTCCAGTCATTCCAGCCAAGTACTGAATATAAAGCGTTTCTTACCAAAAAGCTGCTGATTCACATTCATAAAAACATGGCCATTGATGATAACCCTGTAAATTTTCATACTCCTTATTTAAAGCTTGAAAACGTTGAGACTTTCTGGACATTGAAAAACAGCAATGCCTCATCCGGTGTATATGTAGGTGTAAATCTCGATTTCAATTATAGTGTAACGCCATCGGCAGTACTTCAGAAACTTAAGCTTACACAAGATAAAACCCTCGTTCAGGCCGAACTGGTTTCAGCGGATGATGGCAGGCAGGTAAAACTTTTATTTAAGCCGGTTGATGGAGAAACCTATCCTTGCCCCTTAACCATTAATATTGATAAGGGAGTTCATTGTACAGGCAGTAACAGTGAAACCGATAAAGCAATTGATTACCTTGCACAGGTTCCGCCCAAGGACCAGTTCCAGGTTGAAAATGCTTTGCCGGTTTTTGAAAACGGGAAATCCTATATTAATGTAACCACCACCCAGCCTGTAGTTGCTGAAAACATTGACCAATATGTTACAATAAGCCCGGCAGTAAAGTTTAAAATTTCTACAACAGGCAACGGGTTTACCATTACAGGTGAATTTTCGGACAAGCAAGACTATTCACTTACTGTTTCCGGCAAGCTGAGAAATATTTTCGGGATTGAATTAAAGGATGATTATAATACATCCATACATTTTGGTACGCCACCTCCCTACATAGCTTTTTCCGATAATAACAGCATTTACCTTTCCTCACAGGGCAACCGGAACATTGGTGTGCAGATAGTAAACGTGCCCAAAGTACAACTGACAGTGTACAAAGTTTACGAAAATAATATACTTCAATACCTGCGCAGGGGACAGCAATATAGTTACGGATACTATAATTATGGCTATGGGGGAGAAGACGACGATGAAGGAGAAGGTGGCGGCTACCAATCATCCTATGGTTATACTGCCGATACGACTTTTGGCGATGTTATTACAAAAAGGGAATTAAGTACGGCAAGCCTTCCGGCCACAGGCATGACTTCTTTGTTGAATATAACCCCGAATGATATACAATATGATAACAGCCGCAAAGGAATATACCTGGTGCAGGTTCGGGATAAGAAAAAGCCCTGGGTACAGGACAGCAAGCTGCTGGTGGTTTCTGATATTGGCATGATGGTGAAAAAAGGCCAGAAAAATATTTATGTGTTCTGTCATTCCTTGGTGAATGCAACCAAAATGCAGGGCGTTAAAGTAACTTTTGTCAGCGATAACAACCAGGAAATATATACCGCCGTGACTGATGGAGATGGTATGGCATCATTTGAATATGTAAGGTCGAAATACCCCGGCAAAGATGTGGTAGCAGTGATTGCTGCCAATGGCAACGATTTTTCATTTATGAACCTTGCTGATAATACGGTGAATATGTCCCCGTTCGACATTGGCGGAAAAACGACAAGCGATGTTCCGTACGATGCCTACTTATACACATGCCGCGACATATACCGCCCGGGCGATACCATTAATTTCAATTCCATTATACGCACATTTGACTGGCACACGCTCAGCGATGTTCCGGTGAAATTTAAAATAACCATGCCCAATGGCAAGCAGTTGCAGGAGATTAAAGGTAAGTTGGATGAGGAAGGCGCTTGTGCAATTTCTTTCTCTGTTCCCGCCGCGGCTATGACCGGCGCTTACAACATAAATATGTATTCAGGCAATGATGTGATGCTGAAATCGTACCAGTTTTTGGTGGAAGATTTTATGCCCCAGCGCATAAAAGTGAACGTGCAAACCGATGCCAAACAATATGAAATAGGCAGTACGGTAAAAATATTTGTGCAGGCTAATGAATTGTTTGGCCCTCCGGCAGCAGATAAAAACTACCAGTCAACGCTCGATTTGGATTTCACTCCTTTTTATTCCAATAAATTCAGCGATTATGATTTTAATATCACCCGTCCGCAGAATATCTCATTCCAGCAGCAAACTTCCGACGGAAAGACTGATGACAAAGGCATGGCAACCATCAGTTACGACCTTCCGGACCAGCCCAACGTTGGAGTACTGACCGGTAAAAGCATAATTACGGTATTTGATGAAACCGGAAGGCCTGTAAACCGCGAGCAGGAATTTACCGTATATACCCAGAAAGTATTTTATGGCATACAAAGCTTTGATACATGGGTGAGCACCAATAATCCGCTCAACTTCAACTTTGCCGCTGCCGATAAAAATGGCAATCCATTCTCCGGTTCAACATCGGCTTATGTACAGGTGGTAAAACATTCATGGGAAACTGTGCTTACCAATTCAGGCAGCTCGTACCGTTACGTATCGCAGGAAGTAAACCATACTGTTTATTATAAGGATGTAACTTTCTCCGGGGGAAAAGCATCTGTAGATTATATCCCGCAGGAATCGGGTGAGTATGAAGTAAGGATATTGCCATTTTCCGGCAGCAGCAGTTATGTGACGCAATATTTCTATGCATACGGTTTTGGCGCTACGCAAAACAATTCTTTCCAGGTTCAGAAAGAGGGCAACATTCAGATTATTGCCAAACAAGCTGCTTACAAGGCCGGAGAAAGTGCCGACCTGCTCTTTAAATGCCCGTTTGACGGGGAGCTTGTAGTTACCGTGGAGCAAAATGAAATGATAGACAAGTATTTTGTGCATACCGACAATAAAGCGGCAAGCCTTACTATTCCTATAAAGAAAGATTATACACCGGGAATATATGTCACAGCCTCTCTTGTACGGCCATTAAGCGATAACTCCATTCCGCTTACCATTGCAAGAGGTTTCGTGCCCATTAAGGTGGAAGACCCTGCAACTAAACTGAGCGTGCAGATTTCGGCGGTTGATAATTGCCGTTCGAAAACAACGCAGACCATCAGGGTAAAAACAGAACCCAATGCCGAAGTAACTATTCCAGCGGTTGATGAAGGAACCTTGCTTATAACCAATTTCCAGACGCCCGACCCCTATGGCTATTTTTACAGCAAGCGCGCTCTTGAAGTAAGTACCTACGATATTTATCCCCGTGTTCTGCCTGAGCTTGCTTCTTCAAGCATGGCCGGTGACGCAGGGCTTGACGGGCGCCTCAACCCGGTTGGCGGAAAACGGGTTCGGATTTTATCCTATTGGAGCGGTATAGTAAAAGCCAATGGTAACGGCGATTGTTCCTATACCATCAATATACCTGAATTTTCAGGCTCTTTACGGTTGCAGGCTGTCGCCTATAAAGGCAGGGCATTCGGAAGCGCCGAAAAGAATATGATTGTCGCCGACCCTGTTGTTATATCATCATCGCTGCCACGGTTCTTAAGCCCCAATGACCAGAATTCCCTTAATGTAAGCCTGAATAATACAACCAACAAAAAAATGAATGCTATTGCAACTGTTTCTGTTTCCGGTCCATTGCAGGTAGCTGGGGCTGCCAGCCAGGATGTTGAAATTCCTGCGCATACCGAAAAAGATGTTACCTTCCAGTTAAATGCTACTGCTGCTATAAATGTCGGAAAGGTTGATATTTCGGTAAAAGCAAATGGCGAAACATACAGCGACCATGAAGAACTCCCCGTACGCCCTCCTATGCCCCTTGAGAAATTTACCGAAGGCGGAGAAGTGAACGGCGGCTCTGTCAAAGATATAAACCTTAACACCGCTTATGCAAGCAATGACCCTACCAAGGGATATATATTGATAAGCAAATCGCCGCTGGCCCAGTTTAACAAAAACCTGGGTAATTTACTTTCCTATCCTTATGGCTGCATGGAGCAGACTGTATCTACCGCTTTCCCGGTGCTCTATTATTCAGCATTGGTTAAGGCATTGGGACAAAAAGCGACTAACCAGCAGTATAATCCCAATTACATTATCAGCGAAGCCATAAAGAAAATTTATGCTTCACAGGAATATAATGGCGGGCTTGCTTACTGGCCGGGAATGGGCGATATGTATGAAAGCTGGTGGTGCTCGGCGTATGGGCTGCACTTCCTTCTCGAAGCAAAAAAATCGGGATATGAAGTGGATAATACTGTAATAGATAACCTGGTACAATACCTCCAATCGCAGGTGAACAGCAGGAAAACGGAAACGTTTTGGTATTATGATAATGCAGGCGCTTTGCATCAAAGAGGGGTATATACAGAAGAAATATTTTATTCTTTGTATGTATTGGCAATTGCGGGGCATCCCAATATACCAACCATGAACTACTTTAAATCGAGCCCCGAATTAATGACACTCGACAGCAAATATATGCTGGCTGCGGCATACGCGCTCAGCGGAGATATGAGGGCATTCTCATCCCTGCTTCCCGGCGGATTCGAAGGAGAAAGGGCTACCCGCAACCTCAGCGGAAGCTTTTATTCATACCTGAGAGATGAATCCATATCGCTTGCTACATTGGTTGATGCCCAGCCCGATAATGCCCAGATACCCATATTGGCAAGGCATATTTCGGAAGAACTTAAGAAGGATGAATGGTATTCTACGCAGGAAAACGCCTTTGCATTAATAGCCCTTGGCAAGCTTTCGCAAAATGCGGTTAAGTCATCGGCTACGGCATCATTATGGATTGACGGAACGAAAATGGGAGAAATATCGCCTGACCAGCTGACAGCAGTTATTCACCAGGACATTACCAATAAAAAGGTGGAAATAAAAACAAATGGCTCAGGCTATGTATATTATTATTACGAAACACAGGGCATACCTGCCGGAAATAAGTTTAAGGAAGATGACAGCTATATGAAAGTGCGCAAGACCTTCTATGACAACAGCGGTAACCAATTGAACGATTTAAATTTTAAGGAAAACCAATTGGTGGTGGTGAAAGTGCATATTGAATCGCTCGATAACCGCTATGTGCAGAACGTGGCTATTACCGATATTATACCCGCATGTTTTGAAATTGAGAACCCGCGCATTAATCCTGACCGGGAACTGCAATGGATAACGGATAAGGCTACACCCGATTATATGGATATACGCGATGACCGCATTACATTCTTTGTAGATGTTACCCCAAAAGGCCAGAATTTTTACTACCTGGTGCGTGTCGTTTCCCCGGGTAAATATGTAATGGGCCCGGTTGGCGCAGATGCCATGTACGATGACTCTTACCATTCCTATAGCGGTAGCGGGACGGTTAGTGTGAAATAAATACAAACCACGGAGGCACGAAGAGCATAGAGGAACACGGAGGTAGATACTTAATTATTGCATTGCATCACTCCAGTAATTGAATGATTCTTTTCCGATAATGTTATTATATCCTGAATTATATAAATCTGACAATATGGAAAAAAGCGCTTTGGCATGATTATCCATGCCAACCAAAATTAGACATTTTAATATTCTTGTTAATCGTTTAAAATTATGATTCCCTTTTCTAAGCCAATTTTTTGCTCTCAAATCGAAAATGTCAGATTTAGTTAGTCGTCCCTCAAAAAGTCAATTTTAGTTCTTCCATTTGATTTCTTAATCTCAATGGTTGAAATAATTGTTGTATTGCCAGCGAAAAAAGTTGAGCCAAAGAAATTTTCCCTGCTTTCCATAAGTTCATCATGCGCTTAAAGTTCATTACGGCAGCAGAAAGCATGATGTTTTTTGCATCGCCTGCACTTCCCTTCAAAAAGTTCCTTATCATTCGGTAATCGTATTTGA
>JBKQUY010000051.1:0-102656 GCA_052325425.1 Bacteroidia bacterium | reverse complement strand
TTGCTGGGTCGATGTTCCTTTACCATCGCCAAAATTCCAGTTCCAGGATGAGATGGTGCCAAAGGTAACCGATGATTGGTCTATAAAATTTGTAGGATTGCCTAAACAGGATTTATTAAATGCAAATGCAGGTGTTGGTGCCGGATATACTGCTACCGGCAATGTTATTGAGGAATCACACCCATCGGCTAATAAAACGGTAAGGGTTACATTATATATTCCCGGAGCAGCATAAGTATGTGTTGTATCCTGGGCAGATGATAAGGGTGAACCGTCGCCAAAATTCCAGCTCCAGCCTGCAAATCTTCCGCGGCAACTGAACGTTGATTCATCAGTAAAATTATTCGCTAAGCCCACACAGGCATTAGTTGCATTAAAATTTGGCGATGGAACCGGGTTGACCTGAACAATTTCTGAAGTATCATGCGAACAACCTGAATCAGAAACAACTGTAAGCATTGCATTATAGATACCACATGCAGGATATTTATATGCAGGATTCTGCGCTGCTGAAGTTCCGCCATCACCAAAACTCCAATTCCAGGCATTTGCCCCGGTAGAAGCATTTGTAAAGACCGTACTTGCTCCCTGGCATACTGTATTGGCCGTAAAACTTGCCGTAGGAATAGGATTCACAGTTACAATCCTGGTAATTGAATCTTTACATCCGGCAGCAGATGTTACAATTAATTTAACAGGATAGGTTCCAACCGCGCTAAAAGTATATATTGGGGATGGAAATTGTGCTACGGCTATACCATTGTCAAAACTCCAATAAAACAGCTCACCCGGCGTAGTCGTATCGCATATAAAACCGCTCGCATAACCCAGGCATACGGGAGCAGGAGCTATAGTAAAAGTGTCATCCGGTAAAGGGTTAACTGTCACAGGAACAGTTATGCTGTCCCGACAGCCTGCGGGGCTTATAATTATTTCCTTTACCTGGTAGGTTCCTGGTGATGCATAATTATAGGTGGGGTTTTCTTCTACAGAAGTTCCTGCTCCATCACCAAAATTCCATAAATACGCCGAACCGGCCAAAGAATCTATATGAGTGAAATTTACCGGTAACCCAAAGCATTTGCCCGTCATTGTAAATTGAGCAACCGGGATGCTGTCAACATGAATTTTTATAATTGTATCGGCGCCGCACCCGTTATTAATTTCATATAAATTTACAAAATATGTTCCCCCATTATTATATGTCCATGTTGGATTTGTAGTTGAATCCTGGAATGTGCCAAGGTTATAAAAATCCCAATAAAATTTACCCGTTAAGGGGTTCGAAGTATTATTAAATAATGTTGTCATGCTGCCGCACACCGTATCTGCCGCAAAGCTTGGCACAGGTGGTGGCCCTAATGCTTTCCCTATAGTTATTGAAAGGGTATCGTTACAACTTGCCCCTGTTAATGGAGTAACAACTACGCTATAACTTCCTGCACTGTCTGCCTGTATTACCTGGGTTGTATCAGTAGTGCTTACGATGCCATTTACCGGCCCTGACCAACTATACTGCGCATAACCCGGAGGGGCTGTAAGAGTAATACTGTTCTGCCCGCATATTGCGGGTGATGAAGAAATAACACCCAAGGGGGAGCATGATGCGTCAACATAAGCATACCCAAAGTGCCCTCCTATTCCGCAATCTCCTGTTTCAAATACCACCGTTACGCAGGTACCTATATAATTTTTCAATGGTACGCTTACTATTGTCCAATCTTTATAATAAACTGAATCATTTGAGGGAGCATAATAAATAGCGTTAAAACCAGGCAACCCTCCTCTTGAAACTACGGTATATTCACCGCAATAAGGAATAGTATCTCCATTCTGGTCGAGAACAGCTGCTTTAAAAAATGGTTGCTGGTAATACCCATGAGAATGAGGATTTTCAAGAAATACGGCATATTGATATGTAAAATTATCGTTGGAAGAGGTAACATAGAATGTTTTTGAAAGAATAGCCACACCAAAATTGGCCTCCGTACTGTCCCCAAGCATAACCGAATATTTTCCGCCAAAAGGGGATACCACAGGAACCGAAGGAACGAGTGCATCTCCTCTTGAGCCTGAAGTAATATTTAACTGGTAATCGGGTTGGGGATTGGGCCCTACGGTCGGGTTATAATATCCGGGAATTGCGGTAAGTGTATCGTTGGCCGCATTTGTAACAGCACCTAAAGGCCCGCCTGTGACATTGGTTATATTAAAAAAACTATAAAAGCCATAATAATTGAAATTATAACCATAATAGCCATTCCAGCCATTAAGAGTACCCTGCTCAAAATTAATATTAGTACATCCCGATGAATCACATACACTTTCAATGCCATGAAAAGGGCTTTTAAACTCATTTACAGATGATGGATATTCCCTTCTTACTTCTTCAAACTGCCTGTAAAGTTTTATGACCCGCTTTTCTGCATCCTGCATTTTTTCTTCCGCATTTGAAGAATTTATCTCCCCCTTGCCAATGGCAATACGGAAATCGCCCCTTTCCTTATCCATTCGTTTTTCATAAAATTTTTGAAACAGGGAAAAATCTTCATTACTTGCTCCCGATGCAATACGTGCATTTTCCAGGGCTTTAATCCAATACATCAGCAAGGGCTCATTATCATCTGCCCCTTGATTTACCTGAGCAAATAATGATATATTATTTAAAATGAAAAAAAATAACAGAACTTTAGTTGTGATTCTTGTAATTCTTCTCATTATAGGAATATAATCTATACCAAAGTTAATCTAAAAAAACAAGGTTTTTTAATCCAATCCAAAAAAGTTTTCCGCATTTAAAAAACCAAAAGGGCTGAGAAACAAGAATTCCCAGCCCTCTATGTTCAGGTTTTTTAACTTATTATTTCAAGACCTCAACATACCCTTTTTTATCATAATTATTGGAACCGCATGAAGATTTGATAATGTAATAATATACACCATCAGCTACCTCTGCACCAGTGTTATCAACTTTACCATTCCAGGGGTCAGCAGGATTTGTTGAGGAGAACACTTTATGGCCCCACCTGTCATATATTTCTATCGAGTAGTTTGGTTCCTGGCTTGAGCCTTTTATATAGAAAACATTATTGGGGAAAGTCTGAGATGAAACAGGCGTAAATACGTTGGGCACTGTAAAATCCTGGCAGGCAATGTCAACTGTAACTGTTGCCCTGGAAACGCAACCGGAATCATCTGTACAAACAACTGTATAAGTTGTGCTTACAGTTGGAGTTACTAATGTAGCGGCAGCATTGGCATTATTAATATTCCCCGATAATGGATACCATTGATAACCGGAATTAGGAGTGCCGATAGCAATTACATGGGCAGAACCACCAAGGTCTATTGAAGTATCGCAACATGCAATAACATTGGTGTCGGGCGTAACCCAAACGCCCCAATAAGCTGTGTCGGCACAACCGCTTGAATTGGTTGCTACAACATATACGGTTCCGGTGGCATTGGGAGAATAAGGTATAGGGTTTCCTGTCATTCCATTACTCCAGCTATAAGTAGTTCCACCGGCTGATGCGGTCAAAGTTATAGTATCATGCTCACATACCGATGTAGGGCCGGATATATGAACTGAAGGGACAGTAATGATTTTGACTGTATCCTGTGCAGTATCCTGGCAATATACGTTTGTCGCAATAACAGTATATATAGTTTCTGCAGTTGGGCGAACTGCTATTGTGGATGCATTACTTCCCGTGCTCCATACATACGAAGGATTTCCATTGGTAGATGAAACGGAAAGGTTAGTAGTAGTACCGGAACATATCAGAGTGTTACCACTGAACTTTGGATCAGGTTTTGGTTCAGCAACAACAGTGTCACGTATTGTATCGTGATAACACTTATTGGATGATACTACATAATATACATCATACCCAGGTGTTGTTCCCGAGGCAAGCGGGTTTACAACTGTACTTGAGCCGGTTGCTCCATTACTCCATGTATAATTCCCAACACCGGATGCAGTTAATGTAACCGGGTCTCCCGAGCACAGGTAATCCTGCAACGGAGTAATTACTGGAGTTAGCGGTTTCGGGGTGATATAAATCGTGATAGAACCATACCCTGGGCATACTCCTGTAATTAAATTTTGAAGTACGTAACGCGATGTACTATCCGGATTTTGTTTTATTGAATCACCCTTCATTGGATTATTAGGTGATGTATTATACCATGTAAATGAACCTGTAGAATCATTTTTTGCATAAAGAGTTACAGTTTGTCCCGGACATACAGTATCGCCTGGAGACACAGTAATATTATGCGGAGCCTGGGGTTGAATTATTAATGAATATAGTGCAGTATCCGTGCATCCTGCTTTACTACCAATTACTGTATAGGTTCCGGGAAAACTATCATTCAATAATACAATCGAATTATTTGTGCTTCCGCTCGGATGCCATATATAGCTTGTCGCACCCGACACTGTAAGTGTATCAGTATCGCCAATGCATATCAATGCCGGGCTGCAAGTGATAGTAAGATTCGGCTTGGGTTCAATTAAAACGGAATCATACGATGTATCTGAAGAAAAACATTTATTTTTTGCAAATACATAATAGGTAACATAGGTAGGGGTTGAACCGCTTATTGTCGGCGTTACTGTAATGCTTGTGCCGGTAGCGGTGGTGCTCCAGGTGTAATTTGCACTGCCTGATGCTGTTAATGTAACACTACTTCCAAAGCATATAGTGTCATGCGGAGAAATTTTGATTACAGGTTTTGCAGGTTTCTGGATTACATTAACTGTAATTGCGCCATATCCGGGGCACTTGCCGGAAATTATATTTTGAAGTACATACCGTGATGAACTGTCAGGGGTTTGTGTTATTGTATCTCCCTCCATTGGGTTTTTAGGCGAAGTATTATACCAGGTAAATGAACCTGTAGAATCATTAATCGCAATAAGGGTAACAGTTGCGCCGGCACAAATTGTATCATTTGACGGTATCACTTTAATGTTAGTAGGAGACTGAGGTTGAATGGTTACGGTATATTTAACAGTATCATTACATGTGCCATTGCCACCAACAACTGTATAAGTTCCGGGAAGGCTATCATGTAATATCACTATTGTGTCTTTTGTGCTTCCGCTTGGCAACCATGTATAATTTGTCGCACCCGATGCTGTCAACGTAAGAGTATCACCCAGGCATACCAATGTGGAGTCGCAGGTAATTTTAACAGGAGGCACCGGCTGCACTAATACTGAATCGTACGTAGTATCGGCAAAACATGAATTGCCTGCTATCAGGTAAAAAGAGTAGTAAGCAGGAGTTGTGCCACTATTTGTAGGGGTTATGGTTGCACTTGAACCTGTTGCACCTGTACTCCATCTATAGGTTGTAGCGCCGGAAGCAGTCAATGTAATATTACTTCCCGAGCATATTGTGCCGCCTGGAACGGAGATTACAGGCTTAGGCTTTTGAACAACATTAATAGTAATATTAGTCCATCCGGGGCATCTTCCGGCAACTGTATTTTCAAGTACATAACTTGATGTACTGTCAGGTTTTTGAGTTATTGTATCCTTCCCGATAATTGGGTTTGTCGGTGAAGTGTTGTACCAGGTAAATGAGCCATTACCAACGGTATCAACTGCAATAAGTCTGACACTATCACCTCGGCAAATAGAGATTGAATCTGTTACAATTTTGGTAGGCGGCTGTTGTTTAATAGTTTCAGTAAATGTTACAGTATCCTTGCAGAAACCATTGCTGCCTACTACTTTGTAAGACCCTGTATTGCTATCATGAGGAATACTAAAAGTGTCGGCAGTGCTTCCGCCCGGCAACCAGGTATAAGTTGTTGCACCCGATGCTGTAAGCACCACGGTATCACCCAAACATATTGAATCTCCAGGTGAAGCGGTAACAGTTACAACCGGCGATATAGCAATCTTTATCGTATCTGTGGTTGTATTGCTGCATCCCGGCGCGGTTGTTCCGGTAACAGTATAAATTGTATTCGCTGTCACAGTGGCTGTAGGATTAGAGCAACTGGTACAGCTCAAACCTGTAGCTGGTAACCAGGTATAGGTTACACCACCGCTTGCAGTAATTGTAATATTTCCTCCTGAGCAGACAGAATCGAATGACGGGCTGACTGAAATAACCGGCGGATGGGCAATGGTAATAAGTATAGAGTCTTTGCCGGTACACCCTGAGGTATCGGTGGCTATAACTGTATAGGTAGTGGCAGCAATTGGGCTGGCAATTACCGAATCTGAAGTTGTAACATTTAAACTTGATGCCGGGGACCATGCCCATGAAGAAATGCCCCCGCCACTTGCACTAAGGGTAATAGAGTTTCCCGAGCAAACACTATCCGTATCTGCGGGAGCGATGGCAATGATTGGAACGCCGGAAGAAGTAATTGTTAACGTAGCGGTAACAACGCAGGTATCGGAATCGGTAACGGAAACAGTATAGGTGCCGGCTACCATGCCTGTATCTACTTTATTGGTATCTCCGTTGCTCCAGCTATATTTGAAGGGTGCAATACCCCCGCTTACAGTTGCAGTAGCTGTTCCCTTGGTCTTACAGGTAGCGGTGGTATGCGCTGTTATAGCAACAGAATAGGAGGACATGCCCAACGTAAATGTAGCAGAATCTACCATCGGAAGACATCCAATTGTATCTCTCACCGTTACCGTATAAGAACCATCGCAAAGATTGGACACAGACTGTGTAGTGGCACCATTGCTCCACTTAAAATAATAATTAACCGCGTCGCAAGCATTAATTATCGCTGTAGCTTTGCCATTGCATGTTTTACAACTGGTTGGCGCGGTAGAAGTTACCGATAATTTAGGGGAAAGAGAAGATGGAACTGTATCTGCTGCCACAAAACCATCTCCGCAGGCATATATCTGTCCCTGGCCATTTAACTCCAAATCGTAAATAACATTTTTAAAAGTAATGGGTGTCGAAACAGGGGCTAACAACGAATCATAAATATTTACCTGCTTATTATTACCTACATATATATTCCCACCGCAATCTATATCAATTCCACCCCATTCAAAATAGTTGGAAGATACTTTAATGCTATCAACATAAGCCCCATTTGATGGCCTCCATTTTTTAAGCTCTTTCCCATCATAGGTAAGAAGCATATTATTTCTTACTGCCATTCCATTAAATCCATTAGCGAGAACAATATTCGCGAAATGGAAGTTCGGCCTTGTAGGATAATAAGAAATACTGGCCAATTCCCAAAAATTATGCCCGTCAGGTTTCATATAGGCTGTTGGCGCTAATGATGGAAGTGGAAGCCTCATAAATACATTAAAGAATCCCCCTGAATCGGTACTTGGATTATTAGTAGCCATATAGGCGTTACCTAGTCCGTCAAGAGCCATCAATGCCATATCGTGAAAATAATTGCTATCAGTGGGGGTTATTTTTATTCCCAATACATCAACCGGTGTCAGTGTTGTTAGAGCCGTATCAAGGGTAGCTGCCTCATTAGTAGTTGAAGAACCTTGACCTCCAGCAATAACTAAAATATTATGGCAATAATCAAATCTCAGTCTCCACATTTCGTACAAATTCGTGTCACCATTAAATAAACCATATTGTGTGCCTGAAGAGTTTACCTTAACAACCCTGCAACCGCCATTACTAGGTTCAGTAGTACCACCATCATAACCTTCTGCAAAATAACTTGTGCCATTCCTGTGGTCAACAGTAATATCACAATAAAAGTAGTAAGTACCCCCAAATGAACCTGCAACATTATAGGTAAATGAGGCAACATAAGTCCATTGTTGTACTCCCGCACTATTAAACTTCAAAATTTCATAATCCTCTTGGGCTCCTCCACCGGCAATATATACATTGCCTTGGTTATCATAGTCCAAGTCATACGCCTTATTGGTGCCTTTTTTAAATGCAGGAGTAGTTGTCCATGGGTCGATAGTAATGGAATGGCTTTTATCATAATTCCCAATACTGAAAGTAACCATATTATTATTTACATTGAATCCGGAACTTATACTATTTTCACCATCACTTACAGTGGAAGGTTCGTGGTCCGTAAAAATTCCGAAAGGCGAATTGATAATTACATTCTTGTCTTCCAGCTTAACATCAGCTCCATTGTATTTCATTTTAAAAGCCGCAATATCAGCGCCGGGATGAACAATTACGCTATATTCTATACCGCCTTTATCTTTCGGATAATAAAATTCCACATCAATGCCATTATAAATGTTGTGGTAAATAAGTTTTTCCCATGCATTGGCTTTAATACCTGTTTTACCAGATTTGTCATGTATATTAGGATAGGTGTAATAGTTGCTTTCTTCATTTTGCACTTCTACCCGGGGATTAGGGTTCGCACCTTCCCAACTCATTGAAAAACTGTATGGAACGACTTTTAAATCAGCATCCCGGTCAGCTTTACGGCCTTCCCCTTCATCGTCCTTATTTGCAACAATGCTATCGAATTTATATACCACAGAACCGGGGGTAAAATAAATAGCAACCTGGCCTTTTTGAGTATAATAAAGAATCGGGTCTTTGGCTATATCCATAATAGCTTGAGGGAACTGCCCTTTGTTTTCAATAAAGCAATATTGTTCAAATGGTTTATCAACAGACCACCTGGCTTTTTTTGTTTTTGCCTTGGACTGCCCCATGGCAGGACTGGCAAAAAACAAACCAATTATTATGAGTGTAATGGTTGAGCTCAGGTACTTGCAATAACTATGCATCATAATTAATGTTATGAAGAATTATAAAAATCAAATTTTTTTAAATAGCGGACGAATATAGAAATAAAAAATCAGATTTTTTTAACTTTTATGCAACAGATTTATTTTATTGAATACTGCTTCAGAATTTTGCATGAAATAAAAAGCATTGATAACAACTATAATTCGTGCAATAAACTACAACTTTAATGCCGGTTTGACAATAAGATAAAGCATTAAATATCAAATAATTAACACTAAACTCTTACCTTATCAGGCCATTTCGGCATAATACTTATGAAAGAGAGCAATTGTTTCAATTCCTTTCAGGTAATTGAATATGCCATATTTTTCATTAGGCGAATGTATATTATCGGAACTTAAACCGAATCCTAATAATACAGAATCAAGGCCTAATTCCTTTTTAAACAAGGCCACAATAGGTATGCTTCCCCCGCTTCTGTCGGGTATGGGCTTTTTTCCGAAAGATTCCTGCATTGCCTTGCTGGCAGCGTTATATCCCGCTGAATCAGTATCTAAAAGCAAAGGGTCGCCCCCATGAAAAGGAGTTACCTTCACTTTCACTGAACGAGGGGCAATCTTGACAAAATACTTACTGAATAGTTCAGTTATTTTATGCGGGTCCTGGTTGGGAACCAAGCGCATGGATATTTTCGCATAAGCTTTGGAAGCAATTACGGTTTTTGAACCTTCACCCGTATATCCTCCCCAGATTCCGTTTACATCAAGTGTTGGCCTGATTGAGGTACGTTCAAGTGTTGTGTATCCTTTCTCTCCCTGAACATCCTTAATATCCAAATCTTTCTTATATTCCTTCAGGCTGAACGGAGCCTTATTAAGCTCTTTCCTGTCTTTAGGGGAAGTTCTGTTTACATCTTTATAAAAACCCGGAATAGTTATATGGCCGTCTTTATCTTTAAGCGAACTTATCATATCGCATAAAATATTGATAGGGTTTGGCACTGCCCCGCCATATACCCCTGAATGCAAATCGCGGTTGGGGCCTGTAACCTCAACCTGCACATAGCTTATACCCCTGAGGCCAATGGTAATAGATGGCACATCATTGGCAATTATATCGGTATCGGAAATAAGAATAATATCGGCCTCAAGCTTCTTCTTATTCTTTTTTACAAATTCCCCTAATGATTCAGACCCAACTTCTTCCTCGCCTTCAATTAAAAACTTCACATTGCAGGGTAACATATTTTTTTTCATCATCAATTCAAACGCCTTCACGTGCATATACATCTGGCCCTTATCATCGCAGGCGCCGCGGGCATAAATATTGCCGTCCTTTATTACCGGCTTAAAGGGCGGAGAATTCCATAAGTCAATGGGGTCGGGGGGCTGCACATCGTAATGGCCATATACCAATACGGTCGGAAGTTTTTTATCAATAATTTTTTCTCCGTAAACAATGGGATGAAAAGAGGTGGGCACTACTTCAGCGCTATCTGCACCTGCATCGAGTAACGATTTTTTAACCCACTCTGCCGTGCGGGCCACATCATTTTTGCATGCAGGGTCAGCACTGACTGACGGAATGGTCAAAAGTTCAAGGAGTTCATCAATAAAACGCTGCTTATTGGCGTTTATATATTCATCTATTTCTTTCATATTTCAGGTAATTTAATTCGTAAGGTATAAAGCAGGTGCAAATATGCAATTTCTATTGTATCGGCAACATATAATTTAGTAACTTTGTTATTTATGGCTTTTAACTTGCATACCGCAAAAAATGTAATAATTGCGCTGTTGCTTCTTGTTATTATTACGCCTTTACAGGCACAATTGGTTGTTGATACTACCTATACGCCTGAACAACTGGTGCATAATATACTTTTAAGCAACAGTGTTACGGTTAGTAATATTACTTATACCGGAGCTAACAGGGCTATAGGATATTTTGACGGAACCCGTTCAAATATTGGCCTGACCGATGGAATACTTATGACCACCGGCAGTGTTGAAGTTGCAGCACGTCCCTACAATCCGCTGGACAGGGGAATAATTAACGACCGTCCCGGCGATGCGGCGCTCAGTGCCATCAGCGGAGACTCAACATACGATGCCTGCATCCTTCAATTCGACTTTGTACCTTATGCCGATACAGTAAGTTTTGATTTTGCCTTTGGCTCAGAAGAATACTCTTTATTTACCTGTTGTGAAGAAAACGATGTGTTCGCTTTTTTTATCAGCGGGCCCGGAATAACAGGCACACAAAATATAGCAGTGGTGCCCGGCACAACAATTCCTATTTCAATCAGCTCAATAAACGGCAATTGGGACACCTCCTGTGAAGCCACCACTCATCGCTGTGTCGGAACTTGCTGCAGCAGTAATCCCCAGTATTATATAAATAATACATCGGGAACTACAGTCGGTTATGCCGGGTTTACAACGATAATGAAGGCTGAATCGCCTGTTATCTGCGGGCAACAATACCACATAAAATTAGCCATTGCGGATGCGGTGGACTCTTCATACGATTCCGGTGTATTCCTTGGTGGCCACAGCTTCAGGGGAGGGACAATTCCGCTAAATATAAGCGCGGTGCCGATTGATTCTGTTTGCCCCAATGATAAAGTGACTGTTTATTTTCCCGATAATAACCCGAACGATATGTGCACCTGGACATTTAGCGGAGCCAATGTATTGTCGGGCAGCAATAATGGCCCTTATATACTTAGCTGGGGCACTTCAGGGCCAAAACAAATAGGTGTGGTTGTAACTGGCCCATGTATGTATGACCGCGATTCGGTAACTATAAACGTCAATCCTTGCGATATAGTAGTGCCTAACATATTTACACCGGGTTCAGGCAATATAAATTCTACGTTTTCAATTATTAATTTAGACAAATATCCCAACAGCAACCTGCAGATTTTTAACAGGTGGGGAGACATGATATATTACTCGACCAATTACCAGAATGACTGGACCGGTGACAATGAACCTGATGGGACCTATTTTTACATCATTACACTCGAAAACCTGGAAGTTAAAAAAGGGTTTGTAACCATTGTTAGAAAATAATTAATATGAAAGATAAGTTCATTTATTAGATTTGTCAGTCTGAAAATGCGTTATTATGAATAAAATTCTGCTTTTTACTGCGTTAATAATAATTGTAAATACTTTGCCATCAATAGCCCAGGATGATATAGCCATGCAAACTGCGGAAGGATCAATGATGGCGAAAAATTATACTTCGGCCGAGAAAAATTACACCAAATACATTGCTTCAATCAGCAACAAGTTGCCGGCATATTTGCATACTGTAGTTGTATACGATACTTCGAGCGCATTTCAGAAAAATTTTCAATTCCCCAACTTTACATACGAGCATAAATGGGCACAGGCTTTTTGTGAACGAGGAATTGCCCGTTTGGACCTGGACCAGAAAGACAGCGCTTATTCTGATTTTGAAACCACGCTTAAAATTGACCCCACTTATGCAGAAGCATACTACCAGGCAGGTGTTTTAAAGAAGGAAAAAGGAGATAAGACAAATTCATGCATTTATTTTGCCAAAGCCCTGGCATTAGACGATACATTGAAAAGGGCCAAAGAAATGTCAACTCTTGGTTTTTGCGGGCTATGCGGTCAGGAATATTACAATGCCGGGAAAATACATGTTGACCTGAAAGAATATAAAGAAGGGCTTGCGAGCCTTAATCTTGCAGTATTAATATGCCCCGATTCAGCCAGTTTTATTGCATACAGGGGAGCTGCTTTTGATGGCCTTGGCAAGACGGATTCAGCGCTGATAGATTATTCGAGGGCATTAAAAATTGACTCCTCCAGTTACCTGGCGTATTTTCACAGGGCTATGGCTTACGAGGCAAAACAACTCTATTCCCAGGCTTTTAATGACCTCTCGAAGGCAATTGATATGAACCCTAAATTTATTGAAGCTTACAAGCACCGTGCGGAAGATGCCGAAAATATGGATAAGGAAGGTGCCGCTCAATATGACTACCAGCAGATAATAAGGCTTAAACCCGATGACGGAGAGTCATATTATAAAATAGCGCTTTATCGTCAAAAAGCAGGGCAGGATGCCTGCGATTATTTTCAGAAAGCGCTGGACCGCGGCATAGATGACGCCCAGTCGTATGTTGATGATTGTAAAAAAGCAGCGGCAAAAGAAAACCGCATGAGATAACAGGGAATAATGAATATCGAACAAGGAAGTTCTCACGAATTCCAAAGTTCAGAGAGCCGAAATACTATTTTGGTATTTATTTCATCATTCAATATTAACTGTTCAATATCCGATATTTCTTTTCGGCTATTGCTGGCCAAAAAGGCTGAATAATAAAAGAACAAATACAACGAGCGTTATTACTACATAAGTTTTGTCCTTTTCAATAGCAAATGAAATTATAGAGGATGCTACCCTGAACACGGGTATAGCAATAAGCAAAAGCAGGCCAAACTCTATAAGCCCCCTGCTACTCAGGGTGGTAAGCGAAGAAATAATCCCCGGAACACTCCTGAATTGCTCCGGCTGGCCGACAAATATGCTGTACTGTGGTTTTGAGGAGCCGTACTTCATTAAGAAAATTATGCATCCTGCCATAACTGTTCCCGAAGCTAATATTACTCCGTAACGCAATATCCTGCTTATAAGCAGTTCCATATCAGTATCACCCCATTTTGCCGGTTTTTTTCCGCTCATCCGAATTTATGGGTTATACCGTTATATATCATTTCAGCGGCTAATAAAAATATGATAGCAGAAAAAATATAGCGCAAAAATTTTACCCGGAACCTGACCATATACCGCGCTCCTATAATTGAACCTGCCAGCGCGCCAAGCATAACCGACATAGAAATAGCCGGGTCAATATAGCCCCTGTGCAAATAAATACCTGCACTTGCAGCAGCCGTAACGCCAATCATAAAATTGCTGGTAGCCGTGGAGACTTTAAAAGGAACTTTCATAAGTTTATCCATAGCCAATACTTTCACTGCTCCCGAGCCTATGCCAAGCAGGCCGGAAAGCATACCGGCAACAGTCATTAATGAAAATCCGCCGAAAATATTATAAACCTTATATGGAGTTGGTCCCTCTGGACCCGGGCAATTACCATTCATTTTCATTTTCTCTGCAAGTTTGCTTGCTTTAGATTCAGATATCTGCCTGGGCTCGGTAAGCGATGCGAAAGAAGAATATATAAGCATGCACCCGAATATAACCGCTATGGCAGCAGGAGAAAGGTCTTTCGCAATAAATGCGCCTGTAATTGCACCGAGTGTAGTAGCGATTTCGAGAAACATGGCTATGCGGATGTTTGAATAGCCTTCCCTTACAAATGCTGAAGCTGCTCCTGTGGAGGTGGCAATTACGGCAATAAGTGAAGCACCAATGGCATAGTGAATGTCTACTTTAAAAACCAGTGTAAGCAGTGGCACAATTATTACCCCACCTCCCAGGCCTGATAACGCTCCCAGCAAGCCTGCGCTTAATGCGCCTGCAAAAAGTAAAAGGGTAAATTCAAAATAATCGCTCATAATAAGCTGCAAACATAAAAACATTTCAGGTGGTAATTTTCCCTACGGAGGATAAAAAAATAATATTTTAGCAGTTAAATCTTATAAAGCCATGTCATCAGCAAATCTTGCAGGACGTATTTTTAATATTACCGTTGTTGTAGCGGCCCTGGGATATTTTGTAGATATATACGACCTGACACTGTTTAATATTGTTCGCGTTCCCAGCCTGAAATCATTAGGGTTCTCGGGAGATGAGTTGCTGAGCGAGGGTAAATTTCTGCTCAATATGCAAATGCTTGGGATGCTTATTGGCGGTATATTATGGGGAATATGGGGGGATAAAAAAGGAAGGCTATCGGTACTATTCTTTACCATATTGATATATTCTTTGGCAAATATTGCCAACGCATTTGTAACCAATATCGAACAATATGCTGCCATGCGATTAATTGCAGGCCTTGGCCTTGCAGGAGAATTGGGAGTTGGAATTACGCTTGTATCTGAAATCATGACCAAAGAGAACAGGGGCTATGGCACATCCATGGTTGGCGTAATTGGCATCCTTGGCGCAGTGCTGGGTTATGCCATTACCGCAAGTTTTAGCTGGAAAATGGCATATATGGTGGGAGGCATCCAGGGCCTGGTGTTACTGGTGCTCAGAATATATGTAACGGAATCGGGAATGTTCAGGAAAGCCCAGACAGAAAAAGTAAACAGGGGAAACATTATGATGCTTTTTACCAGCAAAAAAAGATTTTTGAAATACCTTTATTGCATATTGCTTGGCATACCGGTATGGTATATAGTAGGTTACCTCATTTCCTTTTCCGATGATTTTGCCGGCAACGTCCTCCATATTAAAGGAACAGTTATTGCCGGGCGTTCAGTTATGTTTCATTATATAGGCGCATCACTGGGCAGTTTATTGTGGGGCCTGGTGGGGCAGTGGCTGCAATCGCGCAAAAAATCATTGTGGATGGCATTTACCTTGCTCATTATATTCACCGCCGCCTATTTCTTTGCTTTTGGTTTAAGCTCCGGCATATTTTATGCCATTGTTTTCTTCCTTGGAATTGCACAAGGCTATTGGATTATATTTGTAACGGTAGCCTCAGAACAATTTGGCACCAACCTGCGCGCCACGGTAACTACCACAGCCCCCAACTTTGTACGCGGTTCGGTTATCGGCATTACCTCACTTATAACATTTTTAACCCCCATGTATGGCAAATGGGATGCAGCGATTTTTACCGGCATCTTGTGCATATCTCTTGCCTTGTTTTCCCTGTATAAATTAGATGAAACCTATGGCAAAGATTTAGACTATATGGAAAGCTAACCGGTTCGTTTCTGCTCCCCTGCTCTTTTCCATGGTGAAGAATTAGAATGATTTATTACAAAATAGTTAATAAATTTAGCTTTTTATCGTTATTATACATTTAGCCCTAATCTGAAATACAGGTTCCTCATAATAATCACATTAATAGCCTGCGCTTTCACAGTACAGGCGCAGAAAAAGTTGTCGCTTACTGTCTTTAATAATGATTCATTGGCAGACAAAGATTTCAGGCTGCCGGATTACCAAAAGAAGTTTGACAAGACAAATGAGCGCATGAAAGAGTTGCAAAAGATTTTATTTACGCTTTACGACGAAGCT
Organism: Bacteroidia bacterium; assembly: GCA_052325425.1. GTDB lineage: Bacteria > Bacteroidota > Bacteroidia > JABEUT01 > JABEUT01 > JABEUT01. The sequence continues at coordinate 86,757 of JBKQUY010000051.1, read as the reverse complement.
TACATTTCTGCTTCATTCGACAGCCTGGTAACTGATTCCATAAACATGAAAGCTTATCTTACCCCGGGTAAAAAATACCAATGGGCTAATCTGAGAAAAGGTAATGTTGACGAAGGAGTGCTTAGCCAGTTGGGCTACAGTGAAAAACTATACCGGCAAAAACCATTCTATTTCAAAGACGTTCGTAAACTGATGGATAAATTATTGTCATTTTATGAAAATCACGGTTACCCGTTTGCGCAAGTCCGCCTGGACAGTATCAAACTTACTGGCAATAGTATTGCTGCTTCGCTATTTCTTGCTAAAAAACGTGAAGAGAAGATCGACAGTATTGTGGTGAAAGGCGACCTTAAACTTTCTCCGCAATACCTATATGGTTACCTGGGTATAAAGGCCGGAGACTTTTATGATGAATCGAAAATAAAAGCGATTAGCAGCAGGTTAAAAGCATTGGCTTTTTTATATGAAACCAAGCCTTTGCAGGTAATTTTTGTAGAAGATAAAGTAAAAATATTTTTATTTCTCGGAAAGAAATCAGCCAACCAGTTTAACGGCATCATTGGCATATTACCCAATCCTACGGGGCCAATAACCATTACCGGCGATGTCAGCCTCGATTTGCTGAACTCATTCCATCATGCGGAAGATATTGCATTCCATTGGCAACACATACAACTGCAAACAGAAAACCTTACGGTTCATTTCAGTTACCCATACTTATTTAAAACTCCCATTGGCTTTGATGAGGATTTTAAGCTTTTCAAACAAGATACCACCTACCTGCAGCTTGATGAAAAAGTCGGGCTGAAGTATATGCTCATTGGAGGCGATTACTTTAAAGTGTTTTATGAAAATATTTCATCAAGCCTTTTGTCAACCTCTTTATTAGAAAATCAAACTTCCGGTTTGCCGCCTTACGCTGATGTAACTACCCAACTTTACGGTATTGAATATAAAACCGCCGGGCTCGACTATATTTATAATCCCCGCAAGGGATACGAACTATTGGTAAATGTGGCCGCAGGCACCAAGCAAATTTTCCAGAATTCAAAACTTAACCCTGCTATATATGATGGTTTGCAGCTTAAATCGGATGAGTACAGGGCGAATATCAATGCAGCATACTATATTCCTTTCTTTTCACGCAGCGCCTTTAAATTTGGCTTAAACGGAGGATATATTGATGCTCCTTCATTGCTGACAAATGACCTTTACCGCATTGGCGGTTTTACAGTTTTAAGAGGTTTTGATGAACAATCTATATATGCTTCCGCTTATGGAGTTGGCACAGTTGAATTCCACTACCTGCTGGAGCAAAATTCTTTCATGTATCTTTTTTTCGACCAGGGATGGTGCAGGGAGACATACACAACAGCGATATCCTATTTTAACGATACTCCTAATGGATTTGGAGCCGGCATGGATTTCCAGACCAAGGCAGGGATATTTTCCATTTCCTATGCCTTAGGAAACGACAAAGAATATCCTCTCAACTTCAAAGACGGGAAAATAAATTTCGGGCTGGTAAATAACTTTTAAAAAAGCTTTTAGTGATGTGAAGAGCTTTCATGGCTTTTCTCAGCGCCATCATTCTTCAGCAGGTAATAGATACCTGCCAGAATTCCAATAGAACTGAATAATACGCCTAATGCGCTTGCCGCATGTTTATCAGCATCAACATCTATTACAGCATAACGAAAGGGTACAAAATATGTTACCGCGAATATTATAAATGAAATAATATGATTCTTTGTCATAACGATACAGATTTGTTTCTTTTAATTATGCAAAGGTAATTATTTTTTTAAGATATAAGAAATGCTTTTGCACATGACATCATACCTTTTCCAAAAAATATTAATGCCTTAACAGCCAAGAAAATAGACCATATTGATTTAATAATATTAGATAAAACAAGTGGATATATGTCCCATAAGGTTCAACTAAAATATGAAATTAAATACCATAAGGAACACCTTATTGGAATGGCAATATTATGGAAAAATTTTGAAAAATTAATAGAACATATATAACGATTCTTAGAAAACAAATAATCTATTGTGGCTTATTTTCCATCAAAATACTTTTTTACAGCTTTCACAAATGGCTCGTGAATATGCCCGTTGGTGCCAATGATGGTCTTGCCAAAAATATAATCACAGCCTCCGGTGAAATCACTCAATTTTCCTTCCGCTTCCTGCACAATAAGCGCCCCGGCAGCCACATCCCAGGGTTTAAGGCCATATTCGTAAAATGCTTCAAACCGGCCACAGGCAACATAACAAAGGTCAACCGAAGCTGAACCAATGCGCCTTATGCCTTGCGTGCATGTCATCAGGTATTTGAGCAAATCAATGTAATTGTTCTGCAATTTAAAATCGTTATATGGGAAGCCCGTTGCAATTAAAGAGTTCTCCAATTTATCCTGTTCCGAAACCTTTATTTGTCTCCCGTTTACAAATGCGCCATTATCTTTTACCGCGTGAAAACATTCTTTTAGGTTAAGCTCGTTCACCACACCAAGCAGAGGTTCATTATTTTTTACCAGTGCAATGCTTATGGCAAAACAGGGCAGTTTATGAATGAAATTGGTTGTACCATCAAGCGGGTCAATAATCCAGGTGTATTCCTTTTTTTCTGTTTCGCCGCTTTCTTCAGCTAATATTCCGCTGCCGGGCAATATTTTATAAAGGCCTTCAATCAGCGCTTTCTCAGAATTTTTATCCACATAAGTTACAAGGTCGTTAAAGCCTTTCTTTTGAACATCGGAAACAGAGAATTTACCTTGTTCAGACATAATAAAACGACCAACCTCATGGGTGAGTCCAATTACATCGTTGCATAAAGTATCAAGGTACAATTTGCTCATTTGCTTTGGCCTTTTTATTGAAATAATAAATGCCGTAAATGCCCAACAGGAATAATATGGGAGAAATAAGCTGTGCTTGTGTAGCCTTCAGGCCGAAAATATCATACTTGATGTTAACCCGTATCAGTTCTATTAAAAAGCGTTCTACACCATTCATAGCTAAGTAAATGCAAAACAACACACCGGGTGCTTTTATTTTTTTCCTTATGACCCAAAGAATAAGAAATAATACTGCACACATGGTAGTTTCATAAAATGGGGTCGGGAAAACAGGAACATCCAGAACTGAACAATGCACATCCATGCAACCGGGTATAGGATGCCCGGCATTAGAAACATTATGCGGGTAATCGAACGACCACATCCAGTTGGGTAAAAAGCTCATCCAGCCGGGCTTAGGAGCAGGATTGGGAATGCCCCAATCTCCGTCGCCGGCTAACTGGCAGCCAATCCTTCCGATAGCATAAGCTATCATTATAGATGGAGCAGCAGCATCAACGGTATGCAAAATTGAAAGCCCTTTTCTGTGCGTATAATAGAGAACTGACAGTGCGCCAACAATCAGGCCTCCATACATGGTCAGGCCGCTAAATGAGAACAGGTATTCCGAAGGATGCTGGAAAAAATCTTTATAGTTTTCAAGGCCGTCAAAAAGCTTGGCGCCCAACAGTCCGCCACCGGCTGCAATAAGGGTAATATTACCAACCAACTGATAAGGGTGCACCTGTTCTTCAACCAATTTTGGTTCGGGCAATCTATGTTTTTCCTTTTCGCGGTAGCGCAGGTAAGCATATATTCCACCCAGAGCAATGCCGCCCAATAAGTTACCTTTCCAGGATAAAATGAAGCCTTGTGTGTCATTTAAAAAATCACTCCAGTTCAACGCTATGAAAATCCCTTTGTATCCAACAATAAAGGCTATTACGAATGCTTCTAAAAGTTCAGTGAGAGATGCTTTTTCCCCAGTCATAATTTTCTCAGTGAAGGCATGAAGCAGCCCTTCCTTTTCTTTTCTCTTTAGCTCTTTTGATAGGAAATAACTGGCCGCAAGGAACGATATTGCCACCATTGCCCCAAACATCTGCAAGGCCTTCAGCGCATTGAGTTTTATTCCAAAAAGGTCGTCAAACAGGTAGTATAGCGATGGATACATAAATCAATTACGAATTAAAAATTACGAAATATATTAACGAGTTCAAAAAAATATTGGGAAATACTGAGATTGCTTCGTGCCTCGCAATGACGAAGCGCCCCACCGTCACTGCGAGTCCGCAATCGCTTAAAAAATATAGCGGACGTGGCAGTCTCAATAATATTTTGTAAACTCATGTTCATTAAGTATAAATTCCTGTTTTTGAAATTGCTTCGGTGAAATTAATTCAATGTCAAAGTCGCCGTCATTACTAATATTTTTAAGAAGCGCTTTTGCTGTACAATGCACTAATTCAGGATTAAAAGCTGTCCTTACTCTTATATAGTTGTCAGTATAACCATGTAAAAAGCCATCTTTATTTTCAGTTTCAAATAATACTGTCCTTTCGCTTCCCTTATTTTGCTCATAAAAGTTACGCAGCTTCTTTTCAGAAAGTATTTGCAGCATGCGGTTCCTTTTCCCTCGCATTTCTTTAGGTACAATATCTGCGCTTTCCGCAGCAAGAGTATTTGCCCGCTCAGAATATGTAAAAACATGCAGATAGGAAATATCCAATTCATTCAGGAATTTATAAGTTTCATTAAAATGTTCATCTGTCTCACCGGGAAATCCCACAATAACATCAGCTCCAATGCAGCAATAAGGCATCAGCGATTTAATTTTCGCTACCCTGTCAGCATATAAACCGCGCAAATAGCGGCGGCGCATTTTTTTTAATATCTCATCAGAGCCAGATTGCAGGGGAATATGAAAATGAGGAACCATTTTCTTTGACCGGGCTATGTGTTCTATAATCTCATTCCTGAGCAGGTTGGGCTCAACAGATGAAATACGGAAACGTACATCTTCCTCCATATTCTCTAATGCCTGTACCAGTTCATAAAACGACTCAACATGAACATCAATTGCAGGATTACTTATACCAAAATCACCAAGATTTACACCGGTCAGTACAATTTCTTTTACCCCTGAGGATGCAATTCTCCCCGCATTCTTCACTGTGTTTTCAATAGTATCGCTTCGGCTTTTGCCCCTTGCCAAAGGAATAGTACAATAAGAACAGTTATAATCGCAGCCATCCTGCACTTTCAGGAAACTGCGGGCCCTGTTATCAGAGGAATAAGCTGAATGAAAAGCAAGAGGTTGTTCAATCTCGCAGGAATGTATTTCGGTTTGTGCTTTTTTATCGAGCTTTCTCAAATAAGCTGCAATATTGAACTTTTCCGATGCTCCCAGCACAATATCCACTCCCTCTATTTTTGATATTTCTTCAGGCTTTAACTGGGCATAACAACCTATTACAGCAATAAATGCACCCGGAGAACGGCTTAATACTGAACGCACAATATACCTGCATTCTTTGTCAGCTTCATTAGTAACCGAGCAGGTATTAATGATATAAACATCCGCTTTATCTTTAAAGGCAACTTTACCATAACCTTCATCAGCCAGTATTTTGGAAATGGCCGAAGATTCGGAATAATTGAGCTTACAGCCCAAAGTATGTATGGCAAACGTTGGGGTTCTATCCATTTAACAAAAGTAACATTTGATTTTAATATTGGGTTTGTTTTTCATTTTTATATTCGCATTCTATTATTCATAATTAATACTTCCCTCTATGTTCAGAAATGGAACTACCTGCCTTATTTTGTTTTCCCTTTTATTTTTAACTTCCTGTGTTCACCTGAATCATGGTGAGAGTGAGAATGTTTTCCGCTATAATGAAATAGGCGATGTTACCTCGCTTGACCCTGCCGGGGCAAGGAGTTTTGAAAATATCTGGATTGACGACCAGCTATATAACGGATTGGTGCAAATGGATACTGCATTAAATATCCGGCCCAGTATAGCAAGGTCATGGGAAATAAAAAATGAGGGAAGATTATATGTTTTTCATCTCAGGACCGATGTATATTTCCAGGATGATTCAGTTTTCCCCGGCGGTAAAGGCAGAAAAGTTGTCGCCTCTGATTTTGTACACAGTTTTTTCAGGCTTTTTGACGCAAGAATATCAGATGCAACTACCTTGTTAGCAGATGTTGACAGGGTTTTTTCCGGCACCTTCCAGGGTTTCCAGGCCCCCAATGATTCTACTTTCCTTATATATTTAAAAAGGCCATTTGCTCCATTCATGAACATACTTACCATGAAGTATTTTTCAGTCATTCCTTTTGAAGCTGTAGATAAGTACGGGCAGGATTTTGGCGAGCACCCGGTTGGAACAGGGCCATTCCAGTTGAAAAAATGGGACCACGGAAACAGGCTTGTACTCAAGCGCAACGAGCATTATTTTGAAAAAGACGCCCAGGGTAATTCTCTGCCTTACCTCGACGGGGTTATGGTTTCATTTATAAAAGATAAGGAAACTTCTTTCCTTGAATTTGATGATGGCAACCTTGATATGGTTTCAGGGTTTGCTGCCCTTAACCCCAGGCAGGTATTTGATTCCAAAGGCCAGCTAAGGAAAGAGCTTATGAATAAGTTTTACCTGCAACGGATGCCATTTATAAAAACAGACTACCTGGGCTTTATGATTGACCCAAAGCGCCTGGATGAAAAGGTTCCTGTAAATATGAAAGAAATAAGGCAGGCTATTAATTACGCCATCAACAGGGAAGAACTGGTCCGTTATTTACGATTCGGTGTGGGTATTCCCGCTACAAGCGGTTTTGTTCCTCCGTTTCTGCCGGGCTATAAAGATTATAAGGTGGATGGCTATACCTATGACCCTGACAGGGCTTCTGAATTATTGACAAGGGCAGGGTTTCCCAATGGCAAAGGATTACCGGAAATTTCTGTATTTATTACGAGTGAAACAAGTTCTATCGCCCAGGCTATTCAGTCGCAATTGCAACGTGTAGGCATTAAGCTTAATATTCATTCTGAACAGCCCGCCGTGCTTGCAGAATGTGTGGTAAGCGGCCAGTGTTATTTCTTTAAAAAATCGTGGGTGGGAGATTATCCCGATGCTGAAAATTTCCTTTCGCTTTTTTATACCGGGAATTTTTCTCCGGAAGGCGTAAATTACTTCCACTATTCTGACCCCAAATTCGATTCATTATATGTGCATGCAATAACGGAAACAAATGATACCCTTCGTTTTTCCGAATACAGGACAATGGACAGGATGGTGGTGGAAGCCGCGCCAGTTGTGCCTCTTTATTACGATGAAGTAATCCGCCTTGTAAATAAGCATGTAACCGGCTTACCTATAGATTCCCGCAATTCCCTTGATTTAAGGATGGTGAAGAAGGATTAAAGCATTGGTGTTTTATTAAAAAAATAGCCCCGCAGTTGCGGGGCTATTTTTATCAATTAAAGATGGCCTTTACGCTTTTACCGCAGCCATATTCTTAATTATCTCAGTACCGAACTCAGAACATTTGAGCAAGGTAGCTCCTTGCATAAGCCTTTCGAAGTCGTAAGTAACGCGTTTATCGGCAATAGCTCTTTCCATGCCTGAATAAACCAATTCCGCAGCTTCAATCCAACCTAAGTGCTCAAGCAGCATAGCGCCTGAGAGTATTACAGAACCGGGATTCACCTTGTCCAAATCGGCATACTTTGGCGCGGTGCCGTGCGTAGCTTCAAATATTGCATGGCCGGTAACATAATTGATATTAGCTCCGGGAGCAATGCCAATACCACCAACCTGCGCGGCAAGAGCATCAGATAAATAATCGCCGTTAAGGTTAAGGGTAGCAATTACATCAAAATCTTCCGGGCGGGTAAGCACCTGCTGAAGCGCAATATCGGCAATGGCATCCTTGATAAGTATTTTGCCGGAAGCAAGAGCAGCTTTCTGCTCTGCGTTAGCAGCTTCTTCGCCTTTTTCTTTCTTGGACTTTTCCCATTGCATCCAGGTATAAACCTTATCTCCAAAATATTTTTCGGCTGTTGCATAGCACCAGTCGCGGAAAGCGCCTTCGGTATATTTCATAATATTACCCTTATGCACTATGGTAACCGATTTGCGTTTATGTTTAATTGCATACGAAATTGCGCTGTGCATCAAGCGCACGCTGCCATGTTTGCTTACAGGTTTTATGCCCAGGCCAACAGCAATTTCATCACCTTCAGGCGCGCCGGTCATTTTCCAGAACTCAGCAGCCTTTTCTTTAGAATTAAACCGTATTTTGGAAAAATCCTTCGGAAACTCCTTTGCAATGAAGTCAAGTATTTTTTGCGCTTCGGGGCTTCCTGCAACATATTCAATGCCTGCATAAATATCCTCCGTATTCTCGCGGAAGATAACCATATCAACCGCACCGGGGTTTTTAACGGGAGAAGGAACGCCTTCGAACCACCTTACAGGGCGCAGGCAAACATAGAGGTCGAGAATCTGCCGCAAAGCCACGTTGAGTGAACGGATACCGCCGCCGATAGGAGTTGTAAGAGGGCCTTTAATGCCAACGAAATACTCTTTAAAAGCTGCAAGCGTTTCATCGGGCAGCCAGTTTCCGGTTTTCTTAAACGATTTTTCTCCGGCCAATACTTCTAACCAGGAAATCTGGCGCTTGCCGTTATAGGCATTTTTTACGGCAGCGTCAATAACGCGGACAGAAGCCCGCCATATATCAGGGCCGGTGCCATCTCCTTCAATAAACGGAATTATAGGACAGTCGGGGACATTGAGCTGGCCTTTGGTTAATGTGATTTTTTGTGCATTCATAGCTTATTTAGATTAGTGTTATTAATACTGTATAATATTTTAATCAATTCCCAAGTCTAACTGGTCTTTCAGCTTTTCTACAACCGGGTTTTTTTCTTTCATGTGCAAGTACTTTTCCTCCTGTGTATAGGGTTTGCGCTGAGTTTCTGTCTTCGAAATATTTATAGCCATTTGCAAAGCAGGGTGCTTTAACCTGTTCCTGAGAAAATCGAGCAGGTTGCTCCGCTCCTCCTCAATAGATTGCTGCTGCATAGTGCTTGCCACAGTAACTTCCATAAGAGATGGCTTTTCAGCCGATTTCTTCGGGATGGTTTGCCTCAATATGCTGCATAGCCCCATTTTTTTCTCTTTGTTCAACTCTATATATTCAGCCCATGCTTTCAGCAGCAGTTCATCTGTAAGCGGCTGCCCTTCTTCCTGCTTTTCGGCTGCCTGAGTTTGCGGTTTAGGAGTGTCGCCAAGCATTTTATTTATAGAAGGCATATTTATCTTTTTGGGAGGCGCTTGTGCGGGCGGAGGAGTACCTGGTTTATAATCCTGCTTTGGCTCTGCAACTTTTGGGGCAGGAGCAGCAGGAGTAACTTTAGGCGCAACGGGAACGGCAGCCGCGGCAGCAGGTTTCGCGGCGGCAGGAGCAGATGCCACAGAAGCGGCAGGAGCGTCTGTTTTAGCGACTGCAAGGTTGCATAATTTCATCAATGTCAGTTCTACCAGCAAGCGCTGGTTAACCGCCATTTTATAGCTTACATCACTCTGGTTCAGGATACTTAATCCACTGAAAAGGAAAGCTTCAGGGTATTGCACAGCCTGCCATACATATTTTTCTTTCAGTTGCCCGCCTTTTTCAAGCAAGGCTGCCGTAACAGGGTTCTTGGCTACGATGAGGTTCCGGAAATGCTCACCCAGGCCGCTTATAAATAAATGCCCGTCGAAACCATTGTTCAATACCTCGTCAAATAATAATAGGGCAGTCGGAACATCGGCCTGCAATATGGCATCGGTAACTTTAAAGTAATAGTCGTAATCGAGAATATTCAAATTATCAATTACCTTTTTATAGGTAAGCTCCTTACCTGCAAAACTTACCATCTGGTCGAATATGGATAGGGAATCGCGCATGGAGCCATCGCCTTTTTCAGCTATAATATGAAGGGCTTCGGGAGCGGCATTTATACCTTCCTGTGAGGCAATATAGGCAAGATGCTCTGCCACATCTTTCAACTGTATGCGCTTAAAGTCGAATATCTGACAACGGGAAAGTATGGTAGGTATTATTTTGTGCTTTTCTGTAGTGGCCAATATAAAAATAGCATGAGCGGGTGGCTCTTCCAATGTTTTAAGGAAGGCATTAAAAGCAGCCTGCGACAGCATGTGAACCTCGTCAATTATATATACTTTGTATTTGCCAAGCTGGGGAGCAAAGCGCACCTGTTCAATAAGCCCTCTTATATCATCAACTGAGTTATTGGATGCAGCGTCCAGTTCATGTATGTTCATGGAACGGCCATCGTTAAAACTAAGGCAGGATTCGCATTTGTTGCATGCCTCGGTTTCTTCGGTGAGGTTAAGGCAGTTGATGGTTTTTGCCAAAATACGGGCACAACTTGTTTTACCCACTCCCCTTTGCCCGCAAAACAAAAACGTTTGGGCAAGGTGATGGTTGGCAATGGCGTTTTTCAATGTGTTTACTATGGCTTTTTGGCCAATTACACTTTTAAAAGTCGAGGGCCTGTATTTACGTGCCGATACTACAAAGTCTTCCATTCTGTAATGTTAAACTTCAAATATATAAGAAATTGATATAAACGCGGTAACAAAACGAATAATGGAATGAATTTAAGCTCTGCGAACCTCTGTGTTGTTTTATACTCTAGGGTTCTCTGTGTTAAAAATGTAGAAAAAAACACTTATCACTTACGATTTACTTTTAATAACTCTATGTTATCCGCTTTCTGTTAAAATTGCTAAGTTTGAAATGAAATACAACTATTATGGCAGACCTTATCCAAAACGATTTTTCCTATTTAGAGCAGTACAGGCAATATATTGCACAGCCTGATTTCTGGAAAGAAACACTGGCGCAGTTAAATAAAGATTTGGGCAGGGAAGATGCTATAAAAGTAGCCCCTGAACTGCTTTCAGGAGATAATGTTGCCGAGTTGGTTGTGCTTGCATTGCAAAAGTATCTTCCTGAGATTACCCCACAGCTTTCTGAAAGACTATACAGGATTGATATTGGGGAAAAGCAGGTGGAATCGCTGCGCGATATGCCGGTAGATATATATTACAGGTGCCTGGGCGAAATTATTTTGAAAAGGATAATACAAAAGGTAATAACGCGAAAAGCATTTTCAGCTAAGAAACTTGAATAAGTTATGAATTATGAGTTATGAGTGTTGCGAAACTCCGAGTGTATTTACTCTGCGTTCTTTGCGAGAAAAAAATAATAACCTGTGCATCTGTGGCTAAGTATTGTAACTTAAATCCTCTACGAGAAAAATAAATTAATGTCTCCTATTTCTATATTAATTTGTCTCGTCTCCTATTTTGCTGTGCTAATGGTAGTATCATATATTACCGGCCGCAACAGCAACAATGAGGGATTTTTCCTGGCCAACCGGAAATCTCCCTGGTATTTAATAGCTTTCGGAATGATTGGCTCCTCTATTTCTGGGGTAACATTCGTATCGGTTCCGGGCGCTGTTAAGGCATCAGGTTTTTCCTATTACGAATTTGTTTTTGGCCTTGTGCTTGGCTATTGGGTAATTGCCTGGGTGCTTATGCCCGTATATTACCGTTTGCAGCTTACTTCTATTTATACTTACCTGAAAAGCCGCTTTGGCCATTATGGTTATAAAACAGGCGCTTCATACTTTCTGCTCTCCCGCGTTATCGGGGCTTCATTCCGTATTTATGTGGCGGTTGATGTGTTGCAGAATTGCATTTTTAACCAATGGAACATTCCTTTTGTTGCCAGCGCAGCGGTAATAGTATTGCTTATATGGCTTTATACGCGCAGCGGTGGCATGAAAACAATTATATGGACAGATGCATTGCAGACATTTTTCCTCTTATCCGCTTTGGTGGGCAGTATTATTCTTATCAGCCAGTCTATGCACCTGCATATAGGCGATTTGGCTAAAACAGTGGCTTCTTCTCCCTACTCGAAAATGCTATACTGGGACTACAAAGACAAACTTTATTTCTTTAAACAGTTTTTCAGCGGGGTATTTATAGCAATAGCTATGACCGGCCTCGACCAGGATATGATGCAGAAAAACCTTACCTGCAAAACCATAGGCGAATCGCAAAAAAATATTTTTTCTTTCAGCATCATACAGGCATTGGTTGTACTTACGTTCCTGGTATTAGGAGTGCTGCTTTATGCTTTTACAGAAGCCAACCATATTGCCCTGCCGGCCAAATCAGATAATTTATACCCTATGCTTGCAACCCAGGGTTATTTCGGAACTATAGTCGCGTTTTTATTTGTTATGGGAATAACCGCTGCATCTTTTGCCAGCGCCGATTCAGCGCTTACTGCCCTCACTACCTCATTTTGTGTGGACATTCTGGATATAAAGGATAAAGAAAAAGATAAGCAGGAAAGCACCCGCAAGTATGTCCATGTATTGATGGCGCTGCTTTTAATTTTAGTAATCATCATTTACCGTGTAATAAATGACCCTGTTATAATTAACGATGTATACAAGGTTGCAAGCTATACGTATGGGCCATTGCTGGGTTTATATTCGTTTGGCCTGCTTACCAAGACCTATGCCAATGATAAATGGATTCCTGCAATTTGCATAGTTGCCCCGGTTATTTGTTATGTGCTTGATAAGCAGTCCGGAATATGGTTTAACGGGTACCAATTTGGTTTCGAACTGCTTATTATGAATGCTTTGCTTACCTTTATAGGGCTTTTGCTGTCGGGTTTAAGCATTAAAGCTTCAAAAATCAATGAGTAAAACGGTAAACATATTATCAATTGACGGAGGCGGTATAAGAGGAATACTGCCTGCTACTTTTTTAGCTGTGCTTGAAGAAAGATTGCAGCAGGCAACAAACAAACCCGATGCCCGCCTATCAGACTATTTTGATTTTATTACCGGTACCAGTACAGGAGGCTTGCTTGCCTGCGTCTATCTTACTCCCGATGAAACCGATGCCACACGCCCAAGATTTACTGCAAAACAAGCTGCTGAGTTCTATTTTGCATACGGGGGCACATCATTTGCTATACAGGAAAATACAGGTTTCCATAAATACTCTCCCGAAGGATTAGAGGCCCAGCTAAGGCTTTATTTTAAAGAGTTAAAACTTAGCCAGCTTATAAAGCCATGCTGCATTACCGCATACGACCTCATACATACTGAACCGTATCTTTTCCTTTCTCACAAAGCTATCGGCGACCCGCGTTCCGATTTCTTTGTCAGGTCGGTAATACGCTCCACTACTGCCTTACCCGGAGTTTTTCCACCGTCTAAAACGCATTGTATGGCAGAAAGGCCATATACATTTATTGACGGAAGCATTTTTGCCTATAATCCGGCTTTTTTTGCCTACCTGCAGGCCAGGACACTCTTTCCTCATGCTGAAAGTATATTCCTGCTTTCATTGGGAACAGGGCTGGCAACAACAGCTTATACCGATGCGCAAACTGATGACAGCACCGAAAAAAACTGGGCACGTATGTTAGCCAATATTGCTTTTGACGCGCATAGCGATATGGTTAATTTCCAGTTGGAACATATTTTTAAAAGCAAACCTGATTATAATTACATACGCTTGCAACCGTCATTGCATGGGCTGAACAAGGAAATGGATAATGTTACTACAGAGAATATTGCTTCGCTTTATAAAGCAGGAGAAGGTTTTGTGAAATCAAACGAAAGAACGTTATCGGAAATAGTTGAGCTGTTGACCCGCCAGGGATAAGGGTTATTTCACTACTACATGTAATGTATCGAGCAGTTTGTTGTTCTTATCAACGATTATGTAAACATCTTCGTTATCCTTTTTCATAAGGTATTTTTCGCGGGCAAACTTTTCAAGGTTGGCAGGATTGGTCTGTAGTTCTTTTAGCTCTTCGTTGGTAATATCCGTCTGTTTCTGATAATAGCTGCGCTCCGCTTTCAGCTTATTGATTTTATAAACAAGCTTCATTTCAGATATAAGGTCGTTCCTGTCGAAAAAGCATACCCAGACAAAGAATATCAATGTCGCAGTAATATATTTATTGCGTAGGTAGCCTAAAACCTTTTTTACAAACGGGTGCATTTTATTTATAATTCCTGCAAAGTTATGGCAATTAACACCCTTTTTTATACCCTATTGAACTATCTTTTCAACATCTTCTTCCACAGCCGCCACACCCGGCAAAACCTGGCCTTCCAATCCTTCCAGCATAGCTCCTCCGCCTGTAGATACACAGCTTACAAGGTCTGTCATTTTATATTTGTTGATGGCGGCAACCGAGTCGCCCCCGCCAATAAGCGAATACGCTCCTTTTTTGGTAGCATTAACAACCGCGTTGGCAACAGCTATGGTTCCATGTTCAAAATTCTCCATTTCAAATACTCCCATAGGGCCATTCCATAAAATTGTTTTCGACGACTCAATTACCTGCGCATAATTTTTCTCTGTTTCAGGGCCAATATCCAATCCCATCCACCCGTCAGGAATACTATTTATATCACAGGTTTGCCTGTTGGCATCATTCGAGAAAGCATCGGCAACAACTGCGTCAACCGGAATATATAAATGCACATTTTTACTCTTGGCTTCCTTTATTACTTCCAATGCAGTTCCTATTCTTTCTTCTTCCACCAATGAACTGCCAACTTTACCCCCCATAGCTTTGATAAATGTAAAAGCCATACCGCCCCCAATTATAAGGTTGTCAACCTTATTCATAAGGTTTGATATAATGGCTATTTTCCCCGATACTTTTGCCCCGCCAAGTATAGCCGTAAAAGGCTTTTTATTCTGGTTGAGCAGTTTATTAATACTCTCCAGTTCATGCGCCATTAAGTATCCGAACATTTTTTTGCCGGGAAAAAATTTAGCGACTACTGTTGTTGAAGAGTGCGCCCTGTGCGCCACCCCAAACGCATCATTCACAAATATATCGCCCAACAAGGCCAGCTCTTTGGCAAAGCTTTCAGAACCTTTGGTTTCTTCCGCATGGAAACGCACATTTTCAAGCAGCAACACTTCTCCCGGTTTTAGTTTATCTGCCATAGCCCTGGTAGCGGCGCCGATGCAATCCTTAGCGAATAAAACAGGCCTTCCCAGCAACTGGCTTAAAAGCGGAACGCAATGCTTTAATGAAAATTTGTCCTCGGGCAGGTTTTTAGGTCTTCCGAAATGCGACATGATGACTAATGAACCACCGTCGTTAAGTATTTTCTTCAGCGTAGGTATTGCAGCCCGTATGCGCGTATCATCGGTAATATTAAATTGGTTGTCAAGAGGAACGTTAAAATCAACACGTACAAGCGCCCTATGATTCTTAAAATTAAAATCGTCAATCGTTTTCATAGCTTTATGTTTTGGTGCTGCAAAAGTAACAAGCATTTCATAAGAAAGACATGATTCTTAGCAGTTTTTTGATAACCTGATTCAACACCTTAAAACAGCTATAAGAAGAGACTTATTAGTAACTTTGTAAATAATATGAGGATATTGGCAATTGATTATGGAACTATTCGCACCGGTATAGCCGTCACCGACCCCGGGCAGATAATTGCAACCGGCCTTACAACTATTGCTACAAAGGAGATATTTAACTTCCTTGCCGGTTATATGGAAAAGGAAAAAGTTGAATGTATTGTTATAGGCGAACCTAAGCACATGGATAATACCCCATCACAAAGCGCAGGAGCTATTGAAAGATTTACAGTACAATTGGGTAATAAATTCCGGGGTATGCTTATTTACAAAGTAGATGAGCGCCTTACTTCACGAATGGCTTTTCAGACTATGATTGACGGGGGACTGAAGAAAAAAGACAGGCAAAATAAATCAACCATTGACATGGTGAGCGCCGCACTTATTCTTCAATCTTTTATGGAAATGAAGAAAGAGGGCCGCTTACCTCCCTCAGTTTCATACTAAATCTTTAATTTTGAAGTTTTTACTGATATACATTTATGGTTTTACCTATTATAGCATACGGAGATGCAGTGCTGAGAAAGAAAGCACAGGAAATAACGGCAGATTATCCTGACCTGGAAAAGATAATTGAAAATATGTTCGACACTATGCACAATGCAAAAGGAGTGGGGCTTGCCGCGCCCCAGATTGGCCTGTCAATACGTTTATTTATTGTTGATGCTACCGCTTACGGCGAAGACCAGGAAGATGAAGAAAAACGAAAAGAACTCACCGGTTTTAAAAAAATATTCATCAACCCGCGGATAGTAAAGGAAGAAGGACAGGTATGGAAATTCAATGAAGGTTGCCTGAGCATCCCAACCATACGGGAAGATGTGGAAAGGAAGCCCAAAATCCGTATAAAGTATGTTGATGAAAACTTTAAAGAGCGTGATGAAGAGTTTGACGACATTAGGGCAAGGATAGTACAGCACGAATACGACCATATTGAAGGCATCCTGTTCGTTGATAAAATAAACCCCCTTAGAAGAAGGTTGCTTAAAAGAAAACTTACTGACTTATCTAAAGGAATAGTAGATGTATCTTATCGCATGAAATTCCCATTAAAAAAATAAAGTATGAAGAAAATTGTAATAATAGCAGGTATATACTGCATGGTTATTTCTTTACTTAGCTGCGGTAACAAGAAGCAAAGCCAGGACCAGGCCGGTACTGCTGCTGCCAAAGACACCAGCAAACAAGGATTAATGCAGGCTGTTAATGCGGTGCAGACTAAATTAAATACATCGGCTTCGCTCGACCCCGCTACTGCCAACATGGCAATTAACGCTTACCTCGACTATGCAAAGCATTTCCCTGATGATACTTTGTCAACATTTTTTCTGTTTAAAGCCGGAGAATATGCATCCAGTACGGGACAATTTCTAAGGGCAATTTCAATGTATGAAAACATCCTCTCAAAATATCCGCAGAGCAGGCTTATACCGGAATGCCTTTTTATAGAGGGATTTGTTTATGACAATAACCTGAATGATACCGCCAAAGCCCGTGCAAAATATATGGAAGTTGTTGAAAAATACCCGAATGATAACCTCGCTGCCCAGGCAAAACAAGCTATGAAATTACTTGGCAAGAGCCCGGATGAAATCGGGAAAGAATTTGAGAAAATGAATAAAGGAAAAGATAAAAAACCGAAAACTTAAAATTTCCAAACAATATTATAAAATAATAAAGCGGGTAAATACCCGCTTTATTATTTTATATGCCCGGTATTATTAATTATTGACCGCCACCGCCCATTTGCTGCTGCATATCCTTCATCATATCTTCCGTTGAGTTTTCAACTTTATATCCCTTGGTTGGAACTACAAATAACGTATCGGAAAGCAATTGCTTATCTGCGGACTGAGCCATACAGTTTATCGTCATTCCTCTTTGCTTCATTGCAAACTGCAAAGGAAACCCTTTCAATCCTTTATACAAGCCTACCTCTTCGTTATATGGTAATTGGTCAGTGTAATATATGGTAAAAGAATTTTTTTCTCCGGTTTTAGGGCTGGTAACGGTAACAAGGGCTGCGTTACACTTATAACCGGCAATTGTCTTGGTGCTGTCAAGATACTTAATATCAGGTTTTTCCTCATTGGGTTTGGGTTTATTTGGGTCCGATTTTATTTCATACTTTGTACCCATCATATCAATCAATGTAACTACTTCTTTTGTTTTAATATCAATAATAGATACACGATGCATCATGCCCATATTCATTTCAGTTCTCATTTTATCGCCCTTTATATATTCTTTCAGGCTTGAACCCTGTTGCATCATCGCCGCAGCCTGGGGATTATTATTATCAGGCATATTGACAGAGATATTAAATGTTATTATTCCCTCAAAGGAATTATCTGCTTTTGGCGCTGAAAATGCTGTCAGCACGATAGTTGCCACCCCTATGATTGCAACTTTAGTGAACTTTTTCATATAAATACTTTTTGTTTTATAATTATTATAGAAGAATAAATCTATGTTTTTATTATTCAAACCCCTTGTAAAGATTATCTATTTGCTGTTTGGTAATCATTTTATAGTCAGGCGGGAGTTTAAAAATATTATCATCAATTTTATCGGGCTCAACTTTCTCAGCGGTAAATTCCATATAAAAACCATACTTGCTGATGCGGTATTGCATTAATACACCCTTAATATCTTTAAACGGGGTAGCCCAGTTTGGTTGCTCCAGTTGTATATCATCTGTGTAATAGAGTTCCACATCAGGTACGTTTTTATCTTTCGATTTCCCGATTGCTTTTTTACAAGTATACCCGGCTATGACTTTTACTTCAGGTGTTTCTGTAATATCAAATTGAACATCATGGGCAAGCTCCTTATTTATAGAAGCGGTATCGGCGATATAAGCCCATTTTTTATTTAACATGCGAACCAATTGTGTCAGCTTTTTCGAAGGTTCATCATTAATAAAAACAGTTTCAAATAATCCCATTCCGGCAATAAGCTCGGCACATGCAATGTTATTTTTGAATTTAACAGTCATTTTATCGGGTGCCATTTTTGCCATTGGGTTAGCGGAATCAAGCACCACTACCTTGTATTCGATGGTTCCTTCCGAAATGCGGCTATGGAAAAGATTATGGCTACAACCGGAGAAGAAATACCCCAAACAACACAAGACAACCCCTAAAAAGAGTAATTTTTTCAACTAATAATAATTTAGGCAGTACAAAAGTAATTTTATATGTGAATCAACCAAATATTAATACTAACATTTATATCTGTTTACTTTATATAATCGAACCCGGTATATGGAACAATTGCCTCAGGCATACGGATACCTTTATCAGTCTGATTATTTTCCAAAATGGAGGCAACAATGCGCGGAAGAGCTAATGCGCTGCCATTCAGCGTATGGGCAAGCCTTGGTTTGTCCTTGCCTTTTTTAAATCTTAACTTCATACGGTTACTCTGGAATGTTTCAAAATTCGATACCGAGCTGACTTCCAGCCACCTTTTCTGAGCTCCCGAAAAAACCTCCATATCATAAGTAAGCGCCGAAGCAAAACTCATATCGCCACCGCAAAGTTTAAGGGTGCGGAAAGGCAGTTTAAGAGCCTTTAACAATCCGGCTACATATTCGCGCATTTCTTCCAAAGCCTGGTATGATTTATCGGGATGCTGTATTTGCACTATTTCCACTTTATCAAACTGGTGCAGGCGGTTAAGCCCGCGCACATCTTTTCCATACGAACCTGCTTCACGCCTGAAACAAGGAGTATATCCGCAGTTTTTTACCGGCAATGTTTCTTCTTCAAGTATAGTATCCCTGTATATATTGGTTATGGGAACTTCCGCAGTGGGAATAAGATACATATCATCCAATGTTACATAATACATCTGCCCTTCTTTATCAGGTAATTGCCCTGTGCCAAAGCCTGTATCTTTATTCACTAAAATTGGGGGTTCAATCTCAAGGTAGCCGGCTTCGGTAGCTTTATCGAGGAAAAAATTAATAAGCGCCCGTTGAAGTTTGGCTCCCTTACCTTTATATACCGGGAACCCGGCGCCGGTTATTTTAACGCCTGTTTCAAAATCAATAAGGTCATATTTTTTTGCCAGCTCCCAGTGAGGCAATGCATTTTCAGGTAATTGGGGCATCTCTCCATGTGTAAATACCACTTCATTGTCTTCTGGCGTCTTTCCTTTGGGTACACTTGCATTGGGAAGATTGGGCAATAAAACCAATTTATCCTGGGCATCCTGTTCAGCTTTTTTTACTTCTGCTTCCAGGTTGGTAATATCTTGCTTCCAGCTTAATGTTTTGCCTTTCAATTCATCGGCCTCCTGCTTTTTACCTGCTTTATACAGGTCGCCAATCTCCTTAGACGCTTTATTTAACTGCGCAAGAACCTCATCAAGTTTTGTCTGGACCGAGCGTTTTTTCTCATCCAGTGCAAGTACTTCATTTACAATAGTTTCAGCGGCATCAAAATTCTTTACCTTTAAACGGGTAATCACATCTTCGGCATTCTGGCGGATATAGGCTATTTCGAGCATGGCTTAAAAATTTGAGCAAATATATATTAAATGAAAAATCCTGCCTGCGAACTAAGCCACAGGCAGGAAAATATTTATTGAATCCTTATCGGTTAGGCGGAAACAGTTTCTCCGGCGGGTGTTACCGATACATACCGCCTGTCTTCCCTTTTTACGGTAAATACTACGGTGCCGTCAACCAAAGCAAAAATGGTATGGTCTTTGCCTATACCAACGCCTTTGCCCGGGTGATACTCGGTACCCCTTTGGCGAAGGATAATATTACCTGATTTTACGGGCTGGCCGCCAAAAATTTTCACACCGAGGCGCTTGCTGTGCGACTCTCTGCCGTTCTTGGAACTACCAACCCCTTTCTTGTGTGCCATGACTTTTGAACTTTAATGGTTACTATTTATTCTTTCGATTTTTTACGGGTCGTTGTTTTTTTAGCCGCAGGCTTTTTATCCTTTGCCTTGCTCTCTGCTTTTTTAGGAGCGGCTGCTTTCTTTTTAGGGGCAGCTTTTTTCTTCGGCTTTTCCTCAACTGCTGTTTCAGTTTCTACAACCGGAGCTTCTGACACAGGAGCTGTTTTAGCTATTCTCTTAGGAGCAATATCTTCCTGCATGGTTTCGCCTTTGGCAAAAATACCCTGTATGAAAAGCTCGGTAAGCGACTGCCTGTGGCCGTTAAAACGACGGTATCCCTTCCTTCTTTTATGCTTGAAGATATGAACCTTGTCATCTTTTACATGGCCCATAACTTTTGCAACAACACGGGTGCCGTCAACAAAAGGGAGGCCGATAGCAATATCGCCGTCATTATCTACCAGCAAAACTTTATCAAATTCAAGGTTTGTGCCTTCTTCCGATTCGAGGCGGTTAACATACAGTTTCTGGGCTTTTTTCACCTTATGCTGCTGTCCTCCTATTTCAACAATTGCGTACATGAGCTTCGATTTATTGTATTAAGGTTTTTCTTTAAGGGCTGCAAAGGTAATACTTTTTTCATATCCGGATAGACCTAATACCATATTTTTGCAAAAAAATAAACAATTATGGCGCTAATTAAGGCTGTAAAAGGCATAAAACCGGTATTGGGCAACAATTGCTACCTGGCCGAAAATGCCACCGTTGTGGGCGATGTAGTTATGGGCGACGATTGCAGCATATGGTTCAACGCGGTAGTAAGGGGAGACGTTAATTCTATCCGCATGGGTAATAAGGTAAACATACAGGATGGAGCGATTATTCATTGCACCTACCAGAAAACTATAACTACCATAGGCAATAATGTTTCTATAGGCCATAATGCCATAGTACACGGGTGTACCCTGCATGATAATGTATTAATAGGTATGGGGGCTATTATAATGGATAACGCGGTTGTGAATAGCAACAGCCTTATTGCTGCCGGGGCTGTTGTTTTAGAAGGAACTATTGTGGAAGAAGGGAGTGTTTATGCCGGCATCCCGGCTAAAAAAATAAAAAGCATTAACCCGGAACTTCTTAAAGGCGAGGTACATAGAATAGCCAATAACTATTTAATGTATTCAAGCTGGTTTAAGGAAAGCAAATAAAAAAGCCCCGCATTTCTGCAGAGCTCTTTTATTTCGTTAACGGAAAGATTACTTGGCTTTCTTTTCGTCTTTTGCAACTTTCTTTTCTTTCTTTGCAACTTTCTTTTCTTTGGTTGCGGTTTTCTTTTCTTTGGCTGCACCTTTATCTTGTGCGAAAGATATACCTGCGAAAAGAATCATTGCTGCGAGAACTAAACTGAGTTTTTTCATGATTTTTGAGATTTTACTTGTTGTTAAATAATTTTTATGTTGTTTGATGGAACAAAGGTATTTTTTCATTATGAAGAAAAGATGAAGAAGTCGCGCCAACAAACAAAAGCACACAGTATCAGACCTAAATCTTGCTTAAAAAGTCAAATAGCAATCTTACTCCCACTCCTGTACCACCTTTGGGTTTATAATCATACGGAGCATTAATAAATGCAGGGCCGGCTATATCAAGATGCACCCAGGGATAGGACGTAAATTTTTCAAGAAATTTTCCGGCTGTAATGGCTCCGCCAACAGGGCCGCCTATATTTTTCATATCGGCTATTTCTGTTTTCAGCAAGTCTGCATACTCATCCCAGAAAGGAAATTCAACTAAACGTTCAAATACATGCTCCCCGCTCTTTTTCAGCGCGTCATTCGCCTTTTTACCTATTGTACCCATTGATACAATTCCATATTTACCTATTGCCATAGCTGCAGCGCCGGTAAGCGTCGCCAAATCAATTGCCAGTTCAGGTTCATACTTCTTGGCATAACTCAGCGCATCGGCTAAAATAAGGCGGCCTTCGGCATCGGCATTAAGCATTTCAACCGTCATGCCATTATACATGGTCAGTATATCACCCGGAACATAAGCATTCATGCCGGGGCGGTTATCGGTTGCGGGTACAAGGCCAATTACATATACAGGCAGCTTGGCTTTTGCTATGGCATACATGGTGCATCCTACCACTGCTCCGCCGGCCATATCGCATTTCATTTCATCCATTGAATTGGCAGTAGGTTTCAGGCTTAAGCCTCCTGTATCGAACACCACTCCTTTGCCAACCAATACATAAGGTTTTTTATTCCTGGCGTTTTTAGGCTTCCATTCCATAATGGTAAACGTAGGAGGGTCAATGCTGCCGAGGTTTACACCCAGCAATCCGCCCATTTTAAGGGCTGTTATTTTGGCTTTATTCAGCACCTCCGCCTTAAACCCGGCTTCTTTGCCCATCTTTTCAAATTCCTTTGCCAAATCAACGGCATTAAGGTGGTTTACAGGCTCATTAACCAAGGTCCGGGCTTTACAGGTAGCATCTGTGATAATCTGCAAGCGCTCAATATCTGCGGCCTTAACTTTTTTACTGTAAATGTTTATAGTCTTAAGCGAATTGGCTACTTTTTTAATGTCATTCTGCCTGTAGTGCAAAAACTGGTAGTTGCCCAATGCCATTCCTTCGGCAAATGCCAACGTATTTTCTGCATTGCCTGAAATATCCGTAATAGTAACAGCTTCTACTTTAGCGGTATTCATCATTCCGCATATTTTATTGCCTGCTTTGCGGAACGCTTCAAGGGTCAGGTAGTTTTCTTTTTTCTTTTCTTCAATATAAACCACCACACGGCGGGCATATTGGTTAACAGGTATAATATGTTCATCGGCAGCAACCTGCTTCTTTACATATTCCAGTTCAGACGGAGCCAGCCCATATTTTGAAAAATCGGTTTTGGCTGTTCCAATCAATATTATATTATCCTTTGCGGATATGCTTTCGGTTTGTTTTATCGCGGTCATGTTTATTTGTATTTTTGAGGCAGTAAAAGTAAGGAATTAAATATACTAAAATGCCTGCCACGGATTTCACGAATTAAATAAAAATTAAACATTATACTGGCCATGAGTTACACGAATTAAATTCGTGTAATTCGTGAAGAAAAAATCCTGTACTTTGCATCTCATTTATTCGTGAAATCAGTGGCTAAAATTTAATTTATGTTAAAGCGAAAAGAATCTGAAAAGCTGTTTGTAAAAGCAAAAAAATATTTTCCCGGCGGGGTAAATTCACCCGTAAGGGCATTCCAATCGGTGGGCGGAACACCCTTGTTTATTGACCAGGGCGAGGGCCCGCATATTTGGGATGCCGACGGCAACGAATACATTGATTATTGTTGTTCATGGGGACCGCTTATACTGGGGCATTGCCACCCTTCGGTGGTAAGCATGGTAAAAAAGACTATTGATAAAGGCATGTCATTCGGCGCGCCTACACGGTTAGAAAATGAGCTGGCCGAATTAATTTTGGGAAACAACAGCCGCATTGAAAAAATACGTTTTGTAAGTTCAGGCACCGAAGCGGTCATGTCTGCCATACGCCTCGCAAGAGGATATACCAAAAGAAATAAAATCATAAAGTTCGACGGTTGCTATCATGGCCATGCCGATTCGCTGCTGGTAAAAGCGGGTTCGGGACTTGCCACTTTCGGGCTTTCTTCATCGGCAGGGATACCCGAAGCTTTTGCCAGGGAAACCATAGTGCTGCCGCTCAACGATGAAAAAGCGGTAAAAAAAGCATTCGCTCTTTATAAAAATGATATTGCCTGCATAATTATAGAACCCGTTCCGGCCAATAACGGCCTTATGCTGCAAAAACGCCCCTTCCTCGAATTCCTGAGCGATATATGTTCGGGCCAGGGCAGCCTGCTTATTTTCGATGAAGTTATTTCCGGCTTCCGTATTGGGTTTGAAGGAGCCTCGGGATATTACAACATTGAGCCCGATATTGTTACCTACGGCAAAGTAATAGGAGGCGGATTGCCTGTAGGCGCTTATGGAGCAAGGCAGGAAGTGATGAACCATATTTCTCCCGATGGCAACGTTTACCAGGCCGGTACCTTATCGGGCAACCCTGTGGCTATGGCAGGCGGCATTGCCCAGCTTACAGAATGCCTGAAACCCCGTTTTTACGAAAACCTGGAGAAAAAGACCAAACGCCTTGTTGAGGGAATTATGGAAGATGTGCTTTCCGATGCTCCGTTCCGAATATTTTCCATAGGTTCTATATTCTGGCCGGCCTTTACCCATAAAAAAGAAATTACCTGCTCATCAGATATTGACCCAGCGAGCATGGAGAAATTTAAAAAACTTCACGCCGCGCTTTTAGAAAGAAAAGTTTATTTAGGCCCATCAGGGTATGAAGTGGGTTTTGTTTCGGCAGCGCATACCGACAGGGATATTGACATTACCATAAAAGCATTCCAGGAGGCAATTATGATTGCATTAGAGTAGTTTGTTTTCTATTCATCCAATATATACCTAACAAATATGAGTTTGCAAGAAATTATTAAGACTGCCACGTCCGCCATATTTTTATGGGGACGGCGGACTCGCAGTTGCAATTTGTGGGGCGTTCCGTCATTGCGAGGCTTTGCGAAGCAATCTCAGCGTCTTTATTGATTTTTGCAAAGCCATACTCTTTCTGTATAATTCTAAATAAGGGGACTACGAAACCTTTTTTAAAACTTCAGATTTTAATAAAGGAATATGCTTTTGAATAATAACCCAAACAATATGGTCGTCAACAGAATCATAGGCATGTACAATACGATTCCTGAAGTTTACAATCTGCTTTGCGTTTTCAAGGGTATTTGCAGGGTTTAATTTCATAAAGTTACCTACCGCTTCACCTATTATTGCTAATTGCCTTTCTACCGCGCTTTTTGTTTTTTGGTCGCCCGAATATTGTTCAAAAGAATGGGTATCTGCTAAGAAACGTTCAATAAAATCAATGGCAATAAGAATATCAGACAAGTATTTTTTGTCCTTCTCCGTCATAGATTAAGATTTTGGTGCGGTCAATATTTGCTTTAAGATAAGGATTCTTTATTGGTTGGTCAGTGAGCATATCCACTTTGCGTTTAAAAAAATCTTCCAGCTCATCCCATAACGAAAGTAATTCTTCTCCTTTCCGCACAGGGTCTTTTTCATTTATTTCAACTATTAAATCAACATCGCTTCGTTCATTAAATCTATCGGTACAAACTGAGCCGAAAGCATAAAGGTGAGACACTTTATGTTTTTTGCACAAAAGCCGGAGACCTTCAAGTTTAGAGTATAGAAAAGGCTGTATCATGAGTCAAAGATAGTCAAAAATGTTGTTATCAGACAGTAAAAGTGAATTACATAACATTCCATACTTTAGTGTGACTTACATTGCTAAATTTGCAATAGCCTTGAGTATTTAATGATTACTCCAAGACAGTTTACAGGAAATATATATGAACTTTTTGCATTAATGGTTGTATAGGCTTTTACAAGTATAAATCAGTTAAATGAAAAACCCCCTTGCTGTTCTGCCTGCTGTTATCTTTTTGCTGTTTAATTTGCAGGTAAACGCGCAGGTCAGCGGAAAGATAACCAATGCGGAAAAAGCTCCCCTTCCATTCGTCCAGGTGGCGCTTGTAAAAGCTTCCGACAGCGCAATTGTCGCTATGGCAGTTACCGATGAGTCGGGTAAGTTTGAGATAAAAACAAAAGACAGCGGGAACTTCCGCGTACTTGCCGCATACCTGGGATATAAAAGATTTTACTCTCCGGCGTTTTCGCTTTCCGCAAAAACTCCGCAATACAATGCAGGTAATATTGTATTGGAGGCCGAGGCCAAAGACCTGAAAAGCGTTGAAGTTGCAGCCCAAAAACCTTTTGTGGAATACAAGCCTGACCGCACAGTTTATAATATTGAGAACAGCATTATTTCAGCGGGCAACAATGTGCTCGAGGTATTGAAAAAATTACCGGGAGTTGCCGTTGATAATAATGACAACATCTCGGTCAATTCGCAATCAGGGGTGCTCATTATGATAGACGGCAGAACATCTTACCTGTCAGCCGCCGATGCGGCAACTTACCTGAGAAGCCTCGATGCCGGCCAGGTTGAAAAAATAGAGATAATCACCAATCCTTCCGCCAAATACGATGCTGCCGGCAGTTCTGTTATTAATATAGTTATGAAGCGGAATAAGAACCTGGGCTTGAATGCCGAACTAACATCGGGCTATGAACAGGGCATTTATGGCGGAGGCAGGGAAGGAATAAATATAAATTACACGGCCAGGAAATGGGATATTTCAGCCAATTATGGATACAGTTTTAATACATACGGGGAATATATTGGCATGATTAACAAATTTACTTCCAATGATATTATTCAAAATACATTTAATGACACTTTGCTTAAAAAGGGGACAACATGGACCAACAGCGGAAGGGTTGCAGCCGATTTTATGCCTGGTAAAAAGCAGACCATCGGCTTTGTTTTCGACGGAATGCAGAATACAGGGGTAATGAGTAAAAACTATACCAATAACATGTATGGCGCCAGTTCGCACCCCGACTCCATACAGGCGCTGGTGGGGCAGAGAAACACCGGAACCGTAAATACCACTTATGACCTGAACTATACATTGAAAATGGATAGCGCCGGGGAAGAACTTTCCGCTGCTATTGATTATGCAACCTTTTCAAGCACATTCAATGAAACCGATGTAACCAATTACTATGATTCCCTGGGGCGAGTTACACAATCTCCCACTACCCTCCGGTTTTCACATCCTACAACTGTTAACATTTGGGCAGCGAGGATAGATTATACCCTGCCGTTGGGAAAGAACGGAAAACTTGAAACAGGCTTGAAAAGCAGCTATGTTACAACCGATAACAACGCCTGGTATTGGAACGTGGTAAACGGAGAAAATGTGGTTGATACGGCCTTTACAAACCAGTTCACTTATAAAGAATACATTTACGCGGGATATGTCAGCTATTCGCAGCAGTTGGGCAAGAAATTCGATTACCAGCTTGGGCTCAGGGGAGAAGAAACAGAAGCAAAAGGTATTCAGACGGTGCATGATACCGCTTTCACACATGATTATTTCAACCTTTTCCCCACCGTGCTTGCCAATTATAAACTCGATTCCATTAATACGCTTAAACTATATTACAGGCGCAAAATATGGAGGCCCGATTACCAGTCTTTGAACCCCTTTATATATGTAATGAATAATTACTCTTACGGTGAAGGTAACCCAGCCTTGCTGCCAGCCATAAGCAATGCAGTTTATATTGAAGAAGTTTACAGGCAATTTTTAGGTATCAGTGTGGGCGATGAATATTGGACAAACACTATCAGCAATATCACCACACAAAATAATACCACCCATGTTATTTACAGCATTCCTGAAAATTTTAAAAACTTTAATAATACATACGCAAAAGCAGAGGCAAGCATACCTATTGCCAAATGGTTTACAAGCATGAATTCGGCGCTATTTATGCAACAGCAATACCAGGGGAATATTGAGGGTGCCGGTTTTTCTATGGCTCAGTTCGTCTGGACATTTAACAGCGTAAATATGTTTACCCTGGGCAAGGACTGGAGTTGCGAAGCTGAATTTGATTATAGTTCCAGGGCTATAGACGGGGAGTTTATTGATTTGCCTGTCTATACGGTTGAGGCCGGTATAAAAAAGAGCTTTGCCCACCAGCGTGGCACAGTCACCCTTAATTGCGGCGATGTTTTGTGGTCATCTCATAACAATAGTTATGCTATCTTTCAAAACACCAACTTTCAGTACTACCAGATTACCGACAGCAGGCGCCTTAACCTTAGCCTTTCCTGGAAGTTAGGCAAATCGGAGCATGAACAACAAGAGAAGCAAAAAGCTGCCGAAGAGGAGATTAATAGGGTAAGGTAAAGTGAACAGGCTACTGGAAAATGTGTGAAAATGGTTATCTGCCTTTGGGCACATTTACCACTTCATGTATCATGTCGTAGAAGTCAGCAGAAGACATATTCTTCATGATATTTTAGTATCTTTGTATCAATTATATTGATATGCCAAAAACTGTAAAAATATATAAACCCACAGAGGAAGAAATATTGAAAAATGTTCTCGATTCATTTGAAATTGAGAATATAAAAATTTCATATACCAAGGCAAAGAAATCACTCCGTAAGGTTCTTGATAAAATTAAAAAAGAGAACGTATAATTTTTTCCATAGGCACATAGTCTCTTTTAGCTGCCATTTTCACTGCTTTTACATAGTTGTTGAATTTTTCGTTACTGAAGTTTTCGAGGTCAAGCAGTTTGTGCCCCGCTTTTGCTGCCATTAGATTAGCCAACAGGCGCGCTGTTCTGCCATTGCCTTCGCGGAAAGGATGAATAAATAATAATTCCGCATGAACTTTTGCACACTTCACTCATTAATGTTCCATTTTCATAATACCATTTTTCTACTCCAGTTTTTTTTCGTTAGTGTATTTTGTTTCGCTCATCAATTTTCCACTCATATAATATTGTCTCATAATGCCAAATGGTTTTCCCGCTCTATAAATAGTTAATTTATAATGGCCGGCAAGATTAGTGTCATTTGTAACATCAATATTATCCAATTGTATCCTTTTGATGTATTCCAACCATTTACCTTCCTTTTTGCCATTAATCACTAAGTTTTTAGCTTCTGCTTTATTGGTAAATCCGCTATCGAGCGGATTCTGCTGTCCAATAGAAGTAAGGGTAAAAGAAAAGGATAGTATTATAATTAAAAATAGTTTCATTCTTTATTTAAGCTAATCAAAAATAAGCAAATAGCAAATATCTAAGAAGACATTCAAAATATTTCAACTTTATGTGCATTCACCTTAATCCCATGGGATTTCGCTTTTTAATAAAAATAAATATTTTGCTCAATATTTTAAATAAAATATTTATATTTGCATTGCGTTTCACTCAATTAGTAATTAATAATTAGGAATTAGTAATCAATAAGTTTCCACAGATTCCCGAATTTATATTAATCTGAGAATCTGTGGCTTATTTTCAGTACTGAAAATATTTAATTTTTTGTGCATTAGCTTAAAATAAAATGCTTATATTTGTATGCGCGAAAGCGCATGCAAAATGGTGAATTGTAAATGGTAAATTGTGAATTAATCTCTGCGGGCTGTTTACTTTGCGTTTGCTGACGATAAATATCAGCATCATAACCGAAGCGTAATGACTTTGCGGTAAAGGAAATCAGGCAAATGTTCTTTGAAATAGTCTTGATATAGGTATCTTAAAAAGATAGAGGGGAGAAGTGTACCTTAAGAATTATGAGTTATGAGTAAAAAAATGGACAATGAGAAATGCTAAAAAAATTAGCAGGAAATTAGAAAATGGCACACTTTTTCTGGGAACCGCGTGCCAAAGTGTGCCATTCTTCAGGAAAAATGCTAAAAAATTTATCAGAAAATTGGAGAAATTACACACGAAATAGCGAACCGTGTGTAAAAGTGTGTGATTTTAATTGTGAATTGTAAATGGTGAATTGTGAATTACTTACCACTTACTCCTTACTACTCCCCGAATGGAAGCAACCCCGATGAAAGGAGGTCGGGATTGCTCTAATTGAAGGGGAAGCAACGGGTTTACACGGGTTTACACTTTTAAGGGATTTTTAAAAATTATATCGCTGTTTTTCAATGACTTATATTTTTTAGAGGCCAAAAAGTGTAAACCCGTTAGATGGGTTCCGCTTTTTAGGGGGGTGGAACCCATATTATTATTGATAATCAGCTATTTATGTAAAGTGACACCCCTAAAAACTGGCACCCATTGGTACCCCAACCTGAAAATTAATCTGGATAGAAAAGTTGCAACATTGAGGAAATTTTTGATTATAGGAATAGTAACGGCACGTGAGGTGATAACGAGGCAATGACACATAGATGTAAAGTATTGTGCCAAATACCGGTAAACAAAAACTGAGCCCCGACGATAAATGTCGGGATTTACAACCCCGACGAGAAGTTCGGGATTGCGCTAATTTTAGGGGAAGCAAACTGCCGCATCCTCTTTATTATTGAGAGGAATTCGGATTAATGACGATGAATGTCATAATTACATCGCTGACGATGAATGTCAGGAGAGGCATCGCAGTGATGAATATTCCTTACTTCTTATCCCATACCCCTGACTCCTGAATACTGACAACTGACCACTTATTAAAACTACCTTTGCACCCTCAATAATGGAAACTAAAACAGAAATAGTACAAACCGACTACCTTAAAGGAGGAGTTTTGCTGGTCAACAAGCCCTTTGAATGGACATCGTTCGACGTGGTGAACAAAATAAGAAGGGCATTGCTGAAGAAATATGATAAACGGTTAAAGGTAGGCCATGCCGGCACCCTTGACCCGCTTGCAACAGGTTTGCTTATTATATGTACCGGCGCTTTTACCAAGCGCATAAACGAGTTCCAGGATTTGGAGAAAGAATATGAAGGGGTTTTTGCCCTGGGAGCTACCCGGCCTTCGTATGATAAAGAAACGGAAATAGATGAAACATTCCCGACTGCCCATATTACAGGTGATATGCTTCAACAGGCAGCAAAGAGTTTTACTGGCGAAATAGAACAGGTTCCGCCTGCCCACTCTGCCATTAAAGTAGATGGGAAAAGAGCTTACGAAAGCGCCCGCAGGGGTATAGATGTAAAAATGTCTCCCCGGAAAGTGACTATAAAGGAAATGGAAGTTAAACGGCTCGATGAAACCCATGTGCATTTCAGGGTAGTTTGCAGCAAAGGAACCTATATACGGTCATTGGCAAGAGATTTTGGCCTTGCGCTTAAAAGCGGGGCATATTTAGACTCCCTCAGCCGCACCCGGATAGGCAATTTCAGGCTGTTACAGGCATTAACACTCGATGAAATATATGCAGTTATTGATACTGAGACACATTGACAACCCGTAAGCCATACCATTAGCCACTTTTAAAAATATATATTGACAAACGCCTTGTGAAGTATTATATTTGCCGCCTTTTTAAAAAGACATATACTAATTCCGCCTATGAAATTATCCGAATTTAACTTCGTATTACCTAAAGACCTTATTGCAGAATTCCCTCACGCCCACCGCGATGAATCGCGTTTGATGGTGGTAAACCGCAAAACAGGAAAAATTGAACATAAGGTTTTTAAAGATATAATTACCTTTTTTAACCCTCACGATGTATTGATTCTGAATGACACCAAGGTTTTTCCTGCGCGCTTATATGGCCGCAAAGAAAAGACCGGGGCGAAAATAGAAGTGTTTTTGCTGAGAGAACTGAATAAAGACACCTTTTTGTGGGATGTATTGGTTGACCCGGCGCGAAAAATACGAATTGGCAATAAACTCTATTTTGGCAATGAAGATGAACTGGTTGCAGAGGTAATAGATAACACTACATCGCGCGGAAGAACGCTCAGGTTTTTATACGACGGCACTTACGATGAGTTTAAAAAGATTATTGAAACCCTTGGCGAAACACCGCTTCCCAAGTATATTAAAAGGGATGTAAAACCATCTGACCGCGAACGTTACCAGACCGTTTATGCCAAACACGAAGGCGCTGTTGCCGCTCCTACCGCGGGATTGCACTTCAGCAAGGAATTGCTTAAAAGAATAGAACTGAAAGGCGTTGAGTTCGCAAATATTACCCTGCATGTCGGGCTTGGCACTTTCCGCCCGATTGAGGTGGAAGACCTCAGCAAGCATAAAATGGATTCGGAGCAGGTTACCATTACTCCTCACGCTGCTGAAATTGTAAACAAGGCAAAAGACCATAAAAAGAAAATATGCGCTGTGGGAACAACCGTTATGCGCGCTATTGAAACATCGGTATCTACTGACGGACATTTGAAACCTTATGATGGCTGGACAAACAAGTTTATTTATCCTCCTTACGATTTCCGCCTGGCCAATTGCATGATTACCAATTTTCATGTTCCCGGCTCAAGCCTGCTGATAATGGTTTGCGCGTTTGGCGGCTACGACCTGGTAATGAAAGCATACAAAGAAGCCATAAAGAACAAGTACAAGTTTTTCTCGTATGGTGATGCGATGCTTATTATATAAAAAGATCTGCTGATAAATAGCTGAAAAATATCGGGGAAAAATTGAATCAGGAACAGATATTTTTCGGAAATTTGCATAATTATAAAAAACAGAAGTGGATATATTTTTCAGAACTTTCCTTGATTTTGCTCTTTCCTGATGGCCGAAACCCCGTTTAAACGCTACGTTATTATTGTTGGCGGCGGCAACGGAGCCCGCATGAACAGCCCTGTTCCCAAGCAATTTATGAAGCTGGACGGCAAACCCGTTATCATGCATAGCATCAGCAAGTTCCTTGAAACAGACCCTAATATTGAAATCATCCTTGTGCTTCCTGAAGACCACATTAAGTTCTGGGAAAATATGTGCGCGGAATATGGTTTCAACAAACCGGTTAAAATAGCCTTCAGCGGTGAAACCCGCTTCAATTCTGTAAAAAACGGCCTTGAATTTGTTACCGACGATAACAGCATTGTAGCGGTTCACGACGCGGTTCGCCCTTTGGTAACAAGCAAAACCATACTTGCAGCTTACAAAGCCGCTGAAATGTATGGCAATGCCGTTCCCGCCGTTCCTATCAATGATTCGATACGCCAGATTGAGACTACGCGCAGCATTGCAGTTGACCGTTCGCGCTATTGCGCTACGCAAACCCCGCAATGCTTCCGCGCCGATATATTGAAAAAGGCATATAAACAGGATTATCACTATACATATACCGATGATGCAATGGTAGTGGAAGCAATGGGCGAGCATATACGCCTTGTTGATGGCAATCCGGAAAATCTTAAAATAACAGGCCCGAAAGACCTTATTATTGCGGAAGCTTTGATGAAAGCGGATTCACCGGTTTTTATTCCGAACAAAAACTAATTGTCCTTTTATACTAACATGATTGCAGCGGATAACATATCTCCGAAAAACATCCGTCACCTTGAATTGGGTGAGATAAAGGAGTTTTTTACCCGGCACAATGAGCCTGCTTTCAGGGCAACACAGGTTTATGAGTGGTTGTGGAAGAAATCGGCACACTCATTTGATGAAATGACAAACCTTTCCAAGTCAACCCGCGAAATGCTTAAGGAGAATTTTGTTATACACGCTGTGGAAATTGATTTGATGCAGAAGAGTAAGGACGGAACCATTAAGAATGCTTTCAGGTTGTATGACGGCAAAAAGGTTGAAGGTGTGCTTATACCGGCAGAAAGCAGGATGACGGCTTGTATTTCATCGCAGGTTGGTTGCAGCCTTGAATGCAGGTTTTGCGCTACCGGCAAGCTGAAACGCGAACGCAATCTTGGGGCAGACGAGATATACGATGAGGTTGTTTTTATTCAAAAACAGGCAATGGAACATTACAAAATGCCGCTTTCCAATATTGTTTATATGGGAATGGGTGAGCCGCTGCTCAACTACTCTAATGTGCTTGGCTCAATAGAAAAAATCACTTCTCCCGAAGGCCTCAACCTTTCTCCGCAACGCATCACTCTTTCTACTGCAGGTGTTGCCAAGATGATTAAAAAGCTTGGTGATGATGAAGTGAAGTTCAACCTTGCCCTTTCGCTGCATGCTGCGACTGACGAGAAACGCAGCCAGATAATGCCCATAAATGACGTTAGCCCGCTGAAAGAAGTTGCCGAAGCGCTTCAGTACTTTTATAAGAAAACACAGACAATGGTTACCTTTGAGTATATTGTCTTTAAAGATTTTAACGATTCACCGCAGGATGCTTACCATCTTGCCGAATTCTGTAA
The DNA here is from genome assembly GCA_052325425.1 of Bacteroidia bacterium. Classification (GTDB taxonomy): domain Bacteria; phylum Bacteroidota; class Bacteroidia; order JABEUT01; family JABEUT01; genus JABEUT01. The sequence continues at coordinate 52,669 of JBKQUY010000051.1, read as the reverse complement.
AAAGGTTCCGAGCAAAGTAAATCTAATTGAGTATAATCCCATAGATGAAGGCCGGTTTCTGCAAACATCGCCGGAACAGTTACAGATGTTTGTAAGGTTTTTACGTGGCAGGAAAATTGTTGTGAATGTTCGCCACAGCCGCGGCAAGGATATTGATGCAGCCTGCGGCCAGCTTGCCAACAAAGTTGTAAAAGAGGCTGTTTTACGTTAAGAGATATGTCCATTTCCACCGGGCTTTTTAAGGTTGAATGAAAAAACTGAACCTGCTCCTTCGGTGCTCATTACATGTATAGCCTGGTGATGAGCTTCCAATATGTGCTTAACAATTGATAAGCCAAGCCCTGTTCCGCCCTGCTCACGCGAACGGCTTTTGTCAACACGGTAAAAGCGTTCAAACAGGCGAGGCACATGCTCAGCCCCAATACCGATTCCGTTATCTGCCACTTCAATGGAAACCGTATCGCCGCCATTCTTAATACGAATGCGGGTTTCGCCATCTTTCTTTCCATAACGAATTGAATTTACGACGAGGTTCAGTAATACTTGCCTTATCCGGAAACGGTCGCCCATTACCATCATTTTCTCATGTTCTGCCTGCAAGTCAAATTTTATATTCTTCTTCTCTGCATTCATCTCTTCCGATTCGAGTACTTCCTGCGACAGTTCAACAATGTCAAAAGGCTCTATTTCCGCCACTATTTCCCTCGATTCGAGCTGCGAAATGGTATCCAAATCTTCCAGTATCCGGATAAGCCTTTCAATACTTTTCTCCGTTCTTTCGAGGTATCTTTTGGTCAGCTCAGGATCATAGGTATCGTTATCCGAAAGAGTAGAGATATAACCCTGCATGTGAAAGAGAGGTGTTTTCATTTCATGCGAAACATTACCTAAAAATTCCCTTCTGTGCCTTTCCAGTTTTTCAATCTTTTCTAATTCCTCTTTACGCTCCTGTAAAAGGTTGTTCAGTTTGTTCTCAAGGCCTTTCAATGAAATATAGTCCGATTTGGTTTCTTTCATTAACAGGCTTCTTATTTTCTTCAGCCTCTGGCCAACTAAGAAGTAATATAAAACATATACAACAACAACGCAGATACAAAATATTATAGCCAAAGAATAGGTAGAAGTGATGGAAGGATAGAAATTATTAATCACGTATAGTACAACAGCTACAATTAAACCGGTACCAAAGGCAATTATGGATGTTTCTTTTTTCAATTTGCTCCGAAATTAATTCGCCAAAACTAATATCTTTAGGTTAAGGAATAATTATTTTACTTTAAGCCTATATTAAATCAGTGGTCAGTCGTTAGTCATTAGTCGTTAGAAAGTATTCAACATTAATCAGCGCTTAATTACCACACATTTAAACCGCAACTCGACAGGAGAATTGTCAGCATTAGACATGATTATAATGGTCCTGTCTTGCCTGTCAATGGTTCCAGATGTATAAAAGGTGGCTGTTATTATTCCTTTATTGCCCGGCAAAACCGGGTTTTGTGGTGTCTTTACCACCGTGCAACTGCACTGCACTTTGGCCTCACTTATTACCAGCGGCTGGTTACCTGTATTGGTAAAATCGTATTTGAAAACCAGTGTATCGCCTTTGTGCACAAATCCCAAATGCTGCACTTTCTTCTCAAAACTTATTGTTGGCTGGCCAGGGCAAACAACTGTTGAAAGGCAAACTAAGAGTACTGTGATATAAAACCAGTCAGGAACAAATTGTTTCATGAGTAGCTAAGTTAGTATTTTAATATGACACGGATTTAGGAAACAATCGTCTCTGCGAGTTTCCGGCTTTGCCGAATGTGGCAATCTCAGTTTTTGTTTTTTTAATACAGATGTTCACAATGTTTTTCATTCATAACTCATAATTCATAACTATCCCTCCCCCCTTTTTACTTTTGCATTTTCATTGGTTTTCAGTTATTTATATAATTTCTAAATTTTAACATTTGTCGGTATTTGTCCTCAATTGACCTTAATTGGCCACCCAAAATAGATTCACGACTTTTCATTTTTCACTGTTAGTTTTTCACTTTTAGTTTTAGTTTGGCATTTTTTGGCATCTTTATTTTAACACTTGGCATTTTTTGGCATGATTTGGCATCTTTTGGCACTATTTGGCATAAGGCATTTTTGCATATAATTGATTATCAATAGTTTATGTTATCTCATTATTTTTTTACTCCCCTCCCCCCCATCGTAATTACTCGTGAAGCGCTTTCTGTTTTTGAACTCGTGAATATATTTCGTAATTTTTAATTCGTAATTAATACTCCCCCTCCCACTACAGAACAGTTCGAGTGTGAAAGCGGAGTTTGAAAAAACAGAAGAAGTTTGTGCATAATACAATTTCCCTCTTGCTCACTCTCAAACCCGGACTTGCTAAATTCTTCGGTATTTATATTCATGGGTATAGTGGTTTTTCATTCTTAGTTCTTAGCCCTTAATTCTTAACTTGAATAAGCTAAAGTTTATTCACTGCAAAGGTAAACATTTTATTTGTAATAAATGCACAAAAAGTTGATTTTTTAATAACTTAATGTACATTATATAAAATGCCAACGATAACTTATCTTATTTCTTTTAAAATAGTTATTTTTGAGTAGTAATATTTAGTGACGAAATTGCAGAAACAATTGAGGAGATAAAGAAAAAAATAAGTGGAAATGATGAGGAAAATGTTGTCCATAAGTAAAGGATGAGATGAACAACTTTTACGACATGATATACGAAGTGGTAAGGCATGTGCCCAAAGGCAGGGTAACCACTTACGGAGCCATAGCCAAATACCTCGGCTCGGCTATGATTTCCATTAAAAAAATCAGTATCTTTGCAGTATTATGACATTCATAGAAAAATATAAAATCTTGCAAGACAAAAATTATCTGAAAGAGATGATTTCAAAATCAGTGTATGACACCATGCAACTGGAGGGGCAAGGTTTATCTATGGAGAAGATTAAAAGAATGGTAGATGAAGCTTTAGTTAATTTTCTCCTCTCGCCCGGAAAAAGAGTTAATTCACTCTTTATCAAATCTTTTAGTAAAGAGTAATTGTGCGCATCCGCAAATTGATATATAAGATTTGGGATTTGCTTAGGTTCTGGTGGCAAAAACGCACCAACCTGTACCAATTTATCTCTCCATTTACCAGCCCAGGCATATAAATGTCCAAAGGCTACCTTGTTTATTTGCAATAACAGGCTTGCGGATATTTCTATATTTTCATCAAGTGTAAGTATGAATTTCTCACCTTCAATAACTCCCTTCACTTCCGCCTCATTGATTTGTTCAGCAGTAGTAAGCCTTAACATATTTTCACCTGCTTCAGGTGTATTATTATTGCTTTTCGCTGCCATCTTAAAACAAAAATACTCATTCCACTGAAAGTACAATTTGCGCTTATCTGCCAAAATAATATTTAAGCTGATTCTACTCCTTTTTTCCTTTTACCTTTGCCTTAATGAATGACTTCTACGACATGATATATGAAGTGGTAAGGCATGTGCCCAAAGGCAGGGTAACCACATACGGAGCCATAGCCAAATACCTCGGCTCGGCGCAATCATCGCGACTGGTAGGCTGGGCCATGAACCAGAGCCATGCCCAAAAACCGCCTGTACCAGCCCATAGAGTAGTTAACCGCACCGGCATGCTATCGGGCAAGCACCACTTTGGCCATCCTAAGCTTATGGAGCAATTGCTGGCAAAGGAAGGGATAAAAGTGAAAAAAGATAAAGTGCTGAACTTTAAAAAAGTTTTCTGGGACCCGGGTGTGGAACTGGCGTTGTAGATAATAGAACCCTGCCTGTCGGCAGACAGGGGTGATGAGCAGATGGTTATGATTAACACAGATGATTTTCCTGCCACAAAGACTCAAAGACATAAAGTTGTACTAAGCATTTCCTGGTGATTCTTAGTAATTTGGTGCCTTAGTGGCAAATGCTTTCAATCTTATTTTATCATAAAAAATCAGCGTCATCAGCATTCTATTACAATATTTCCTACCTTTACTAAGTAATTTCACAAACATAACCCTATATTATGATAACTGAAGAACAAGTAATAGAAGCCCTCAAAAATGTAATAGACCCCGATTTCGACAAGGATATAGTTACCCTTGGCATGGTAAAAAATATTGCCATTGAAGGCAAAAAAGTGAGTTTTACTGTTGAGCTCACAACTCCTGCCTGCCCTATGAAAGATATGATTCATAAGGCATGTGTAAACGCAATAATATATTATGTAGATAAGGAAGCCGAAGCGAATGTAACCATGAGCTCGAAAGTAACATCGCGCAGGGAGGAAAAAGACAAGGATAAAGTATTGAGCGGGGTTAAAAATATAATTGCCGTGGCATCGGGTAAAGGAGGAGTGGGAAAATCAACCGTTGCGGCTAACCTTGCCGTTGCATTGGCCATGCAGGGCGCTAAAGTGGGCTTGTTAGATGCCGATATTTATGGTCCTTCGATTCCTATGATGTTCGACGTGGAAAATGAAAGGCCAAAGCTGGTTGACAAGGATGGCAAAACTTATATGATACCCATTGAAAACTACGGGGTAAAAATGCTTTCTATTGGTTTTTTCCTTACCAATGCCGACCAGGCAATAGTATGGAGAGGCCCTATGGCTTCCAAAGCCCTGCAGCAGCTAATTACCGATGCCACCTGGGGCGACCTCGATTACCTGTTTATTGACCTGCCTCCGGGTACCGGAGATATACAGCTTTCCCTGGCTTCTACCGCTTCGCTTACCGCCGCAGTTATTGTAAGCACTCCCCAGAATGTTGCCCTGCTGGATGTAAAAAAGGCAGTAGGCATGTTCGGGCATAAGGAAATTCATGTGCCTATTTTAGGAATAGTGGAAAACATGGCATATTTCACTCCCGCAGAGTTGCCGGACAACAAATATTACATATTTGGCAAAGGGGGAGCAAAAAACCTGGCTGAAGAAATGCATGTGCCCTTCCTCGGGCAAATACCCCTGGTGCAAAGTATATGCGAATCGGGTGATGCAGGCCGCCCGGCAGTATTGCAAAAAGACACCCCGCAGGCCAAAGCATTTTTAGAGTTAGCCGGTAACGTAGCCCAACAGGTGGCTATCTTTAACATGATAAAGGCCAAGGTTCCACAGGAAGCGTAAATGCGAATTTGATGATTTGGTGATTTGATAATTTGGTAATTCAATTCCAAATTGATTGTGAATCACCTGCAAGCGTTAAAATACTTTGAGCCACAAAAACACCAAATCACAAAAGTACACCCAATTTAGTGTGTAGCTTCTTGGTGCTTTTGTGTTTTGGTGGCAAAATTAATCTCAACGGGATTTATTTTTGGGATGACTTGTGATATTTTCCATCATCAAATCACCAACGGCGCAGCCCTCATGAGTTCCTTAAATAATGGACAATCCACGAATAAATTATCAAATTGATTGTGAATTACTGTTTTTTCATCATCAAATTATCAAATCATCAAATTACTATTCCCCTGACAAAAATCACATTATGACCTGTTTTCCCTCATTTTAACCTTAGTGGGTAAGAAATACTTTTGTCATATCAATTAAAAAACCATTAAGGGATATGAAAACATTGGAAAATAAAGTAGCGGTTATTACCGGGGCAGGTTCAGGTATGGGAAAGGCAATGGCATTGCTGTTTGCCGCTGAAGGAGCGAAAGTTATAGTATCTGATATAAAAGCTGAACGGGTTGAGGCTGTGGTAAAAGAAATTACTTCGGCAGGAGGAACAGCTAAAGGGGTTGTAACTAACATTGCCAAAGAAGAGGATGTTAAAACTATGATTAACGCTGCTATCAGTAGTTATGGTTCATTGGATATACTGGTAAACAACGCCGGGATTATGGACGATTTTACTCCTGCGGGCGATGTAAGCAATGAGTTGTGGAACAAGGTAATGGGAGTAAACCTTAATGGCCCGTTTTATTCGTGCCGAATTGCAATTGCTCAAATGCTGAAACAGGGCAAGGGAGTTATTGTAAATGTATCCTCGATAGGAGGAATTGAAGGCGCCCGCGCAGGGGCAGCATATACCGCCTCGAAACATGCTTTGGTAGGCCTTACCAAAAATATAGGCTTTATGTACGGGCCAAAGGGCATCAGGTGTAATGCCATAGCTCCCGGCGGAGTTAATACAAACATCATGGAAGGCGCCAATCCAAATAAGTTCGGAATGGAGAGAATGAATACAGGCACAGCCTCAAACATCCGTACTGCCGAACCGGTTGAAATAGCCAATCTCGCGCTTTTCCTGGCCTCCGATAAATCGAGCAATATAAATGGCGCAGTAGTTGTTGCCGATGGAGGCTGGACAGCCTATTGATCAGGTAAATAATATCAATATTGGCATTATTTAATTTATATATTTGCTCACGAATACTTATCTTTTAAAGTGTTCGCGAAAATAAAATGGCAATTATTCAGCGGATATTTTATTAAAGTAAATACGTATTTGACTTATCTATAATGACAAAGCCTGTATTCCAAAAATTAATTGACCAGCAAATAGCGGTACTGAGAATTATCAGTTACATTATTGTGGTTTTTATGTCCCTCCTGTTAATAACCCTGTATAGTTTTTTTGGCATAAAACATACTTTACCATCTATTATTCTTCCTTATACTGCAATTGTCCTTCTCAATATATTATTGCTCCGCATCCATAAATGGGCATTCTTTACCTACCTCGTTTTAATCAGCTTTACCTTTATTACCATATTCGCTTTAATACTGGTAACAGGCGGCATTTTAAGCCCTCTTGTTTTCGTTATAATTACCCTGCCCTGGTTTGCATTTTATACCAGCCGCAAGCAAGGCAAATTGTGGTTTGTAATATGTTTCGTGGCCGTTATTTTTTTATATTATGCCGATAACTTCGGTATCCCCGTGCGCAATGTAATTTCTGACACGTACCACCCGCTGCTGCTTGTAATTCTGATTTTATTCGTTCTTTTTCTTACCTCTGTTTATTTGCTGATGGTGAAACAGGACGTATCGAACGCGCATAAATCGTTCAGTAACGCAGTTAAAGACCTTGAAGAAAAAAACAAGCGCATGGAAAACCTGGTAATGCTTGTGAATTATTCTGCCGAACTGATGTGCGTAATAGATATCGGCACAATGGTATTTGATGAAGTGAACCCTGTATTTAAGAATTTATTGGGTTATGAATTATTGCACCTGAGAGGGGAGCCGGCCGGAAAAATTTTAAAGGATAACATTCTGCCTGAACTTGCGGCTTTGAAAGAAGGCAAAGAATTAGCATTCAATAGCCCTGTGCTTTGCAAAAACGGCGAAGAAAAAATGATAAACTGGATTGCCATTGCAAAAAATGGCAAGTTATATACCTATGGCCGTAACGGTTCTAAATAAGGTTTTTCCCACCATTTAAATATAGGAGTCATCTGAAAAGTGCGCTGAAATTCTACTCCTACAGCTTGTACTGTACCCCTATGGAGCCCACAAATGAAGGTGAAGAAATTGTAACTTTCCCTGACGGCTCAGTCTGAGGATAAGAACCACCATTAATAACATAAGAAGGATAATCCATTTCATAATAGTTATATAAGAACCCAAGTTTTACAGGGATTGAAAACCGGTTGGAAACCTGGAAAGAAAAAACTATATTCAAATCACCATCTATATTAAACTGATTTATTTGCATTGCTTCTGAAGCGCTGGTGCCTGTACCGGAACTAAACACATAATTGCCTGACGAATGAGCGCCCCCGATAATACCTTCAAGGTATATATCAATCCTGGCAGAAGAATCACCCATGTGCAAATAATAACGGAAGAACAGGTTGCTTGGAACCAAAGAGGAAAATGGACTGTAATCGAAGTAATCATAAGGATACCCTGCAAGCAGGTAATCATAAATATTGGTCGAATTACCATCATTACCAAAACTTAAACCTACGCAAACCTTATCTGACACAAAATAACCGGCCCAGATATTCAGCGAAAATGACAAGTTATTATATGTCTCATTAATAGTATCAGTCTGCTTATCGGCAGAATATCCTTTAATCGTATATGCGCCATTGCTGTAACCTAATAAATCGGTGCCGAATACAAAATGCCCTTTATTGCCCTTTGAATGGGTAGCTGAAGGGGTTATATTCGGGGATGTTGGTTGGGTTGCAGCTTGAGTAGTAGTTTGGGCTACACCTATAGTTTCTAATAAAAAAAAGCCTGCCATCATTGCGGTAAAAAGCGGCTTTATTTTCATGGTTTTTGATTTTATGAATGATTAATAATATGTAAAAGTATGATTTATCAGATTATGTAAGAAAAAATCAAATGTCACCCATTATGCTGACTATCTTTATTATAAAATGAAATAGAAAACCAATAAAGAAATCTATTTTGGAAGTTACAATTCTTTTTCTATCTTTGATATACCTAAATCTATATAGTAATGAGAAAACAATTACTTATTATCTCAGCGCTCGGCCTGCTTGGCCTGAAGGCCGACTCGCAAACAATTCTTGGCATTGATGTTTCATCATACCAGGGCAACCCAACATGGTCTTCTGTCAAATCAGCCGGTTATACATTTGCTTATGCCAAAGCCACAGAAGGAGATAACCTTACCGATGGCAGTTTTGTGTACAACATGACAAATGGCACAGCAGCAGGTGTTGTTATGGGCGCCTACCATTTTTGCGACCCTATTGACGATGCGGCAAGCGCCGATGCAACTTATTTTTTGAGTGTTGCGCAAAAATATATTACAAACTGCGGCATGCCTCCCATGCTCGATGTGGAAGATACTCCCGGTGATGCGGCGCTCTCAACTATGGGCGGTGCAGCTTTAACAACCTGGGTGGTAGATTGGTGCCAGGCGGTGTATGCTGCTACAGGCATTGAACCTATAATATATACCGATGGAAGCTATGCGGCATTAATGCAATCTGCGGCTACTAAATATGGCCTTTGGATTGCCACCGTTTCCGGAAACCCGGCAACTCCGCCTTCAACTACAGGCACCTGGTCAACCTGGGTATTAAACCAATATTCATGGACGGGTTCCGTTCCCGGAATAAGTGGTGACGTAGATTTGGATGTTTTTAATGGAAATACTGCTGCATTTAATGCTTTGGTGCCCTGCAATGCCATAACTGTTGATTTCACTTCAAGCACACAATCTGTTTGCGTGGGCAATACGGTTAATTTCACCGACAAGAGCACAACCTCTTCGGGCACTATTACCGGTTGGAAATGGACATTCCAGGGTGGTACCCCTTCTTCATCCACTTCGCAAAACCCGACTGGCATTAAGTATTCCACAGCGGGTACATACTCTGTGAAAGAAGTTGTTACTTCAACCTCGACCAAAGACTCAACCACCAGTCTGTCATATATACAGGTAATACCTGCAGGTTCTTTGCCATTGGTTGAAACATTCCAATCTTCTACGTTCCCGCCTCCGGGCTGGACACTTCATTTCCCTGTTGCCACTGACAGCGCCTGGGAGCTATGCCCCAATACAGGGTATAACAGTACCCAGTGCATTTATTTTCCTGCCAATTGTGGCAATACAGTAAATACTTCAGGCCAGAGACAGGAGATATATACTCCTGCATACAGCTTTGCCGGCGTTACCAATTCCGAAATGTGGTTTGATGTTGCATATGAGCCCAGCGATGTTACCAGTACTCCTGCCTATAGCGATACACTTGTTATTTACTATTCTAAGGATTGCGGCGATACCTGGACACAGATATATTCGAAAGGTGGCGCCACGCTTTGCACAACCGGTAGCACAACCAGCGCCGGCACTGATGTTACAGATAACTACGAAAACAGGGGAAATTGTTTTGTACCGCCTAACACTGCTGCATGGAGAAGGGATTCTGTCAGCCTGAAAGCGCTTAACGGCGATGCCAGCGTTATGTTTTCTTTCGAATGCCGTTCGGGCTGGGGTAATATCATGTATCTTGATAATATAAATATTACAGATGGTACCCCTACTTCTATCCAGAACATAATAAACAGTAATGATGTAAAAGTATATCCAAACCCTAATAATGGTAATTTCAACCTGGAAATTACGAATTACGAATTAGGAATTACGAATGTGGAAATATTCAATTCATTAGGCCAGGAGGTATACAATGCGGCGGTAAACCCTGGAATAACCCAATTAAATCTTGACAATAAAGCCACAGGCGTCTATTTTTACAGGGTAATGTCAGAGAGCGGCAACAGGCTTATAGCTGAAGGAAAATTAATAATACAATAATTCAAAACTCATTTACTAAAAAATAAAATCATGAAAAAATCAAAAATAATATTCGCAATCCTGTGCTTAATAGGATTAACAGCTTTCGGACAAATACAAACATCTTCCATTACCGGAACGCTTACTAAACTTAGCCCTTTTAACGACCAATACTCTTTCATGGTCGGTAAAACATATTTAGTATTGATAGTTGATGCAAGGGATAAAACCCGTTCAACTTTTGAAATAAACCCGGAATACAAGGATATTCTTATTAAGGATAGTAATGGGAAATATGAGTTGAATCCGAAATATGCGGACAAAACATTTAAAATAACCTATTACATAAATGGTAAAGGGTGGAAATGCATTAAAACCTTAGAGCCATCTAACTGATGATATTGATTAAAAATTACGAATTACGAATTGTTTCCCTCGTTATTTTATTCTCCCTTCCCTTTGGGAAGGGATGGGATGGGCTATATGCACAAACTATACTCGGTGTTGATGTTTCCTCATTCCAGGGCAATCCTGCATGGGCTTCTGTAAAATCTTCCGGCATTTCATTTGCTTATGCCAAAGCCACAGAAGGCAACTATCTTACCGACGGAAGTTTTGTTTATAATATGACAAACGGTATGGCTGCCGGAGTGGTAATGGGAGCATACCATTTTGCCGACCCGGTTGATGACGCTGCTGCCGATGATGCCAATTATTTTTTAAGTGTAGCCGCTCCATATATAAAAGCAGGTTACTTACCTCCTGCTTTGGACCTGGAAGATACTCCCGGCGATGCAACCTTGTCAACGGCTTTTACGGGTGCACAGTTAACAGCTTGGGTTCAGACATGGTGCACAACAGTGCAGAATGCTACCGGGATTACACCCGTTGTATATACCGACCAGAGTTATGCGGCTTACCTTACCAGCGCCGTAAATGCTTATGGATTATGGATTGCAGATTACGATTACAGTGCGACCGCTCCACCTGCTTCTACAGGAGTATGGACAACATGGGATTTTAAGCAATATTCCGATGCCGGCACCATTTCAGGAATAAGCGGTAGTGTGGATTTAGATGTTTACAACGGCAGCACTGCCGGATTCAATATGCTCATCGCCGGAACCAGATCTTTCCCTACCACTTCTATTACCGCGCCAACAGGATGGATTACACAAAACTTTAATGTTTCTTTTACCGATAAGGATTCCAACAGCAGCATTGCCACCCGCTTTTACCAGGCTATATGGTACAACGGCTATCATTGGTACGCCAATTTCAACAAAGGTTTTTATTACGATGATTTTGATTCGGTCGGCATAAACCCCGATTGGGTATCTTACACGGGTACATGGAAAGATTCTTCATCAGTGGCGCTGGAACAAATGGATGAGTCAGTCAACAACACCAACATATCTGCCCCTCTTACCCAAAATCTCTCCAATGTTTATTTATATAAATGGATGCAAATGATAAATGGCACAGGCACCAATCGTAGGGCAGGCTTTCACTTTTTTGTAGATAACCCGGATTCCTCAAACCGCAACAATTCTTATTTCGTCTGGTTCAGGTTAGATGACCAGGAATTTCAATTATACAAGGTGGTGAATAATAATTTCGGCAATCCTTTGGTTAACATTCCGCTTACCTTTAGCGCCGGTAAATGGTACCCTGTTAGTGTTATGTATGACCGCATTACCGGGGTAATCAGCACTTTTTTCAATGATACGCTTATAAATACTTATACAGATACTACACCCATTGCAAACGGCGGTTATATTTCTTACCGGAGCGGCAACAGCGCCTATTGGGTAAAAGACCTGAGGGTTTACCGTTCGAGGAGCACTGGCGGCACAATAACTGTCGGGCCGGGTGAAGACCTCGAATTCCAGAACCCCAATCCGAAAACCTCGGCCGGGATAATAAACTCTATCGTTATTGACAGCAATAATACTTTCTCTCCCATAGTTTCAGATTATCTGAACATTGACTGGACCTGCCCTCTTAACATTGCTTATGTGAACAATGGCACAGGCACTAATATTGATAGTACATATTCCACCACGCAGCTTTCAGCCAACTGGGCTGCCACAACCGACCCTAATTCGCATATCGCCTATTACTCTTATGCAATCGGGACAAGCTCAGGAGATTCAAATACAGTTGCATGGACAAAAAATGGAACAAGCACAGCATTCACCAAAACCGGATTGTCTCTTACCGTCGGGCAAAAATATTATACATCCGTAAGAGCTACCGATAGCGCAGGGCTAGCCACTGCCAATTTCACATCGAGCGGAATAATTGTTTTAGCTCCTTTGGGAATAGCTGTGCAGGCAAACAGTATAATTTCTTCTATTTTTCCAAATCCATTTAACCAAAGTTTTACCATTGATTATAATCTAGATAAAAATGAACCTGTTACTATTTACATGTATGATATGCTCGGCAGGCGCTCCCTGCTTTATTCAGCAGGTAATGAAATGGCAGGGCAACATACGCTCAACATAAATACAGGTGAGCTTGGTATAGCCAAGGGAATGTACATTATTCAGTTCCGGACGAATAGCGGAAGTGATATGTATAGGGTAATAGCGGAATAAAAAAGTTCTGCATTAATTCTCTAACAAATGGATTTATTGAATTATAACTTTACTCGTAGCTATATAACTTTGGTTCTGGTCAAATGCTTTTATAAAATATATGCCTGATGCGAGATTGTTGCGTTGCAATTCATATTGTTTTCGATTACATTCAATCGTTTCCATTTTTCTTCCGGCAATATCATATAAATCCAAATAATGGATTCCGCCTTTATTAAATATTATACGGGTTGTCGTAGTAAATGGATTTGGGTAAACAATTATATTGCACAAATCAGCAATCTCATCTATTCCTGCATCCAGAGCGGCTACTTTACGGATACGGTCATTGAATGTATCAGCAATATAAATATTTCCTTCAGCATCTATAAATACACCTTGCGGGCTGTTTAATTCTGCTGCGGTTGCAGGGCCATTATCACCTGAGTACCCCCCTATAGTGTCGCCCGCTATAGTAGTAATTATACCTGTAAAAGAAACTTTGCGTATGGCATTATAACCATCTGCTATATATACATTGCCTTTGGTATCAATAGCTGTACTATACGGATAATAAAGTTCTGCGGAAGTAGCTGTAACACCATTGCCCGAATATGCTTCAGTGCCATTACCTGCTATGGTACTTATAGTTCCTGCATTGTCTATCTTGCGGATACGGGCATTATAGTAATCGGCAATATAAAGATTCCCCAAGGTATCAACCGTTATTCCTGTAGGGGCTTGCAACTGAGCCGAAGTGGCCGCAATTCCGTCGCCATTATAACCAGGTGTACCCGTGCCTGCTATGGTACTAATAATTCCTGCACTGTTTACTTTACGAATACGGTTATTGTTTTCATCAGCTATATATACATTTCCTGAATTATCTATAGCTACCCCTGTGGGATGGCTGAGCTCTGCCATTGTGGCCTGTATTCCATCACTGTTATAGCCTGCAGTGCTGTCACCGGCAATGGTTGTAATAACACCTGCTGTTGTTATTTTACGGATACGGGCATTACCTGCATCGGCAATATAAGCGTTATGTTCAGCATCAAATACTATGCAGGTAGGCGCAAAAAGTTCAGCCGATGTTGCCTGCCCTCCGTCACCAGAGTATCCGACAGCACCAATACCGGCAAATGTAGTTATTATACCTGCCTGGTTAATTTTACGAATGCGGGCATTCGCATAATCGGCAATGAAAATATTCCCGGTATCATCCAATGTTACGAAATGTGGTCCGCCAAGTTCTGCAGCCGTAGCCGGGCCTCCATCACCTGATGAGCCCTGGATGCCATTACCGGCAATAGTAGTAATAATTTGTGCTTTTAGGCTTGTCAGGCCAACTGCAATGAGAAGAAAGCCAAGTATTATTTTTTTCATGAAAGGAAATTTTATTATAACATCATTAGCTGTTGAAGTCTTTTCAATTGTAAAAATAAACAATTAACTTAATGCCTCCAAAACATAGCCCGTTTCTTAAAATGGAGGAAATAAATTCTCAACAGACAATAATTTTTAAAATAATCAACTCTTTATTACAATAATGATAATCTTAATGCCCGCCTACCCTATTAGGATATGGAGGAACAGGAGGAACATCCATTCCCTGTGTTTTTAAGTTCTCCATAATAACATCAATAGCCTTGTTAAGCTGGTCGTCAATGCCTTCATATTGGCGTGCAGGATCGTTTTCCAAATCAATATCCGGGTCAACGCCATGCCCTTCAATTACCCATGTTCCTTCAAGTGAATATGGCCCGAATTCAGGCTTTTCCAAATAACTGCCATCTAAAAATGGAAGTGTGGCATTTATACCTACAACTCCACCCCATGAGCGCTTGCCAATAATTGTACCCAATTTATTCTTGCGGAAACGGTAAGGGAAAATATCTCCGTCAGATGCCGAGTATTGATTAATGAGCAATACCTTGGGGCCAATATTCATTTCAGGTGATGGTATTCCAATGGTATTCCTCGACATTTCAAAAAACACCAACTGGCGCGCCAATCTGTCGGTTACTAAAGGTGAAACAAAACCGCCTCCGTTACCCCGGTCATCAATGATAAGCGCTTTTTTATTTATCTGCGGGTAAAACAACTTAAAGAACTGGTTTAGCCCAGCTTCGCCCATATCGGGTATATAAATGTATCCCACCTTGCCATGCGATACCGAATCAACATAAGCAATGTTATGCTGCACCCAGTTGTAGTAATACAAATTCGCTTCATCGGCAATTGGCACCACAATAATTTTACGGCTGCCTTCGGCAGAAGCTTTGCCATTTATGGTAAGTTCCACCTGCTTATCGGCCATATTTACAAGTGAAGCATATATATCAACCATAGCATTGGTGGGAGCGCCGTTTACAGCAATAATATAATCGCCCTGCTTTACATTCAGGCCAAGTTCAGTGAGGGGAGAACGCAAGGAAGGGTCCCAATTGGCCCCCTTCAATATTTTTTTTATCTGGTAATATCCCGTTGCAGCATCTTTTGTAAGCTGCGCGCCAAGCAATCCCATCGGGATTTTCTTCACTTCCGGTATATCGCCGTCGCCAACATACGTATGCCCGCTGCTCAGTTCGCCAATCATTTCGCTTATCAGGTAGGTCAAATCCTGGCGGGTGTTTACATACTTCACAAGGGGTTCATACCTGTCATGCATGCCTTTCCAATCGGCTCCGTTCATAACAGGTGAGAAAAAGAAATCGCGCATCTGTCTCCAGCTTTCATCATACATCTGTTGCCATTCCTGGTGGTGGTCAACCATCACCTTCATGCCGGAAAGGTCAACATTTTTCTGATCCTTTATCGGAGCAAGAGGCATATCAATAATTGCGTAGGTTTTATCCTTTGCCACCATCTTCGCCACTGCCATCTTCTTGCCGTCAGCCGAAACCTGGAAATCGTCAAACAGCCCCAATACCGTTTCTTTTTTATCTTTTAAAGAATAATACATAAGTGATGCATCCTTATCGAAATGGCCTTTCTTTACATAGTATATATCATTGCCGTTGGCATAAAGCGTGCCATAGTTGGAAGCTTCCACAGGCATAGCCACAAGGCGCTGGGCAATGCCGTCAAGGTCAACCTTCATATTGGCAAGTGGTTTTACCGGCGCCGAAGCCTGCTTAACAAGGGCTGCAATTGCATTTGCAGAAGCGGTGCCTGTATCTGCTTTCATATTTACCTCGTCGTCTTTTGGAGCAAAAGGTGAAGGTGTTTCTTTAGAGAGTGTAATCATGTAAACTTTAGCCATATTAATATAGCCTGCATTAAAGTCGGCATCACTGAATGTAGGCGTGTAATCTCGGTTCGATACAAACAGCAGGTATTTACCATCGCGGCTGAATGTGGGATTAAAGGAAGTGTACCAGCCATCGGTAACTTCTGTTTTGCTTTTTGAAGCGAGGTTATATAGAATAATTTTTTGCTGGCTGTAAAATTCCGGATGTGAATAAACTATCCACTTGCTATCCGGGCTCCAGTTATAATCAAAAAATTCTCCGAGGTTAGAAGAGTCCACAAGGGTTTGTTTTTTTGTATCCACATCCACACAGACAAGGCGCAATTTCCTGTCACTCCACAATATTTTCTTACCATCAGGCGACCATTTCAAATCAAACTTATAATTATCTCCATTGTCTGTTATACGGGTAGGTTTGCCTTCGCCATCCTGGGCTACCGTATAAATTTCATCTTCACCGCTTGCATCGCTTATATATGCAATAGTTTTACCATCGGGGCTCCAGTGCGCGCTGCGCTCATGTATATCCGATGTTTTATCGAGGTCGCGTATAACCCCCGTTTTAGCCGGGATTGTCCATATATCTCCTCTTCCTATTATAGCCAGGCGGTTGCCATCTGGAGCAAGGTCATACGATTCAATATATTTTGATGCATCAATCAATTCAGAACGGCTGAATATATCATCATCAATTATCTGCACATGGATTTGAGTTACCTGTTCCGTGGCCAAATCCATTTTCCACAAATACCCTGCGCGTTCCCACACTATGGCATTATTGCCCAGAGAGGCAAATTTTATTCCGTAATCGTTGTAATTGGTAACTTGTCTGATTTGCTTTGTAGTAACATCATAGGCAAACAAATTCATGGTATGCTCCAGGTCCGAAAGGAAATAAATTTTATTCCCGGCCCACATAGGCTCAATATCCTGGGCTGTGTCATTGGTAATATCAGCTACTTTTTTCGTGTCAAAATCATAAATCCATATATCATCGGCCATACCGGCGTGGTAATATTTCCTTGCACGGAATTCGCGGAATATCCTGTTGTAAGCCATCTGCTTTCCATCAGGGCTAAATGAACACCATCCGCCGGTAGGCAATGGCAACTGTTCTGATAAACCACCGTTAATATTGGCTACATACAACTGGCCTATAAAAGGATTAAATGACTGGCAGCGTGAACGATAAACAATATGCTCATTATCTTTCCAGGTCATAACTATGTTATTGGGTCCCATACGTTCAGCAACATCGTCTCTCCCGAGCGTGGCAGTATAAGTAACACGCTTGGGAACCCCACCCTGCGAAGGCATTACATAAACTTCCGTATTTCCATCATACTGCCCTGAGAAGGCAATATTCTTCCCGTCGGGAGAGAAACGCGCGAACATTTCGTAACCCGGGTGGCTGGTAAGCTTTCGGGCAAGGCCGCCATTGGCATCAACGGTATAAAGGTTACCGGCATAGGAAAATACCACCTGGTTATCATGTATGGCCGGAAAGCGCAACAGCCTCGCTTCACCATCCTGGCCTTTAACTTTGGATGGTACAAACAATTGTAACAGAAGACATAGTGTACTGAAAGTAAGCAATATATTTTTCATAAATATGGATTAGAGGTGAGCAAATGTAATAAAATAGCAATAGTTCTTTACTGAGTGGCATCATCTTTGCAAGAAAATGAGGTGAAATTTATTCTATTTGCAAGAAGATGTCTCTAATCTTAATCGAAACTTTTTTGGTCAAGGAGAGAAACAGAATTGAAAGTAAGTTTCTATATCTATTCTTACGTTAAATCTCGTATTTATAACCAATTCCTTTCAAAGTCATAATCCTGTCATCTCCTATTTTCTGCCGAAGTTTCCGCACATGCACATCAATAGTGCGGTCACCAATTACAACGTCATCCCCCCAGACTTTGGTAAGTATTTCTTCCCTGCTGAATACTTTACCCGGTTTTGAACCCAGCAATGAAATCAGCTCGAATTCCTTTTTAGGAAGGGTAATTTCTTTCCCTCCAACAGTAACGCTGTAACTTTCTTTATTTATTTTGACACCACCCCCAATATCAATTACCTCCTTATCTTGCTCAATCTTATGGCGTGCCTTTCCTCGTAAAAGAGCCTTCAGCCGGCTTATTAAAACCCTTGGATTAATAGGTTTCGATATATAATCGTCTGCCCCTGCCTCCAGCCCTGCAATCTGGGAATAATCTTCGGTGCGCGCGGTCAAAAAGAGTATCAATGCTTCTTTTGTTTCTCGAATCTTTCTTAACTCTGTACATGCCTCAATACCATCCATTACGGGCATCATCACATCCAAAACAATAAGGTCGGGCAACACTTCTTTAGCCTTTTCGATTGCATCTTTCCCATTTGAAGCTGTAAACACCTCAGCTCCTTCTTTTTTCAGGTTATAGGATAAAAAATCAAGTACATCGGGCTCATCATCCACAAGTAATATACGTTTGTTCTTCATAAACATATTTTATTCTTTATTATTTACAGGCATACTTGAAATTTCGAATAATGTTACGCTCAAAAGCCCACAAACAAAGGATTTAACAATCACATAACATTGGATTACCAATGAATTAATAGATTTGCGGTGTTGTTAAGCCTGTATTAACAGAATTCACGCAGGTTTGAGGTATAAATTCAATGTTATAACATGGAAAATACACGTGACTTTTTAGACAGGTTATCGAAGATGCCTTTGGATAGTCAAAAGAATAAAACTTTTATTGAAAGAGGCATACAGTTAATCGAATGGAAAGAGGTATTATCTGAAGAAGAAAAAAAACTGCTCAATGAGCTCAAAGCATCACTTGTAAAAGCTGATAAAACTGAAAATAGCCTTCGCTTCTAAGGAAAATTACCTGAACAAAACCAGGTTAACTGCAAACCGCTGTAAAAACAAGCATTAATCTAACCTGGCGCCAAAACAGAATTCTATTGATTCTTCCGGCGATAAAATAATCAATCCCCTTTTATTATTAAATGCATCGGGGGCGCAACTCATTGGCTCTATAGCAATTGAATTGCGGTCTTGCGGAGTATAGGCCTGGATAAACCCATACCCCTTGCTCCCTGCTTCTTGCCAAATGACCAGGCATATATTTTTTTGTTCGTCAATTAACCTTGTTTCAGCAATTCCTGCAGATACCTCTAATTCAAAACAGTCATCTAGCAGAGTTTCATTTAATAACGTTGGCGAAAAGAACCTGCCGGGTAAATAATTACCGGTCGGGATAAGGCTATTACTCATTTCAAGCTGCTTATTAGGCGGTAGTTGAAGTTTTAGATTGCTGATTGTTGAGCCCAAAGTAAAATAGGGATGCCAGCCATCGCCAACAGGGATAGGATGTTCGTATGTATTTAATATTTTCGTAGAACATTTAAAATTATTTTCTTCCAATGTATATTCAATTTCTATATGGTAGGTAAAAGGAAAACCTTTCTGCAGCGCTTTATAATCAGCCTCTAATACCAATCTGGCAAAATTACCTGTGATGCTTTGTTCTCTAACTGCGAAGGGAATATTCCAGCACAAACCGTGTAAGGCATGAGGAGGGGCATTTTTATTCAATTGATATTCTTTGCCGCGGAACGTATATTTGCCTTCATTGATACGGTTCGGAAAAGGGCTCAATTTTGCTCCCCTGTAAAAATTGGACCCCATACCTGACAGTGTTTCCAATGTCTCATCTCCTGATATAATCTTGTGAAGCTGCGCGTTTTTTAATAAAACCAATTCATTCAGGTTGCCACCAAAAGCAGGTATGACTGAAAGATATTCGCCTGAAATCTGATTGCAGAGTATTAATTTCTCTATACCGAAGAAATTTTCCGGCCTGATGCTGTACATTCTTTAAAAAGTATGGATACCGGCTCCGTTAACTGACTGGTACATATTAATTTCGGTTTCTATATTGAATTGTTGTTTGTAGGCTTTTCGCATTCTATCGCTGAATTCATCCGCCTTATCTTTCCTGACCAGGTTTATGGTGCATCCTCCAAAACCTCCGCCCATCATGCGGCTACCCATGCAAAAACCGGTTTTAAGTGCTTCTTCCACCAGGAAATCCAATTCAGCACAACTCACTTCATAATCATCTTTCAAAGAATAATGTGAGCTGGTAATTAAGTTCCCGAACATTTCCATATCATTATTTTCGATTGCCTTCAGGGCTGCCTCTACCCTTTTATTTTCAGCAACATAATGCCTTATACGCTTTTGTTGATTTGAGTTTTCAATCAACGGAATATGACTTTCCCCTATATCCCTGAATCCTTTTACATCATTACAACTTTCTTTTAAGAATGATAATGCATTTTGTGTTTCTTCCACCCTTTCGGAATATTTGCTGCCAGCCAGGGTGCGTTTTACTTTACTGTCGCAAAGTATCCATACAAAGTCCTTGGTATCGGCAGAAATATATTGATGAGAAAGATTTTGAAAATCCAGCAACATGACTTTCCCTGATAAAGAAAATTGAGATGCATACTGGTCAAGTAAACCGCTCTTAACCTGTAAATACTGATGTTCAACTTTCTGGCATAATTTAATAAGCGATAAATTATCTATCGCTGCATTTGAGAAATAATTCATGGCATTCATAAAAGCCACTTCTAAGGCTGCCGAAGAAGATACCCCTGAACCAATGGGAACATTGCCTGATATTACTGCATCGAAGCCCTTTTGAAGAGGGACCGTATTATTGAATAATAATATGCAGCCATATATATATTTCTCCCAGTAATTTTTCGGTTTGTATGATTCTCCTAATGCAAAAATCATCTCACCATCGAAATCTGTACTTATTATTTTTATTTGTTTGCTTTCATTTGGGGACATGCTTACCATTACCCAGCGATTAATTGCGCAGGGCATGGATAACCCCTCGTTGTAATCCGTATGTTCCCCGATAATATTAATTCTTCCGGGAGCATAAGCAGCAAATGACGGAGTATTGCCAAAATGCTTCTTGAAATTTTCTTTAACGGATACTATTTGTCTTTCTAATGTTGGCATAATAAATTCTATTTCTCCGATTTGAGAGTTTCTTCAGCCCAGGCAATTTCCCCAGGGGTATTCAAGCCCACCAATTCTTTATAATCTGCAATCTGCAAGGTTTCAACTTTTAATCCTTTCTTTAACATAATACCAATAATATCGGTCAGGTATAGTTCCTTGTTATCTTTATCGGGCTTTATTTCACTGAGATATTTAAACAAATCTTCCCCTTTAAAGATGAAATGGGAAGAAAGCAGCTCGCGTATCTTTAATTGTTCCGGTGTGGCATTTTTTTCTTCAATACAGGCAATCAATTCGCCCTTACCATTTTTTATTACCCGTGCATAAGGAAAATCTATTGGAAACAATGCCGTTAAGAAAGTGCAGCTTGCACCGGTTTTTATATGATGACTTTCTAGTTTCTTAATTGTCTTGGCAGTTATCAATGGGCTATCGCCGACAAATACAAAAACATCCGAACTAAGTAAGCCTTTTGTTATGGGTACTTGCCTTACTGCATGTGCAGTTCCATTCTGCTCTTTTTGATAAACATAGCGTACTTCATTACCTATTTTCTCTTTT
This sequence comes from Bacteroidia bacterium, assembly GCA_052325425.1. GTDB lineage: Bacteria > Bacteroidota > Bacteroidia > JABEUT01 > JABEUT01 > JABEUT01. The sequence continues at coordinate 30,981 of JBKQUY010000051.1, read as the reverse complement.
ACCTGTTCAGCCCCATAACCAACAATCAGATAAATCTCGTTTATACCGGCCTTCCTGAAACTTTCAATAATATGCCATACAATGGGTTTTCCATGAAAGGGCACAATCGGTTTGGGTAAGTCGGACCGCATGCGTGTTCCTTTACCTGCTGCTAATATTATTGCTATTGACATAAAATTTTGGTTCTGACGAATATACTAAAGATAATTAAAAGCCCTGGTAATATCCTTAATAACCTGAAATGATTTGAATCATAAAGTATCTTTCTTACTCAGATTACATTTAAGGCTTAATATTAAAATAAATAATCAATGACAACAGATAACACATTTAACAAACCATTCAGGTGGGCAGTTTTAATGGCTTATTTCGGAGTAGCTGCCATGAGCCAGATGCTATGGCTTAATTTTGCCCCTTTGGTATCATTCGTTCAAAACAAATATGGAGTGACCGAATTAATGGTAAGCTCACTTATGCTTTCTTTTCCATTGCTCTATGTTTTTCTGTCAATTCACTCCGGTACCATGATAGATAAAAAGGGATACCGTTATGTAATAATCTGGGGGAGTGTTATAAGTGCTGTTTTCGCCTGTGTACGTTGTTTCGACAGTAATTTTTATATGCTTGTTATAGGGCAAGCCGGTATTGCTATAGGCCAGCCATATATCCTGAATGGCATATCTAAATTAGTAGGAGACTGGTTTGATAAAAAAGAAACCGCTATGGCCACCGGTATTGGCACTGCAGGTTTACTTATAGGTATGGCTATGGGTATGGGGCTTAGCCCTGCTTTAAACGAGAGCATGGGTTTCCGCAACATGCTGATAGTTTTTGCAGGGCTGTCTGTTTTATTTACTCTTATTTTTATCTGGTTAGGCAAAGAAAATAACCTGGTAAAAGACCATGCGGTTGCTATGAGCGCCATGAGCGAGATTAAGTTGTTGCTCAAAAATAAGAATTTAGTGATATTATTTGCAATCAGCTTTTTAGCCCTCGGAGTATTCAACGGTTTAACCACATGGCTCGAACCGCTTGTAAAACCCAATGGGCTTAATTCTGAACAAGTTGGCCTGGTGGGCACTTTTTTAATTGTAGGTGGAATAGTCGGTTCTCTTATCATTCCCGCTATATCAGATAAGCATAAAGTCCGCAAGCCTTTCCTTGCTGTTTGCTGCCTGGTTGCATTATCAATTATTTATCCTTTATGCGCAATAAATTCTATCACCCTGGTTTATGTGTTGGGCGGGTTAATGGGATTTTTCTTCCTCCCCGGTTATGCTATAATGCTATCTATGTGCGAAGAGATGGCGGGGATTGAAAAAGCGGGCGCCGCTACCGGTATCCTTATGCTGGCAGGCAATGCCGGAGCTGTGGTAGTTATCCTTTTAATGCCGGTTGTTAACGGAAGTGATACTTTATGGACAAAAGCTGTTTATTTGATGCTGGCTCTCATGGCAGTTACAACACTGCTTGTTGCAGGTCCGTTAAAAGAAACTTTCCATAAGGAAAAAGTGGTTGCATAAAAGCCAGGTTTATTTACCGACTAAATGCAAACCGAAGGCCTTGAAATATCCGGTTAAATTGCCCGCTATTCTTTTATAAACTTAACAACCTGCGTTGACGTATTGGTTGTTACCTTCACAAAATACATACCTGCAGGCTGACTGCTGATATCAATTTGATGATTTGATGATTCGGCAATATGATAATTCTTAATTGAATATATTTTTTCGCCTAGTACGTTATACACAACAATAGAATTATTAATTCCTAATTCGTAATTTTTAATTCGTAATCGAAAAACACCATTGCCAGGATTAGGACATATGGATATAAAGTTTGAGGTTGGGGCTACGGCTAAGGTCGAAGTAAATATGCCATTATGCTGTGTATTACTGCGGGTTGTGGTATTATTCATTTTTTCAGGCCGTGAAGTAGCAGGATTGCACGGGTCGGGATTAACTACTTCAATAACATAAGCAATACTTACGCCGTTAGTATAGCAAATTGTATCAGTCCAGGCCAAAGTCCCCGCAGGCACCGAATCAAATAACTTCCAGCCGGTATTGGCACTATCCCGGTATATATAATATTCGGTAAAGCTAAAATATCCGTTGTACCTGGTCCAGTTAAGATTGTACCCGCATGGCGAAGCAGGGCTCAATGTAAGGTAAATGGTTGTAGCAGTTCCTGTTAATGCTCCTGAACCCTCTCCACAACTGTCAAATGACTGGATACCATATATATAGGCATGGGCATTGGGATTTACTGCATTGGTGGTATCTTTAAATTCACTGAAAGCTCCTGGAAGTAACTTTGCAATCGGCACTGATAACGAATCCCTCCCAAGATATAAAGTATCAATACCACTATTAGGCCCTGGGTTATTCCAAATTATTATGTTATAGGTAGATGTACTGTCAACGGTTACCATGCATACCCGAACAACAGGCACTGAATCATGCACTCTAAAACTGCTTGCGGCTATGCAACCATTGGTATCGGTAACTGTCACACTATAGGTTGTGTTCAAAATTACTCCTGCGCTACTGGTGGTACTACCGTTGGTCCAATAATATGTAAATGGTCCATTCCCTGTTACAATTGCCTTCAGGGAATCAACACTACCGCAGACATGGTGAGTATGCCCGCTCACATTCACAATAGGTAGGGCATTGACAGTCAGGATTGTAACAACTATGCTATCGCAACCACTTGTAGTTAGCAAAGTATCGGTATAGGTTCCACTTGATTTATATATATTATTACCAACTGTTACACTATCCCCGGCACAAACAGACAGCCACTGGGTTACGGAATCAGTAGTACAAATTGTATCGTTGCCGGAAGCTTCCGCTTCAACTTGTGTGCCAGCATATTTTGTTATCTTGTAAAATTGGGTTCCGCTTTTAAAATCAATATTTTTTGCGTGACCGGCATTAACAAACATGCATAATGCGCAAATAAAAACCGGTAAAAGTTTATTATAGATATTTTTCATTTGGGGTGAATATTTTCAAATTATAAAAAAGTGGATACCAATTACAATTACCAAATGTAATTATTATTCTCAAATTATCAGCATTACTACTCCCACATTTATAATTAATTGCAACCTCCGGGTTCAGATAAATTACATGATTTCCTGCCACTTTCATGGTAGAGAATTACAGTTTGCTTACCCTGGTAAAAATCAACTTCAAAAAATCCCTTTTCGTTCCAGAGCTCACAATCATTCATGTTACAGGGGCTTGAAGCAGCCGCTCCTTTAATATGGTTGGTTTTACTCCCTGAACCGCTGACTATATAATGTATATTATTTAGAAAATGGTATTGCAATGCATGTACATGGCCGCTTGCATAATAGACCCCTGGGTATTTCTGAAGTATTGCATTAATTTGTCCCGACATGCTTTTATAAGAAGGAAATTCTTTGAAGTTTTGTTTAATCCTCATAAATAAGTACGGGTGCTTTACCGGCTTTGACCTCACCGCCCCTGTCGTGTAAACCGGATGGTGTGCCACCACAATTACCGTCTGCTTTTTTGCGGTAGCATACGCCAACACACTGTCGAGGTCATGGTAAAATTGTTTTTCCTGAGGAATATTTTCAGCAGGAACTTTCCTGAACCCCAGTGAAATCAACCAATAAGTATCTATAAAAACTATCCTTACTTTCTTATTATCCAGCTCGACAGATACCGGCCCCGGTGTTCCGTTTTTCGGCAAAAAGGTGGAATCAGGGTTCGCGATACTATTATTTTTACGCAAGTTCGCTTCAATAAACGATTCCTCCATTTTCAACTTCCTTTTGCCTTTCTTAAAATCTGACTCATTCCACCAATCGTGGTTACCCGGAACAAAATAGGCTGAGCCTTTGTATCCGTTTAAAATATCCAATTGCGATTTCAGGTGCAATTGAGTTATACGGCTGCTGTCGAAGCCCTTGAATGAAGGTATCCTGTCACCCAACTTTTCCTTATAAGAATTATCGCCAAGGAAAATAACTGCGCTTTGGGAGTTATTCAACAACTTAGATTTCAGGCTATCCAGGGTTTCACCTGCCATTTCATTTTCTCCTGCATCACCAACAAGGAATAATTTATATTCAGGTTGCTGTGCAAAAGCAATAGCTGTAAATAAAATAAATGAAATAAGTAATAATCTGCCCACTGCCAAACGTTTCCTCAAAGTCCTTGTTTATCCGGCAAATATATTAAAACAAGATAACCCGTTTTAAAGGAACTACCTGATTCCGCGATCCTTTCAGCAACGATTTTATTCCTTCACAATCTTAACCACTTGTGCTGAAGTGTTGGTAATTACTTTCACAAAATACACACCTGCGGGCTGGCTGCTTATGTCAATTGCGAATTGTGAATTGTCAATAGCGAATTGTGACAGAACTTTCTGCCCCAGTACATTATAAACTTCTACGGAATTATTATTTCCTGATTCGTAATTATTAATCCGTAATTGAAATACACCATTGCCGGGGTTCGGATATACGGAGATTGAAAGCGAGTTTGAAGCCAGGGCTGAGGTTGAAGTAAAAATACTATTATGTTGCGTATTGCTTCGTGTAGTTGTATTATTTATTGCATGTCCGGGCCTTAGGTTACCATTATAAGGACATCCCCCGCCAAATAATTCTCCTTCAAGCCGGTACCTTGATAACGGGTATTTTGAATATTCAGGATCTGTCATCTGGTTCTGGATACCCGACACCGAATCAATTTGTTGCCAGTTGCCATTACTTAATGTATCTCTGAATAAGCGGTATGTTTTTACAGGTTGAGTAATACCTTCTATTAAATATCCTGTACCGCTCCATGTAAAGGTTCCCGAACCGTTACCAATCATAAAGGCAGTATTTTGCCACAAGCTCGATGTTATGGGTTCTTCATTGCCGCAGGAATCTACAGCCGTTAAACAGTATTTAACCGTATTGGCATTGGGGTTATTGATAGGTGTGCTGTCCACTAAATAATTTGCACCATGAAAAGGCAGTTCCTTAATTAACTGCCATGCCGAGGAAGAATTCTGGAAATAGATTTTAAAACTATCCACCTTGGTAAGCCCTGCCGTATCCCAAACTATTATATTGTGTGTTGAAGATGTATCAACTGTAACCATACATATAGATACTGCAGGAACAGAATCACTTTTTACCTTGAATGTACTCGTTAGTTTACAGGCATTGACATCAGTAACTGTAACACTATAGGTATTGGCATTTTTTACTATTACAGTATCATTGGTACCTGAAGTGCTCCAATAATAAGTGAATGGTCCATTACCTGCGGCAGATACTGAAAGTATGTCAGGGCCGATGCACAATGAGGGTGCGCCACTTACACTGACCGAGGGCAAAGGGTTTACGTTTATAGTTTCGCTTGCCGTATCACTGCATCCAAAGTTTGATGTACCTGTCACAGTAAAGGTAGTTGTTCCGACAGCGGGAGACGCTTTTACACTTGCACCTGTGGCGCTATTCAAGCTGGCTGAAGGAGTCCATGTATAGGTGCTTGCACCGCTTGCAGCCAGGGTAGTTGAACTGCCGGAACAAATAGTGGTTCCACCGGTAACATTTATTTTCACTGTTGGCAGTGGATTTATGGTTACAGTCTTTTTGGCCGTACTGCTGCAACCGTTATTGTCAGTTACTGCAACACTATATGTACCTGCTGAAGCAACCATGATTGTATCATTTATTCCAGCTGTGCTCCAATTATACAGAAATGGACTAGCCCCTGTTACATTGGCCATAAGTGTGTCCATTTCATTTGACCCCGCGCAAAGACCTGTACTTATTACATTCCCGGTTATTGTTACTACCGGTAAAGAGTTTATTGTTACTTGCTGCGTTACAGTACTTGAACATGCAGTCAATGTACTTGTACCCGTAACGGTATAAGTAGTTGTACTAATAGGATTAACGGTATAATTTGCCGTATTCGGGCCACCGGACCAGCTGTAATTATTTGCACCGGTAGCCGTAAGTGTTGTACCTGAACCTCCAGCGCATAGTGATGTTATTCCACTAATGCTGACTGGCGGCAAGGGGTTTACCGCTACTTCCTGCGTGGCAGTGTTGCTGCAGGAAGTTACTGTATTGGTACCGGTAACCGTATAGGTTGTGGTAGTGGTAGGGAATACAATATAATATGATGTTGCAGGCCCTCCCGTCCATAAATAGGTATTTGCTCCTGTAGCTGTTAAGGTAGTGCCTGAACCATCACAAATTACAGGTGTTCCGCTTATATTAACCGGAGGCAAAGAGTTCACTGTTACCAATTGAGTTGCAGTATTGCTACAGGAAGTTACTGTATTGGTACCGGTAACAGTATAGGTAGTTGTACTAGCAGGCGATACACTGTAACTTGCAGTAGCCGGGCCGCTTGTCCACGTATAGGAATCTGTACCACTGGCAGTTAAGGTAGTACTTGAGCCATCGCATATTGTTGCTGTTCCGCTTATAGTAACGTTTGGCAATGGGTTAACAGTTACAGTTTTGCTTGCTGTATCGCTGCAACCAAGGCTTGATGTTCCTGTAACAGAATATGCAGTTGTGGTAGTCGGAGAAACATTATAATTTGCAGTATTGGGTCCGCCTGACCATGAATAAGAACTTGCACCGGTTCCGGTAAGTGTAGCGCCTGAACCATCACATATTGCCGAAACACCACTAATCCCCACGGTTGGCAGCGGATTTACAGTTATTAACTGCGTAGCTGTGTTGCTACAAGAAGTTACTGTATTTGTTCCGGTTACAGTATAAGATGTGGCACTTGTTGGAGATACACTATAATTTGCGGTATTGGGCCCGCCAGTCCATGAATAATTATTTGCTCCTGTTCCGGATAGCGTGGTACTTGAACCATAGCATACAGAGGTGGAGCCGCTAATCCCAACGGATGGTAATGCATTTACGGTTACCAATTGTGTGGCAGTATTGCTGCAGGAAGTTACTGTATTCGTTCCTGTAACTGTATAGGTTGTATTACTTGCCGGAGATACATTATATGTTGCAGTAGCAGGGCCACCTGCCCAGGAATAATTATTTGCACCAGTTGCAGTAAGTGTTGTATTTGCTCCCTCGCATATTGTCGTTGTACCGCTTATTCCCAACAAAGGCAGTGGGTTTACGGTTACCACCTGCGTTACGGTGTTTGAACATGCGGTCACTGTGCTGGTACCCGTAACGGTATATGTAGTTGTACTTGTGGGCGATACACTGTAGCTTGCAGTAGCAGGGCCACTTGTCCATGCATAGTTATTTGCTCCCGATGCAATAAGGGTTGTCCCAGAACCATCTGCACATATTGATGTAGTTCCGCTGATAGTAACATTCGGTAGTGGGTTAACAGTTACTGCCTGAGTTAATGTGCTGCTGCATGAGGTTACTGTATTTGTTCCTGTTACAGTATAGGTGGTTGTAGTGGTCGGAAATACAATATAGTAAGCGGTAGTCGGGCCACTGCTCCATGAATACGCATTTGCTCCCGAAGCGGTAAGCGTTGTGCCGGAACCGTCGCATATAACAATTGTTCCGCTTATACTTAATGAAGGTAATGCATTTACTGTTACAGCCTGCGTCGCAGTATTGCTACAGGAAGTTACAGTATTGGTACCGGTAACTGTGTATGTTGTATTACTTGAAGGTGATACATTGTACATTGCAGTGTTGGGGCCACCGGTCCATGCGTAAGAATTTGCGCCACTGGCAGTCAAGGTAGTATTTGAACCATCGCATATTGTTGTTGTTCCACTGATACTTACTGACGGAAGAGCATTCACCGTTACTGACTGAGTAGCAGTATTGCTGCAAGAAGTTACTGTATTTGTGCCGGTAACTGTATAAGTTGTACTACTTGTTGGAGATACATTATAATTTGCAGTATTGGGGCCATCTGTCCATGCATAAGTATTTGCACCACCGGCAGTCAAGGTAGTATTTGAACCATCGCATATTGTTGTTGTTCCGCTGATACTTACTGTTGGCAATGAGTTAACGGTTACAACCTGTGTTGCAGTATTGGTACAGGAAGTAACCGTATTCGTTCCTGTAACTGTGTAAGTAGTTGTGCTTGTTGGAGATACACTATAGCCAGCAGTATTCGGGCCAGAAGTCCACGCATAAGAATTTGCGCCACTGGCAGTCAAGGTAGTATTTGAACCATCGCATATCGTTGTTGTTCCACTGATACTTAACGAAGGTAATGAATTTACCGTTACAGCCTGTGTTGCAGTATTGGTACAAGAAGTTACAGTATTTGTCCCGGTAACTGTGTATGTAGTTGTGCTGGTAGGAGATACATTATATGCAGCTGTATTGGGGCCTCCTGTCCATGTATAACTATTGGTGCCAGATGCAGTTAAGGTAGTGCTCGAACCATCACATATCGTTGTCGTACCACTGATACTTACCGATGGGAGTGAATTCACTGTTACTAATTGTGTTGCAGTATTGCTGCATGTGGTTATTGTGTTTGTACCGGTAACTGTATATGTCGTATTACTCGTGGGAGATACACTATAACTTGCTGTGCCGGGCCCGCCTGTCCAGGCATAAGTATTTGCTCCATTCCCTGTAAGTGTTGTGCTTGAACCGTCACATATTGTGGTTGTACCGGTAATACTCACTGTTGGGAGGGGGTTTACTGTTACCACCTTTGTGGCTGTATTGCTGCAAGAAGTTACGGTATTGGTACCGGTAACCGTATAAGTCGTGGTAATAGTGGGAGATACACTATAGCTTGCCGTATTTGGACCGCTCGTCCAGGCATAGGTATTTGCTCCAGATGCAGTAAGAGTAGTTCCTGAGCCCTCAAAACAAATTGATGTCGTTCCGCTTATAGATACAGATGGCAGGGAATTTACCGTCACAGCCTGTGTAGCGCTGCCCGTACAACCATTGGCATCAGTAACAGTAACAGTATAAGTAGTATTAGAAGTCGGGCTTGCTGTAGGAGATGCCCCGGTTAAATTACCTGGCAGCCAGTTAAAAGTTACAGGTGGTATTCCACCACTTGGAGTGGCTGATAAAGACGCAGTAGCTCCGTCGCAAATTGTAACCCCGGCAGATGTAGTTACTGTGGGTAGTGTATAAGTCGGCACAGTAATATTAGCAGGAACAGCTATGCCCCTTGAATCTGTAACTGTTACACTATATGCGGTTGAGGCACTACCTGTAATACTTGAAGTAGTTGCACCTGATGACCATAAATATGTAAAAGGGCTTTTCCCGCCTCTTGTTACAGCGGATAAGGTGGATGTATTAGGATTAGCGCAAACCGGGGCACTGGAAATAGTAGCGCTCATTGCTTCCAGTAGGCTGGCATAAGTAGGATTTGCTCCATTGTTACCATTAAAGCTGAATAAGTTGGTTAATGTGCCTGATGTAGTACATTTGAATACATAACCCTCTCCATCTGCACCACCATCGTTAGTCATGCCATAAAGATTTCCATCGCTACCTTGTATAAGGCTGCCCTCGGGACTTTCACCACCAGAGAAATTATACAATGTAGTAATAGTGCCAGAGGTAGTACATTTAAAAATGGTGCCGCTTCCATTGGAACCACCACTATATGTCATTCCATACAAATTACCGTCACTTGCCTGGATAAGGTTGCCAGAAGGGTTTTGGCCATTTGTTCCTGTGAAATTAACCAACGTGGTAAGAGTACCTGAAGTAGTGCACTTAAAAATAGTTCCATCACCCGAAGTACCACCTCCACTGGTCATACCATATAAATTACCATCACTGGCCTGGATAAGACTGCCAGATGGGTTTGCACCAAGGCCCCCGGCAAAATTAACCAATACCGTCACTGCACCTCCAGTAGTACATTTAAAAATTGTTCCGTCATTTGACGAGCCACCCTGGTTGGCCATACCATAAAAATTCCCATCACTGGCCTGGATTAGATTGCCTACCAGGTTAGACCCTTCTGCAGATGTAAGTACAACCAGATTACTAAAAACCCCCGCAGTGGTACATTTAAAAATATTATTGTTGTCATTGGTCATACCATAAAGGTTACCATCATTAGCTTGTATAACACTACCATTTGGCTCCCCTCCGTCAGACCCATCAGTAAAATTGTATATGGTTGACATTGCACCATTTGCCCATTTAAAAATAGTACCAAAACCCGGTGAGCCTCCTCTAGCTGTCATACCATAAAAATTTCCATTAGTCCCCTGTATCAGGCTTCCATTAGGGTTATTTCCGACATCAAAAACACCAAAATTTACAATATAAGTTAACGTACCACTCGTGGTACATTTGTAAACAGTACCATATCCTGAGGGACCACCTACGCTTGTAATTCCATACAGGTTCCCATCGGTTCCCTGTATTAAACTCCCATATGGAAATATTCCGCTGGTGAAATTGGTTACAACAGTGAGTGCACCTCCGGTTGTACATTTAAATACAATGCCGTTACCATCCACACCATCATTACGCGTTACACCATAAAGATTACCATCGCTACCCAATATAAGGCTGCCATAAGGGTTTCCTCCATTGGTGGAACCAGTAAAATTAACCATAACGTTATATGTACCTGAAGTTGAGCAGGAAAAAATTACTCCATAACCATCGGTGCCTCCAGCCTGGGTCATACCATAAAGTGTACCCGAAACCTGTAACAACCTGCCATATGGATTTGCCCCCAGGTATGACCCACTTGCACCTGTAAAATTAACCAGGACAGTCATTGTACCAGAGGTAGTGCACTTAAAAATTGTTCCATAACCTGATAAACCGCCGCTATTAGTCATTCCATAAAGATTTCCGTCACTACCCTGTATAAGAGTGCCATAAGGATTTGCCCCTGGGTTTGCACCGCTTGTGCCGGTGAAACTAACAAGGGTTGTAAGGGTACCAGAAGTAGTACATTTAAAAATTGTTCCATAACCTGAAGTACCGCCTCCGGTAGTCATACCATATAAATTGCCATCACTGGCCTGCAAAAGGTTTCCATTAGGGCCTTCTCCATTCGAGAAATTTACCAATGTAGTAATAACACCTGCCGTAGTGCTCTTAAAAATTGTTCCGCTTCCGCCTGAACCACCTTGGTTGGTCATCCCGTATAGATTGCCATCAGAAGCCTGTATAAGACTTCCTTCAGGGCTGCCTCCGTCTGACCCACCGGTAAAATCATGCAGGTTAGTATATCCGCCAGTTGATGTACATTTAAAAAGTACCCCATCTATACCTCCTCCTTCCGCCATACCATAAAAATTACCATCTGAAGCTTGTATAAGATCACTATACTGAGGGTAAATTGCACCTTTTGGAAGTGAACGTAGCGTACTGTCCTTCGAATTAACACCGTTATAATTAAATATGACACCACCATCGGTACTATCACCGCCCGCATTGGTCATTCCCCATAATATACCAAGAGATTGAGCCTTAACCGATATAGAAGTCGCGAATGAAATTATAAGAGCAGCAGTGAAAAAGTATATCTTCTTCATGAGAAAATATTTGGGATTTTAGATAAAATTGTTTCAAGCAAACTTAGGAAATTAATTTTAAATCACGCCATAAATCATGTTATTATTTGTGACAAAAGCTATATTATTTTAAAAATAACTGAAATTCAATAAATTATACTGGCAACTTTTATAGAAATGATTCATTAAAAATTAACATTTACAGACATTTTATTGACCGGCATATTCCTTTCATATTATGGGTATAAATTGTCAGCGCAAAAAATTCTATTGCTTCATGTCAAAATTATTCGGCTGGATTTCCAATTAATTGGATTAAATGATATTTCTATATTTGTTTGAAAGATTCTTAAACTTTTCCTGAATAAGAAAAAGTATTTAAAAGAAAAAGTATGCAGGCGATTTTTTTAGTAAAAAAGGGAGAAGCTGATAAAGCATTTGAGTTCAGGGATGTTCCGAAACCTGTTCCGGCAAAAGATGAAGTAATCATAAAAGTTGAATACTCTGGGTTAAATTTTGCAGATACATTGGCAAGAAAAGGGATATACCGTGATGCTCCGCCAACTCCCTGTATTTTGGGATACGATGTTTCTGGAACAATTGATTCTATTGGAAGCAATGTTGAATATTTAAAACCAGGCGATAGAGTAACTTCATTCACACATTTCGGAGGTTATGCCGAGTATGCGGCAGCCAAATCTATAGGGGTAATTAAAATTCCGGATGAACTGGATGGAGCATCTGCAACCGCACTTACTACGCAGTTTGCAACAGCTTATTACTGCATCGCCGAGGCAACAAATTTACACGAGGGAGACAGTGTCCTGATTCATGCAGCAGCAGGCGGGGTGGGCACTGCCCTGGTACAATACGCGCTTTATAAAAAATGTATTGTATTTGCAACAGCAGGCTCCGATGAAAAAACATATATGTTGAGAAAAGCCGGGGTACAATACCCTATTAACTACCGCAAGGAAAATTATATTGAAATAATAAAGCAGCATACAGCCGAAAAAGGTGTAGATGCCATATTTGATTCACTGGGTGGCAAATATGTAAAAGATGGCATAAGGCTGCTGAATTCCGGTGGAAGAATAATTTGTATTGGTGCGGCGGAAATGAGTAACAGCACGAATTGGTTTTACCAGTTAAAAACGGGGCTCGCTTTCGGAATCTACCACCCGGCTCAATTTATTATTCCTTCCAAATCTTTCATTGGTGTAAATATGCTCCGCATAGCAGACAATAAACCATTACTATTAAAGGGTTGCCTTGACGGTGTATTTGAATTATACAATAAAGGGGTGTTCAAGCCTTTTGTGGGTAGAATATTCCAGGCACAAGAAATAGCAAAAGCTCATGAACATATTGAAAGCAGGGCATCGGTGGGGAAAATTGTCATAAAGTGGTAGCAAAAAATCAATAAAATTTTCCTGCTCAATGAACCAATGCACTTTCTTTTACTCCCTTTAAGCGTGTGCAGGTAAATTAAATCTCATATCAAATACCGAACCTGATTCATTCTTAAATGAATATTCAGCCTCTAATTGCTGGCAAAGTAAATCTATAAGTGTCATACCCAATGAACTTGTGCTTTTTGCATTATCAAAAGAAAACCCGTATCCGTTATCAGAATATTTAAGGCACACCTCCTTACCGGTTCTTTTCATTGTAATTGTTATAGCGAGTATTTGACTTTTTACAATTGCATATTTCAATGAATTGGTTAAAAGCTCATTAATAATAAATCCGCAAGGTATCGCTTCGTCAATCCCCAAATTACAATCAATAGCGTTAACGGTAAATTTTATTATGTCTTTCTCAGCAGATATGCCAATAAGCTCCTGTGCCAGTTCGGTTATATATTCCTGGAAATTAATATTCTTAAAAGACTTGTTATAATAAATATTTTTATGAATCAATGCCATTGAATATATCCTGTTTTTACAGTCCTCCAGCACTTTCTTTGTCTCATCGGAACTACATGATTCTTTTTTTAAATTTAAAAGGCTTGAAATAATTGCCATATTGTTTTTAACGCGGTGATGCACTTCGGCCAATAAAATTTCTTTCTCTTCCAATAAAGACAAAAGTTCATTCTCCTGCATAGCATTTTGCCTCGATAGAGTCATGGAAAACAAAAGAGTTATAAAAACGCTGAAAAATATGTTGTTTATACGAACCCATTTAAGTTCATCGGGAGAGAGCATTACCTGGAACCAGCCAAACCTGATGCCGATAAGATTGGCTAATAATAAGGAAAATATCATGCCCATAAGTATTCTTATATGAATATTCATTTCCTTTCTGTTCAGTAGCGTTAAAAGACTTATGGTTAGAGGGAAAAAGAAAAGATAGACAAGGCTGCCCTGCCCCATTTTAAATAACAGCAAAAAAACAATTAATGATGCATTAAGGTAAAAAAGGTATAAAGCATATACATAGTTAAACCGGAGGTTAAAAAAAATTACCGCCGGAAATATGCACAGAACAACTGCAAGTTCAGTTATGAAATGGTAATCACCAATAATTATGTAAGAGAGTATTGCTAAACCAAGCGTTAAGATGCTTATAAGTGAATAGTAATTCAGTTTACGGGTTAAGTATTTCTCCCAAGGCATATACCCGGGTTTTACGCCGAGTTCACCTACCCTATTTAACCATCTTATTAATGGCATTGACTCTTAATTAGTTAAGCAAAGTACGCCTTTTTATTAATTAAAGAGGCTAAAAAGCAAATACGAATTAATAAACAGAAGTAATCAGATTATTCAAACGGAACACCATTGGCATCGGAAGTGAGAACATCGCTCATATAATCAAAGAATGGACGCATTTTCCTGAATCCGTCATTTACCATGCCCAGGAAACCAGAGTCGCATACTTCTTTATCAGTGAATTCATGCCTGAGTAAAAATTGCTTATACCTTAATAATTCAATAGCCAGATGGTCTTTAGCATAACCCCGGGGTGATGAATTTATCTGTTCACCTTTCAGCTTGCCGAAAGTTTTTACCAATGTTTTATTGGACAGTAATTTTTTCCATTCCTTATAATTCAATGCAATATCCTGCCTTATTCTTTGCATATCTGCCGGTTCAGGTCCCCAGAATCCCCCGGCTAAAAAAGATTTACCGGGCTCTATATGAAAATAATAGCCTCCCCGCAATTTCTTTGTGGCTCTCTTAAAGCCTCCGCTCCAGCGGCAGTTATAAGGTGTTTTATCTTTCGAAAAACGGACATCTTTATATATCCTGAATAAACTCTCTTTGCCCGATGAAGTTTCAATTTTATCGTGTTTATTCATTTCATTCAGCAAGGCATCTGCAAACTCTATAATATTTTGATGTGCTTTTATATATTCATCCTTATTCTTGTTGAACCAATCGCGGTTATTATTTTTTGAAAGCGTTTTCAAAAAATCAAGAGATTCCTTTTTTATTACAACCGGTTTCATAATTGGGATTAATTCTTGTGTGCTTCAAAAATATTAAAATTTCAAAAGAATATTATTCCTTTATAAACTTTATTACCCGAGTATCTTTATCTGTTAACACTCTGAGAAAATACATTCCTTGTGCAAGCCTGCTTACATCCATTGTTATTATTTTGCCATTGCTTAATGTGGCATTCTCACTCATCACCTCTTTACTTGTCACATCAGTTATTTTTATAATAGCCACAGAAATACTTTGCATATTAAAGGACAGATTCAGCGTATTTGTTACAGGGTCTGGATAAAGGCTTGTTATTGATGAACCATTAATATTTTCAATACCTAAAGCAATGCTTATGGTAATGCATGTACCTTGTTTGCAGCCTTTGCTGTCTGTAACAGTACAGCAATATGTCCCGGCACACTGGTCTCCAATCGAATCAGTGGTTTGATTCCCCGGAGACCATAAATAGGTATATGGGCTAGTGCCTCCATTTACCTTAACTGATGCTGAGCCACTACAACTAACTCCTGCAACCGTCGAATCCTTTATAAAAGTCATTACGTCCGGCTTAGTAATAATAACTGTATCAAAAGTTACACACCCTTTATTATCTGTAATCTCGCATATATAAGTACCACTACTCAAGTCTGTTGCTGAAGAGTCCAAATGGTTGCAAGGTGGTGCCCATGTATATGTATAGGGGCTCGTGCCACCTGTTACATGCACTATTGCGTTTCAGGTGCCACCATTACATTGAGGAGGAGTAATACTATTTGTAGCTTTTGGCCCGCCTATATTACCTATGTTTACGGTTGCCGTATCAGAGCAACCTCCCGCAAGAGAAACTATTACCACATATGTACCTGAAGCAAGGTTATTGGCTGTCTGAGTTGTCTGTCCATCAGACCACTTAAAGATATATGAACCGGAAGGAGATGGAGTAACCGTTGCAGAACCATTACTGGAACCACAAGATGCGTTTGAAATAGCCACATTGACTGAAAATGTGCCTGTAGGAGATATAACTACTGTTTCTGAAGTGGAGCAACCGCTTACATAGGATTTTGAACCTATGGCAATACTATCTATGGCAAAAGGAGGGTCAACTCCGTTTCCGCTATCGCTGTTTATCCAATGAAACCCATATTGGAAATTACTAAGTCCGTCATAAGCTGTAGGAATAGGTACCGTAGCATGTGTACAAGTCTTTACACCACTATATACGGTTGGCAAATCTGTCCAATTAGTTCCATTATAAAGGCACACCTTTCCGTAATCGGTAGTTGGGCTTGTAGCGCCATTACACTCGTATGTAAAAGAAAGTACCATATTTGATTTTCCTACTGTTGAAATTACAGGGGAATAGGCATATTTATCTGTACGGGAGTTGTCGAAACCAGGAGCACCTGGGTCATAATGTGGGCCAGAGGTACAAGTATAAAAAGGTGCGCCGCCTCCACTGCATGCAATATGTAAATAATTTCCGGTACCACAAGGAGGAGAATTATTGTCTATTACCCACTTGTTGGCATTTGAACCATTCGGTGTAGAGCCATTTACGTTTAATGTCCAGCCGGTAAAACTTTCAGTATAAAAGGGTACTACAACACTATCTCCTGCCGAGCTCACCGAAACGGTATATGTTCCACCGCACAAATTATTTATTGAACTTGTTGTTGCTCCATTTGACCATGAATACATATAAGGAGAAGTTCCACCTGAAGCTGCAGCACTGGCTGTTCCATTACAAGCAGAACATGATGCGGAAGTTGAACTTAAATCAACCGTTGGAGATACGCTTTTGGAGGTAGAAATCACAGCAGTTTGGGTTTGAATACATCCGTTTTTATCTGTTACTGTAACCGTATATGTTCCTGTTCCAAGACCCATTGCAGTGGCTTTTGTGCCCCCCGACGGAGACCAGCTATAGGTATATGGGCTTGTTCCTCCAGAAACAATTGCAGTGGCTCTGCCATTATTATCTGTGCAGGCAGGAGTTAAATTCATGCCAATAATAATTTGTGAAGGTTGAGATATGGTTACCGTATCCTGGCTACTACATCCATTACTATTCTTAACAGTTACAGTATAGGTACCTACACCGAGATCAGTTGTGGTATCAGTTGTTTGCCCAGTTGGAGACCAGCTATAAGTATAGGGCGCTGAACCACCTGAAACGTTTGCAACCGCAGTACCTCCTCCTCCGTTACACAATGCATTTGTCCTGGTAATATTTAATGTTGGGCCTCCTCCGAGCATAAGATTCACTGAAGCTGTAGCTATCCTTCTGGCGCCGCCACAAGTACCGGCGTCAGTAACGGTTACATTATAAATCCCCTGGCAAAGGCCTGTAATGGTAGAGGTAGTCGCTCCATTGCTCCATTGGTAGGTATAGTTACCCGAACCGCAGTTGACATTAACCGTTGCCTGTCCATCGCAGGCTGCACAAGCAGTCGGTGAGGTGGAAGTAACTGTTATCATTTTTGAAATATAGGGATTTGCATAAGCCCCTACAAATGTTTTGCCGCAAGCATAAACCATTCCATTGCCTGCAACTTTCAAATCATAAACAGTATTGGATGTAGCTATTGTACCTAAGTTTGTAGTTAAGCTAGAATCATAAACGTAAATATTGCTTCCGCTACCTGCATAAATATGCCCCTCGCAGTCTAAATCTAAACCACCTTGTGCAAAAGAAATGCCACCCGTTATTGCCTGAGTTTTTGTTAATGCTCCTGTGGTAGTCCATTTTTTTAAAGTGGCTCCATCATAAGAAACCACCATATTGTTATTAGCTGCCAGCCCGTTCATACCATTTCCCGCGGAGCCACCAAAGACCGAGCCAAAATATGTTATGGAACTTATTTCTTCAAACTTATACCCGTCGCTTACCTGGTAAGCAGTCGGGCTTAAGGATGGAATTGGTAACTGCAACAGAACATTATCTGCAATAAAGCCATTAGGAGTAGTTTCTCCTGCTGTCTGTGCAGTTGCCATATAGGCGTGGCCCATTTGGTCAAGTCCCAGAAGAGCCATATCATGGTAAGGTGAGTCAGTTGCCAGCACATTAATTGCGGTGCCGGTTATAAAGGCAGTATCTATAGTATATGCCTGGTAGGGAGGGCTTCCGGGATCGCCTGCACCTATAACCAGAAGATTATGGCAATAGTCCAAATCCATTCTCCACATCTCCTGTTCTTTTGTATCGCCCGGAAAATTCCTTACAAGGCTTCCTCCTGGGCTGACTTTATCAATTTGTGCGCCTGCGGTAGAAGATCCACCACCTGTACCGGCATTAATATAACTGTCTCCTGTCCTCGTATCGGTAACTAAGTCGCCATAAAAATAATTAAAGCCACCGCCTTCCGGCCATGATGAAGGTATATATGTCCATTGCAAGGTACCGGTGTTATTATATTTCTGTAGTTGAAATACTGTCGATGGGCCTCCTCCAAAAATATAAACGTTACCTAAATAATCATACCCGATATCAAATGCTGAGTTAGTGCCGCTGAAACTTGTAGTAGTAACCCAAGGGTCTATGGTTAATGTTTTACTTGCATCATACTTTCCAACTTTAAATGAAATAGAATTCTTATTTATTGAAAATGATGATTCTATGCCTTTTCCAGTTTCGTCTGTAGCTTTGGGCGCATGCATGGTAATATCCGCACACTCTGAGGAAAAGTAAATGTCACCGGCTTTTAATAAGGCTGTTGCCCCGGTATAGTTCATTTTTATTACAGAAAGGTCTGCGCCGGGATGCGCGATAATATCATATTCCAGTCCTCCTTTATCAGGAAAATAAAATACCATATCAATGCCATTATAAAGATTATGATAGGTGAGTTTATTCCATGCATGTGCAGTAATTCCAGGCAGGTGATTTTTGGTATAAGGGTTTGGGTAAGTAAAATAGTCGTTTGTCTCTTTATCCACAGTAACCTCAACATTTGAATTGGCTCCTTCCCATGTCATATTCATCAGTTCAGGCTCGGCAATTATATTTTTGTCACGGTCACTGCCTTTTTCATTGCCATCTTCTTTCTTTACTGCTTTGTTCCTCAGAAAAGTCACTGCATTCCCTGAAAAATACAAATGAATATCTCCCTTAACTGAATAATACAGAATCGGGTCTTTAATCAAATCCTGAAGGCCATCGGGAAACTGCCCTTTATTCTCAATAAAAACATTATGGGTATATGGGTCTTTTACTTCCCATTTTTGAGTATAATTTGCCTTCTGGCCTTTACTCTCATAAGCTCCTGCGCATAATAGAGCAATGAATGGTACAAATAGTTTTATGTGTGACATGATGGTGCGTGTTTAAATGTTTCAAAATCAGAAACATTATTTGAGTGCTAATATATAAAACATTTTCATTAAAAATAAATTATTGAGCAATATCATTTCATTAAATTTTGCAAGTGGTGTATTTGAATGAGTGAACTGTTAATCATAAGGGGTGAAATATCAATAGGGAAAATGTCACCTAAATCATGTAAAAGAACAAGAATGCATATTCTGACTTAACAATTTCTTAGCGTTTTGTTAGCTTATAATTTCACCCTTATATCAATGAAAGCAGGTACTTTTGAATCGCAAAAAAAGTGATTAATGGTTTATTATATAATTGGTTTGAAATTCTATAAGGGTATTTTTTAATTTGACCAATCAGTTAATAAAAAACGTATCAGGACATCAATATGAAAAAAACAATGGATTTCTTGTACAGGCTTTCAAATGTGCCATTAGACATAGCTAACAATAAAGTTTTTATAGAAAGGAGTATTCAACTGATTGAATGCCGGGAGACATTATCGCCGGAAGAAAAAAAGCAATTGAACAACCTGAAATTGCTACTGAACGGCAAGCGTAACAATGGCTAAACAATTATACATTACTTATAAAACAAAATAACACTTAAACTAATATATATGAAAGCAGCAAATGTAAGCGCGACAAACACACATGATAAAGCCGAAAAGATTAAAAAAAACATGAGCGGCTATGCGGAAAAATCGAAAGAAACAATACATGAGTTGATTCAGACAAACAGCAAATTGCTGGAAGATGCTTTGGGAGACCATTCAAAAATCCTTAACAGCATTAAAAATAAATTCACTCTCCATAATAATGATACCGACCTATCGGGAGATGTTAAGAGTACATTGGCAAAATCGGTTAAACTTGCTGAGGACACTTTTGACGCAATAATAAATTCCTATACCCGCCAGATGGAACTTATTGTTGATTTCAACACACAGCTTGTCGAACTTGTAAAGGATTCTGAACCACATAATGCCGAAAAGTTCCTCGAACTGATACATGAAAATTTTGAACGTTCGCGCAATTTAACCATTAACAACACAAAGGAGATTCTCGATTTCTATAATAAACACACCAACCTGGCTATTAATTTCAACGAAAAATTTGCCCAGACGGTAAATTCGCAAATAGACAATTTGTTCCAGACCCAAAAACGAAGCCTTGATAAGTTTACACATTGGGCATCGGAATGGTGGAATGAAAAATAAGCCTGAGGAAAATAAAATTGCGCTCAGATTTGCCCAAAACATTTTTATGAATGATATTGAAATTAAAGGTACTAATACAAGCCCTGCTATTAAGTTTGTGCCCGGGCAGGGTAAAATTGAAGTAAAAGGAAGGTCATTCCCGGAAGACGCATACAAATTCTATGAACCGCTTATGGAAAGCCTCAGGGAATATGCTTCAAACCCGAATCCTGTTACCATTGTTGATTTCAGGCTGGAATACTTTACAACTTCCTCTTCCAAATGCATCTATAAAATCTTTAAAATATTAGAATCTATTAACAGGAGAATTAACCAGGTCACTGTTAACTGGTATTATGAGAAAGATGACGAAATTATGTTCGAAGAAGGTGAAAATTTCATGGATTTAACAAAACTTACATTTAACCTGAAAGAAGTAGAACAGAATTAATCATAGAATATAATTTGCCTGCAAAAAAACTGATTTCTCAATACGAAAAATAATTTTATCCGGTAAAATACATTTGAATAAATTAGTTAATAAGTTGTTTTAGTTTAACTATAACTTCATACAATAGATTAAAAAAAGAAATATATACCCAATACTTTTGTAAAAACATTTAACGCATTTATTATGGAAACAAAACTGTTCACAAAAAGCCGGGTTTCTTTAACAGCCACCCACCCAGGTAACCTTTTGCAGGATGAAATTGAATAACGTGGTATTTTGAAGGAAGATTTAGCAGCATGGATGCAGATAGAGCCCATTGAATTACTTGCTGTATTGGATGGCGATAAACATATAGATGCAGAATTTGCATTAAAGATTGAAAATACAATTGGCGTTGATGCATACTACTGGTTGCGCATGCAAGCTAAATTTGACATTGATACGTTGCGAATAAAAGAACCCAAGAAAAGCCCCGGCCTTTATGATGATGCACTTTCCTCTTCACCTGCAATTTTAAGCGAACCCAAAAGCGCTTATGCCAATCTTGGAAAGAAGCCTGCTATCATATTTATATCAGGGAATTAATTTAGATTACAGATTATATTTTTTGAGTTGACTTGCAATTCAGTAATTGCTCTTAACCCTGCTAATATTTTATATAACCTTTTAATTGATATGAACTCAAAACAGTTTGAGCTGTAAGTGATACTTTTACAACAGGCAACAATGATTCTCTTTTTAAATCAGCATAGGCCATTGTTTGTCCGCATGCAATAAATTCAGCCCCAAGAGCCGCAAGCTCATTAATAAGTTTAATGTTCGGATTATCCGCCTTAAAATGTTCCTTGTAATAATTATTGTTTGTCACTGTATATAATGCGCCTCCATGAGCTACAATAACAAGATGTATCTTTTTTAATGGTATCCCCGAAGCAACATGTAAATTTATAATCCTTGCTACTTCAACCAAGCTATAATTCACCTCATTTTTCGCAGAATCCGGATTTTTTTCAAGTTCAAATAGCAGTTTATAATTCAAGCTGGTATCAGGAATTTCTGTAGGGTCTTTTACCGGAATGACGCCTGAACCCTCACCTGCATTTATCACTGGGTATATTGCATTGGATAGCGCTTTTGCTATTTTAATTTTGCTTGAAAAATCTTTATTGACTTTTACGGAATCAGCATGAATTAACGCACGCAAGGTACTATCCTGTTGAAATTTAAGTATTTGAACCGTGCTGTCAATCTTGTGCATTTGTGAATATCCGGTCAGGGCATACATGCAAGCACATAAGATTAATGTTATTTTCTTCATAAGGATTTTGAATTATTTTAAATTTCACCAAATATACCTTCACCCTGCAAAAAATAAATCGTACCTATTTTATTGGATTCCGGTTATTATTCCACCTGTACCGGTTTCATGTTAAAAGTCAGGTTCACTATAGCCTGGTAATCAACACCCGCTTCCTGCATATCTTCATCATCTTCTTCGTAATACCAGTTAATAACAACATTGCAGCCATGCTGTTGCATAGTTTTCAGTTGGTTAAGTACCATAAGTATGCATTTGGAAGAAGCGGTATTGAAATACTCCAATTTAACATCCACCTCCATAGATGGAACAGGGTTAGAGGCATATTGTTCAAGGCTATCTACAAGTGGCTTAAAAAAATTAACTGCATCGTCGGGAATGGATTTTCCGGCAATTTCCAGTTTACCCTGCTTTGCATCAAATTTAACGGAAGGTGACGTAGAAGTGCTTTCAATGTTGATTAAATCCATGGCAGACTTTAATTATTAAGTAATGTTGTTCAATAGAAAACGATAAATTTAAATAATATCTTCTTACCCAAAGAAATAACAAAAAGATAAGTCCATTAAATACACTCTATATGGCAACTCCATGCAACTCAAACAAATCGTATACATTTTCTAGCTCTACAAAAGTTGACGCTTCGTATTGTATTTCACAACGAAAAGCTATAGTGGTTTATCAAATAAAAAAAGCCCCGCATTTCTACGGGGCTTCTACTATTTAATTCTTATTCAGACTTCTTAAACGTATCTATGCCTCAACCTTAGTTACTCTTTACAAACCTAACCACTTGTGTTTGGCCTGCTGTATTAATTTTTACAAAGTAAACACCTGCTGCCAGATTGCTAATATCTATCGGCATGGTTGTACCTTTGCTTACAAATACATTACTTGTGCTAATTACTTGGCCTGCTTCAGCTACAATACTTATGATTGCATCGGCACTCAACTTATCGCTAAAGCTTAGTTTCACATAAGTATTAGCAGGGTTAGGATACAGGTTAATGTTGTCTCCGTTTGTTATGGCTTGTATACCGCTAAGTATTTCAATATTCACCGTAAAGGTTACAGTGCTGTTACAGCCGCTGCTGGCACCTGTTACAGTATAGCTTGTTGAGGTTGATGGTGATACTATTAAAGTATCGCTTGTCCCTCCACCATTCCAGCTATAGGTTGTAGCACCACTTGCTACCAGTGTATCGCTGCCACCCATTAATATGGTGTCTTTACCACTCACTGTAACAGTTGGTGTAGTATTAACCGTTAAGTTAAGCGTTAAAGTACTATCGCAACCAGATTTGTTGGTTAGCATTTGGGTATAGGTACCACTGCTGGTGTACTTCATACTGTTCAATATTAAGCTATCGCAAACAGTGCGGTTAATTACGCTGGTATCCGGTGCACCAATCATTATACTTAAAGTATCAAAGCTACCTGAAAACGAATTAACAATGGCTGTGTAGTTGCCTCCTGTTTTTACACTGTCGGTCATTACTATAATGTTACTGTATTTCTTCACAACATTAGTAACGGCACTTGGCGCATATATGTTGCCACTGGCATCCATATAAAACTCGTAACTGTTTAATGCACCAGGCAGCATAATACTATCAACCGGTGCGGTAGATGCGTTAGAGCCCTTAGGATATATATAGATAACAGAACTATCATTGGTTCCATTATAAACAGGATCCTGTACATATAAATTTCCATTGCCATCAACGACAACTTGTGCCAATTCATCTGAATTTCCAAGTTCATCAGCGGCAACAACAGTACCTGCAGTTGTACTATTAGAGCCTTTGGGATATTCCAAAACTTCCTTTTGATCAGCATCTGATACAAAGAGATTTCCTGAATTATCCACAAAAACTGCCGCCGGGGATAGTATACCATTCTGAGCGATAACAGTACCGATAGTATCGCCAGATTGGTAATACCAAACCTCGTTATGAGCTTCATCTGACAGATAGATATTATCAGCATTATCTACAAATAAATAATCAGGACTTAAGAAACCGGAAGCAACAACAATAGGGGAGGTAGTAGAATTAGACCCTGTAGGATATTCCAGCACCTGATTCCTGTCATAATCCAATACAAAAAGATTTCCGGCAATATCTACTCTAATATCAGATATTCCTTGAATACCATTTTCAGCAGTCACAACACCCGCTGTTGAAGCATTTGAGCCTTTCGGATATTTAACTACTTCAGTACCATTATTCTCAACATATAGGTTACCTGCTGTATCTATAGCGATATCATAAACGTTAACAGTAAGACCGTTTTGTGCCACTATTTTACCGGTATCCCACATAGCCATACTGCTACCAAGGCTATCGCCATTTTGTTGCCATTGGAGCATATATGGCATTGGCATAGCGGTTACAGTTAATTGAGCAGGTGTACAACTGCTGCTAGTTGTAAGCGTTTGGGCTTTGGTTGTAAAACTGGAGCACATTAGTGTAATTGCAAGAGATGAGAGGCTTTTCAGCAAACATTGTTTCATAGGGGTTGATTTTAGATGTATTCAGTTTAATTTTAAAACGTAAGTATTCGTTTTAGCTACAAAAATAGAACAAAAAATAAATACATCCGTAATTTTTGACACTAGCGAACAAAGAGGCATTAAATACAACTATATTAAGCAGCCACTAAAGTACGATATTTTGAAAGGGGTATCCTTCTGAATCCTAATAGAGACAATTGTTTCGGAATAGTCTCTACCGAATTCTCAACTGACTGTTTCTAACTTATTGATTGTCAGTAGACATTTGTACCCGGAGTCGGAATCGAACCGACATTCAGTTGCCTGAACTGGTTTTTGAGACCAGCGCGTCTACCTGTTCCGCCATCCGGGCTTATTGGTAGGGGCAGCGAAAATACTAATTTTTTGAAAGAGAATAGGAAGTTTAAACAAAACTTTGCAGGTCATACAATTTCTTATAAACCCCGTTCTGTGCCAATAAATTGGCATGCGTGCCACGTTCAACTATAAGCCCCTTTTGCATTACAATAATTTCATCGGCATTTTTAATGGTCGAAAGCCTGTGGGCAATAACAATCGAAGTTCTATTAGCCATCAGTTTTGTCAAGGCATCCTGCACATATCTTTCCGATTCGGCATCAAGGGCTGAAGTGGCTTCGTCTAATATTAATACAGGAGGGTTTTTAAGTATGGCCCGGGCAATACTCACACGCTGACGCTCGCCTCCTGACATTTTACTTCCCCTGTCTCCAATATTGGACTGGTATCCATTTTCCATGCGCATAATAAAATCGTGGGCGTTGGCCACTTTTGCCGCTTCGATAACCTGTGCATCCGTAACATCTTTAATGCCAAAGGCAATATTATTTTTTACCGTATCATTAAATAAAATACTCTCTTGCGTTACTATGCCCATCAGGTTGCGTAATTGCACCAGGCTAAGATTCTTAATAGGCAAACTGTCAATAGTTATTTCACCGGATGTTGGGTCATAAAACCGGGGAAGTAAATCAACCAAAGTGCTTTTACCCGAACCCGATTGGCCAACCAAGGCAATAGTTTTGCCCTTTGCAAGTTTTAAATTTATGTCCTTCAGAGCCCAGCCCGAATCGCCCCTGTTGTAAGCAAATGAAACGCTTTTATATTCAATTTCCTTCTCAAATGAAGAAATATTGATAGGGTTTTCAACTTCCTTTACAGTAACTTCACTGTGAAGTATTTTATTAATACGGTCAATGGACGCAAGGCCCTTCTGCATACTGTAATAAGCGGAAGAAAAGGCCTTAGCCGGTGGTATTAACTGGGTAAATGTGGCAATATAGGTTACAAAAACAGGCCCATCAAGTATATGTGAACCGCTCCATACAAGCCTTCCGCCAAAATACATCACTATAGCCAGCACAATGCTTCCTAAAAATTCGCTTAATGGTGAAGCAAGGTCAGTCTTACGGTACACCCTGTTCATCACATTGGTATAAACCTGGTTTTCGCCAAAAAACTTCATACGTGAGCTGTTTTCTCCGTTAAATGCTTTAATAATCCTCAGGCCACCCAAGGTTTCTTCAATCATTGAAAATAAAACACCCATGTGTTCTTTCGACTTTGCAGAACTACGCTTAAGGCTTTTAGCAATGCGTGCAATTAAAAAGCCGGTAATAGGCAATAAAATAAATACCAGCAAGGTGAGCTGAGCGCTTAAAAAAATGAGGAACCCCAGGTAAACTATAATGGTAAGCGGAGTAATGGTAAGCATTTCGAGAGATTGCATAACAGACCATTCTATCTCCTGTATATCATTGGTCATGCGCGCCATTATATCGCCCTTGCGCTCGGCAGAATAATAAGAGAGTGGTAACACCAATATTTTCTTATACATTTCATTGCGGATATCTTTTACTGTCCCATTACGTATGGGCGCCATATAAAATATAGCAAAGTACCTGAAAAGGTTTTTAACAAGTATTACTGCAACCAGCGAAATTGAAATTACCAATAACACATATTCAGCTCCCTTTTGATTAACCATTTCGGTTACATAGTAACTAAAATATTTCGACAGCGCATCGCCTGACCATTTAAAGGGGGGAAGCCCCTGGGCTAAAATCTTAGCCTGAGCTGCAGGGTCTGTATTAAAAAGTATCTGTAAAAACGGAATTATCATAGCAAGGGAGAAGATTCCGAATATCATGGAAAGAATGTTAAAAAGCACATTCAACCCGGCATAAAACTTATACCCTTTAATATAGCGGAGTATTTTAACTACGTCTTTTATCATAATTATTCCCCAAAGATACATGGTTAATTTTATTACATTTGCACCCCTGTATAAAAATGGTCCTGTGGCCGAGTGGCTAGGCAGAGGTCTGCAAAACCTTGTACAGCGGTTCGAATCCGCTCGGGACCTCCAGTTTGGAGGTACATAGAGATTACTCGAGACAAAACATAGTTTTTACAGCTATTTTGACCATTTTAACCAAAACTTCGAGATTTTCGGAGACATTTCGAGACAACTTTGTTTCACCAGTGTTTCACCAAGAAGGCATTGTTTCACCAAATTCTTCTTTCACATATAAAGTAAGTGCCATTTTTGATATTATTATTCATGCCAATTTGGCGAAATTAAACCTTGGCATATAAATTGATACTTATGTGTTAATTTTAGAGGAGTTTATCTTACTTATTATTAATTTTAATCCTATGGCTGAACCGGAAAAGTATTTTATAAAATGTATAGAACCTTCCATTGAAAAAGTATTACGTTTATTAACTCCTGCAACATATACGGTAAAATTACCAGGGCATTATCTGAACGAGAAAACTTTCGAGATAAAAAAAGGGGACAGGAAATATGAATATTTCTCATCAGCACCTACACCCAAAGGGCATCAGCTACATAATGAAATTCAATTTGAAAGAAATACCGTGGTTGAATTCAATAAAACTGGATTATCGCTATTTACTTTAGGTAAACATATTCTATTGAGTCAAATAACTTATGGCGAAGACATGAAGGAGAAGATTTTTTCGGGTTCAATTAATAGCTTCTCAACTAAAAATAGCCTTACTGAATTTGATGGAAAGTATCACAGAATGATTATTCCAATAGCTGCAAAAGGTGTTTTTAGTATTATTCTTTTTGAAAGGAAAGCGTTTAAGACTATAAAGCCTAAAGAAAAATACTTCACCTATATTCCCCTTTTAATCAAAGATGAAAACTATCATGTATTTGACTATAAATTGGGTGATAATGTATTCTTAATAATTGATAG
Organism: Bacteroidia bacterium; assembly: GCA_052325425.1. Classification (GTDB taxonomy): domain Bacteria; phylum Bacteroidota; class Bacteroidia; order JABEUT01; family JABEUT01; genus JABEUT01. Next base: position 3,018 of record JBKQUY010000051.1, on the reverse strand, counting down.
CATACAGCCATCTACTTTAAAGGTATTTCAGCAAAAAGCATTTAGTATTCTTTTATCAATTGGCTTTATTAATGGCAACCTAATTAGTGACGAATGCTTTATTCTATCCTTTGATAAGCAATTAATGGAAGAGCCTGTCGCTACTATTTATCATTCATTAGGAGAATCAATCAACTCGGGTCAGGCAACATTTACAAACAATCCATTCTCAGTACAAAGAGATTACGATTTTGAGCGAGATGAGAAAGGTATGATTAAGAAAGAAGTTATAGATAAGCTTAATGAAGGGCTTACCTTATTTCCTATTGATGTGTTTTCTAAACTTAGCACGCTATTTTTTGAACATGACAAATTAGAAAGGGCTGCAATGCTTTATATAAGAGGACATGATTCACCTCTTGAGGTGAGGGTACCAAACTATTTTATCGCAATAGAAGCAATCACTGGATGGTATATTTCTAACAATAGCATAGGGGAGAAGTTGAACCCAATAAAAGATAGCAAGTTAGCAGGCGAAATGATAAAATTCATTAAAGAATACGCTGATAAAATAAAGACTGACAAGGGGTTGAAGGTAGAAGAGTTTAATTACGATATTCTGCTAAAAAACATTGAAAAACTAAATGCACCTCCAAATGCAGATAAATTAGCGGGGACGTTTGGATTGCTAAAGTATAATTTATCGGAAGAAGAACTTGAAATTCTTAAAGACCGTAATCCTCTGCTTCATGGTAGTTTTATAAAGGCTGCAACTGAAGATGAGTTATTTCAAAAAGCGCTGCATGTCGCATTAAGACAGCGCTTCTTAATTGCCGTGCTATTATTGAAAATTGCAGGATTCAATGGGAAAATTATTAATTACGCTTCTTTATGGTCGAATATGACTGGTCAAAGCATAGAAGAGGAACGTTTAATTAGCATTTAAGCCAAATTATAACAAAGTAAAAAACAAATATACCATGAACGAATATCATTATGATCAGATTTATTCCTATGAAAAAATTATGCAGGAAGTAAAGGAATTAATAATCCCAACATTTGTTGATAGGATTAATAAGGTAGATACAGAGATTACTGGATTAGAAAAATGGGCATTAGCCGATGTGATTTATAGTTCTATTATGGCTCTTGGTTATAATGACGAAGATATTAACGCTTCTTTAAATGATTTAATGCCCACCAGAAACCAGCTTATCTATCGTGGGCCTGAGAATAGTGATGCGGTAAGCATGTCTTTCCACCTATGCGTGATTTGCAAAGAATTAACCTATCAAGTAAATGCTTTCAGTAATTTCCATAAAATGACCCAAGCATTAAAACCTCATGATGAAATTATTGACGCAGTAACCGAATGCTTATCCAAACAGACTTCATTATCCTCAATCAATAGTATCTATAAAAATAAGGCTACAAACTTTATCACGGGAACATTTGAAAAAAACTAATACAATGGCGTCAATCTTCATCACTTTGTCTCATATAAAAACATGAGTGTATTAATAATCCCCTGCTACATTAGAACAAAATGGGATATTGATTGCCTATATAGGTTACTGGATAGCATTCAAAATCAAACAGAACCCTTCGACAAGGTATACGTGGTTGATGATGCGAGCCCGTATAAATATAAAATACATCATACTTTCGTCGAACACATAATTTTATCTGAAAATGGAGGGCCGGCAAAAGCAAGAAATATTGCTATTGACAAAGCACTAAAGACTAATGCCCAAAATCTTCTATTTACTGACCATGATTGTATTCTGGATCAAGAATGGAATGAACAGATGGTTTTATTTTTAAGCAATACAGAATATGGAGCCATTGGTGGAATGACATATTCCTGGGGCAAAACAATATTTGATTACTATCATGACATTAATGGAACTTTAAACGGTAAGTGGTTGTTGCCTGAGAAGAAGGAATTGTGGTATATGCCTTCTTTAAATTTCGGGATGAAATCGGCTGTGGCTGAGCAGTTTTACTTTGATGAGCGATTCCCTACTGCCGCAGGTGAGGATGTTGACTTGTGCTTAAGGTTGCGAAGTAAGTATAAAATTGGGTTTTGCCCTACAGCAAAATTGTGGCATGACTACGGTTATAAGAACTCGTTTGTTGGGTTCAATCGATTTGTGAAGTTATTTAAGAAGTACAAGAGTTCCAGTGCCACTGTTTATGAGGGGCATACTGTATTATTGTGGGACGCATCAGAATCAATCTATAAAGGTAATATGTATGAGCCTAATCTATAGATTAAAATCCAAACAGCCCGGCATAACCCATGTAATTACTGATTACCTCGGAGAAATGCGCCCTTTTGTAAAAAGAATCGAAAAGAAAAGGCTGTTGGTTCCATTGGTTTTATTCAAATCAATCGAATGGAGCATTTACCGGTGGTATAAAACACCAATTAGAAGATTCTACGGTGTAAAAGGTAACGAACTAATATACATGATTACAAATGCTTGCAATGATCGTTGCCCAAAATGCGGAATTTGGGAAAGGCCTGAACCTCAAAGCCAACATCTAATGATTTCTCATTTCATTAATTGCCTTAAAAAGCTTCATCATAACTTATATCAGGTTACTTTAACGGGCGGCGAACCATTATTATTTAAAGCTGATGTAATGTTGATTGCCGAAGAAGCAAAAAAGTTAGATGTTCCAATGGTAATAGTTTCAAATGCAAGATTTCTTGACGAGGCATTCTTAAGCCGGTACAAAGAATTTGGACACATTCTTGTTATCTCAGTTGATGCAGTAGAAAAGGAAAAGTGGAATGAATTCCGAGGCAGAAAAAATTTTGACATCGTAATGCCTAAGATTATGCTTGCAAAACAAATATTGGGTGATAAGTTGAGAATACAATCAGTGTTATCAAAAGAATCAGCGCAAGAAATCCCCAAAGTGATTGAGTGGTGTAAGCAACACGGTATTCAGCACAACACACAACTCTATCAAGACTTTGGTGCTTATAATTGGCATAATCCTTCTACAACTGAAAAAGTCAACTAAAGT
>JBKQUY010000050.1:0-83143 GCA_052325425.1 Bacteroidia bacterium | reverse complement strand
GGCTCTGGGGAACGACTATGAAAAGATTATCGGTATCCATTATGATTTCAGCTTCTTTCTTTATTTCGCGTTTAAGCTCATTGGCGCTCCTGATGCCGTTGTGTTTTTGCACGTATTCATCAAGCTGCCGGAATGTCCTGAAGGAGTTTATGTCTTTCCTGTCAAGCTGATTCCTGTTCAACAGGGTATCATATTCGGTTACCCGGTTTCGGAGCAAATCGAGGTCTGTGTCTGCCAGGTATGACTTTATTATAAACAGCAGGTACTTTTGGGTTTTGGACGGGTCGAGCTCTGCCAGGAAATCAAAGTCTGAACGGCTTATCAGCCCCCTTTTGACATATTGAAGCGCGTCTTTTGGCATTGGCTGTTATGGTATCGGTTAAAATAACTTGTACTTCTCCTTCAAGGAAAAGGGGAAGCAAAATGTTGCTTCCCCCTTCCACATCATGGCAACCGGATTACTCGGCTGCTTCAACCTTCACCTTGAACCCGATTGGGTGGGCGGCGACTACTTTCAGGAGCTTCTGTATCCCCTCCGCCGTCCACTGGTTGCAGACAGCCACCTTCTTGCCGTCCGCCAGTTTGATTATGTCTTCGGCGTTCTTGATGAAATACCTGTCCACGTTGTTTTTGCTGAACTTCCTCGCGGCGCCAAGTTCATTTATTATGCCGAAGCGCGGTTGTATTTCCTCGCTGTGGAATACTTCCTGCAACTTGGCCAGCGTTACTTTGGGGTTCTGCTGAATGTAGGTTTTAATGAGCAGGTGAACCAGGCGACCCTTATGCAGGTTCCTGTGTTCGCCAAACTTGAATTTCGAGTTGTCCCTGCCATTGGGAAGCTTTGGGCCAAGGTCATCGTCTTCATTTTTCTTTGATGGCTTGGCGGCCGCCTTCTGGGCATTCGGCTTGGCGGCGCCTGGCGCGGTCTCCACAGGTGCTGCCTTCTCCTTGTTGATGATGCTCAGCCCGCCGTCTTCCTGGCTGGATTCAATGCGCTTGGCTTCTTGTAATTCTTTCACCGCCTTTCTTACCAGCAGGTTCGATACATTGGCGCCTTCGGTGATTGCTTCAATCGTTGAGCCTGGATTTGCCTTGATGTAGTCCAGCACTTTCTCCTGGTTTGCATTTGCGTTTTTCATTTGTTTGTTGTTTTATTGGTTATTTATTAGAATGCTACCCTCTGAAAGCCCCGTAAACAGGCTTATTTAAGGATATACACAAAGGTAGCCCGTATCTTTTTCCGTATGGCGGAAACGCTGGAAATGCCGGAAAGTTTTTACGGATTGGTTACCAACGCTTTGCGCAAAATGGCCTGCTGACAGGGCTTTCAGAGGCTGCAAAACATGGCGCGGGAGCCGGAATATATAAGATGTGCGCAAATAAAAACGTTTCCTTTATGAATGAACCGAATAACTACCAGGACCGGCTGATATGGCGCTTTGGAGAGCCTGTGTACACGATGAACTGCGACAGAATGCAGGGACATGCAACCTTAGAGTATGAGGGTAACATCTTGCAGTTCTATTCCTTGCAGAAAGAACTATGGAGCCTCCAACTCAAGAACGGTATTTTTTTAATGGGGGTTGGAAATCCTTTTTATAATCGTTGTTACCGCGAAGAAATATCCCACGACGTTGCTGAGGATATTGCCATATACGAATGGCTGCGCGATAGTTTTAACAAGTGCGGTATAAACACTGTCGAGCAATCGGTCATGTTCGAGATTAAAGGATGCACGCGCATCACTGTTGCCAGGAACGGAATATGGCATTTATTTTTACCCGATGGGCGTACGCTGTCCGGCGCGGGTAACTGTGCGCTTGATTCTCCGCAAATGACGGCTATCCGTAAGAAAATGAAGTGTTATTTCTACACTAAGTTTATTGATTACATAAACGGCCTGTTTGACTTGTTGAGGCCGGTCGAGTTTGAAACGGCTGACTGACCTATTAGCCGGCTGATTAATGTGTAACTAATATCTTTTTATAGATAACTCCATTATGCGTTTGTACGCACATGATATATGCTCCTTCGGCGTTGGCGCCTAAATTGACTTCTACGTTTGCATTGTTTGCCCTTGCATCTAATAGCTGTGTATATACTTCCCTGCCGAGCATATCATATATATGAATGGAGTTATAACCGTTCCCACTCAGGCGTATGCTCATTTGACCATCATTTGGGATAGGATATACATTCACTTTATCTGATTCAATAATTTCGTTGATTCCTGTGGCTGTCGAAGAAATTTTACGAATGCGTACATTACCCCAATCCGCGATGTAGATATTCCCGGCTGCGTCAAGCGCCACACTTCTGGGGTAACTGATTTCGGCTGATGTAGCTTGTCCGCCGTCACCGCTAAATCCAGGCGTGCCAGTACCAGCAATGGTCAAAATTGTATCCGACATGTTTATTTCACGAATGCGGTTATTATAATAGTCAGCTATAAACACGTCACCTATTCCATCCGTCGTCACCCCATAAGGATAGTGTAACTCAGCGGCTGTGGCCGGCCCTCCATCGCCAGAGTATCCATTGCCTTTGCCCCCTGCGAACGTGCTGATAATTCCTGAACTATTCACTTTACGTATACATCCATACGTGTAATCTGCAATATAAATGTTACCTGAGCCATCCACGGCTACCCCGTAAGGCTGACCGAGTTCAGCGGCGGAGGCTTGACCACCATCGCCGGAATAGCCGGCAGTGCTATTGCCAGCGAATATACTCGCAACCCCTGCGTTGATTTTATATACACGACTAAAACTCTCCTGCGCAAGGTAAACATCACCTGAACCATCTACTGCAATACCTGTAAAACCGGTCAGAGTTGTCGTGCCGGCTAAGGTCGTAATGATGCCGGATGTGCTTACCACTCGCGTGCCAAGCCCTGTACCTGTTATGTAAATATTCCCAGACTTATCTATAGCCAAGGCAGACGCTCCACCAACTTCGGCTGCGGTTGCCTGGGCTCCATCTCCTGCGTCACCAGTGGAACCATTACCGGCAAATGTTGTTATTATACCGGCTGTATTTACTTTACGCACCCTGTTATTTCCAAAATCAGCGATGTAGATGTTGCCTAACCCATCAATCACTACTCCATTTGGACTGTTGAGTTCTGCGCCGGTAGCCGCATACCCGTCATTGGTATAGCCGGTTGTACCATCGCCTGCGATTGTATTAATGATTTGCCCATTGAGAAATGTTGATGCGGCGATGAAACCTGTCGCGATGTGGAATTTTAAAGTTTTCATGATGACAGAATTAAATGTTGGATAATGATTATCTACCGTGATGATGCGAGGAGAGTTCTGAATAAACAATCAGCGCAACCCAAAACACTACCGCTAATATGACCTTCGTTGTCATAACCTGCTTTGTTTTAGATTGTATTGTTTCAAGGTATCTATTCAGTTCTTTTACATCTGTGTTGACCTGGTGGGCGTTGTAATTGGTTTCGTAATTATCCAACTGCTTCAACTTCTTCAATCCTTCCTGTATTTTATCCAGGGAAGGCCGTACGTCGTTGACTATTTTAGGGGTTCCGCCGAAGGCCTGTATGATGGAAGGGATTCTGAGCACCCATCCGTATATCATGAACTTAACGTACTCCATTACGTTGGCTTTGATTTCCTTGTCTATGTAATCTTTCAGTTCCTTTCTCTTCTTCGATATTATTGCCTCAATGGTTTTATATGTGTTCTCGATATTTTCGGGGAACACAATCTCTGAAATCGCCAGGTTGGAATAGAAGTTCTCGTCATGCGCCCATGGCCTGCTGAGTTTATCTTCCTTCTGTTCCTGTTTTATCCTGGCCTCCGCGATAATGCGTTCAGCGGACTTGGAGGCGTCAGCCTGAGTTTCCGCTATTCTCATCTCAGCTTCAAGTTCCTCCTTGGTCTTGTTCTTTTCGATGTGAATGTTCGTCTTGTTAATCAGTCCCATAGCTAATTGGTTTTATGGTTATTGTAATACAAATATAATAATAATATGGCACATGTGCTATAATAATTCTTCCTTGAAATCTATCTTTTTGCGCCATGAAACCAACGGGGAAGAAGAAGAAAAAAGTACGGAAACAGCTTTTCGACGAAGCAGGCTTGAAGGCTTTCGCCGCGCAACTCAAGAAAGTAAGAAAGGAACAGGGATTTACCCAGGAAGAACTTGCCTACCAGTCGGGCATAGCATTGAGTCAGGTGGCACGTATTGAAACATACAGGATTAACTCAACTCTGAGCACTATATTCCTTATAGCGCGTACACTGAAAGTGCCGGCTTCCAAACTTCTTGATTTCAAATTACCGGCTGGACCAAAGAGGAAAATATAAACTACTTCTCCTTCTTTAGCATCTTATCTACTTGCTTCCCAGTTGGCAGAATGGCTTTGTACAGTTCAAGCAGGTTCATAAGACTGTTAGGTAACTCCATATCTCTTTCTTCGAGCCCCCTTTCTGTAATTGCCTGTACACAGGTTGGAATGTCACGCAAGAGGTATTTATAAAACTGCTCCGGGTCGGGTGTATCGAATTCAATAATCAATTTGTTTTTCTCAATACGAACCATGATGTATCATTTTAAGGGTTGTGATTGTTGTTTTAATGACTGTATCCTCCTGTACGCTATCTCACAGGTTTCATAATTTTCTTCAAGTTCAAGTTGCCTTATAAGGTATTCCAGCACCTTGATTTCCTGCTGTGGAGATATAACCGGCAGCTTTTCGCCCAATGTCATCTTCCTGTTGATAATAACTTTAATCATTGTTATGCCTGGTTGAAGAATTAGGTATTGTTATTGAGGTATCTATTATCAGGGTTGCCCGTACCTTTAGTGACGGCCAATAAAGCTGGCCGCAGTAATCGTCGGCCATCTTACCCGCTATCCGCCGCATTTCCTCGTCCGATACCTGTAGGGCCTGCTTCTTCGTGAAACCAACTTCCTTGTTCATCAGGTCTGTCCTGGTGAGGGATGTTATAGGGAACATCGCTTCCAGCAGCCTTTTCTCATAAAGCTTCCTGTTCGCCTGTTTCCTTTTCTTCGTATCCATGCTATTCATTTTAAATATTATCGTATCCCGTGAATTTCTTTTGCCTTGGGAAACCCAACCCATTTTCCGTTCTTGTCAAGCCCCCGGTTAGCTAACTCTCGTCCTGCGAGGTATTTGAGGTCAAATTCGCCTTTAAGTGCCTCTGATAACAGTTTCGTTGCTGTCAGACTGAATATGTAGCGCGGATCAAGCCCGTCTTCGCGCCCGTCGAATCTTTTTAGCTCCTGCTCAGTGCTTTTCTTTTTAGTCATAAGTTTTTGGGTATTATGTTGAACTCTATTATTGTCAATCCTGCAGCATCAACCGGTAATTCAGAATTATAGCACCTGAAAATATCTTCTATTTTGTACCACTTGTATGTTTTAAACCCGCGCGATGAATATGATTTCACATCCGGCATTATCTTTCTTAGCTCCGCTGCCAGGTCGTCGGGGTCTGCCAGCCAGTGGTCTGAAATTTTGGATGGAATAAATGTTATGTGTATGGTTATCATTATTTTAAGTTTGGAGTATTATTGATTGGATATTATTAAAGGCATTAGCAGCATAAGGTATGTGGCATTCAGTTTCTTTTCTTCCTCAGGGGATGGAGTAAATATCACCGGCCTCACGGGGCTGGTAAAACTTATGCGCATGTCATCCGATTCAGCGTTCGACAACATATCGGAAAGCAAATCCGCGTTAAAGCCAATCTCCATTTTCTCACCGGCATAGGCGCATTCTATGTGCTCGTCCGCACTGCGCTCATATTCGGTATCGCTTGCCCTCAGGTAGAGGAACTTCCCGGTAAACTTCAAAGCAATAGTGGGGTTGTTATGCCTTGCGAACAAGGCAACCCTTCTGACTGCGCTCAAAAGCGATAACCTGTCGGGCACAAGTTCAAAGGGGTTTTCTTTGGGAACTACAGTATCATAGTCAGGAAATTTACCCTCTATCAGCCGGCTTACGATTAAGTATTCCTTGTACTCAATGAATGCGTTTGTCTTATTGCAACCGATAAGAACCTGTTCGCCTTTCTCCAATAGCCCTTTCAATATATTCAGGGTTCTTTTGGCAAGAATAAACGATAGTATCTTATTGACAAGGGGTTCATTGCCCGTGTACTTGACAAGCCTGCGGGCATCCGTTGCGACCAGGCAGGGTTTTTCTCTGTCCATATCAAAGTACACCCCGGTCATGACCGGCCTTACCGTATCGGTTGCCAAAGCGACCATTGTTTTGTTCAGCCCATTCAGAATGAAGCCTGCCGGCAGTTCAATGCTGTTTATTTCGTTCCGCGCCGGTGTTTTGGGAAAATCTCCTTCATCGAATGCAGGCAGGGTATATTTTCCGTTATCGGTGCTAATCTCTACGACATCTGTATTACCGGCTTTGAGGCGGATGGTCAGCGCCTGGTCTCTGGGCAGTTCTTTCAGCATATCCATAAGTGGCTTTACATGGATGGCAGCGCTGAACGAGTCTTTTGAATCCAGCGCTATTTTAACGGATACGGTTGTCTCCAGGTCAGATGCCGTGATTTGCAGTGTACCCTTGTCCAGGTTAAACAGGAAGCAATCCAGTATGGGTAAAACTGTTGTTGGGTTGTGCGTTCCGGCTAAGACGCGCAGGTGCTTGTATAGCAGGGAAGCTGATATTATGAACTTCATGGTGTTGCCGGCGTTTGTTTTCATAGGTTGGGTTATTAGTTTAATCTTGATATGTCTTTTACCTGTGATTTGGAGAAGTCAGAGTTAAAGTGTCCGTGCCTGTCGGGTAATACAATGCGCAAAACTTCCCTGTCATCTTCCCTGGCGGAACGGATGAGAACCGGAAACCCCTCAATAATATTCTTATACTTTTTATTTGCCTTGAACACTTCTTGTTTTTGGAGCCTCCTAACGATATTATTCATTATGCCCTGTGCAGCACCTGGGCTTATGGGCGCGCAAATCTGCATGTCGGGGTGATTGAACTTCTCCGGGAAACCATGGGTGTGAATATTGATACCGAAAGGGCACTGTTCATCCCGGATAACAAAGTGCATTAACCAGCCATATTTCTTCATCAGCTCATTTTGTTTTGAAAGCACGGCGTTCAACCCGTTCCCGCATCCTTCACATTTACAGTCGCTCATTTATTATGGTTTTAGAGTTCAAGTTTGGTTTGTGTGATGGTAATTATATTGTTCTGCCGGACTGGCGGCTGTTCCTGCTTTTCCTTGCCGGTTTTGCTAAAAGCCGCAGTAGCCTTAAGTACCCCTTCATTGGCAGCCAGCCTGGTTATTACCGGAATACGCATAGATGCCGGAGCAGGCAAGATGGCATATCCGCCCCAATGCTCCAATGACAGGCTGTTCATCCAGGCGACTTCGCCCTGTAACCCGTTCAGGCACATATTTATCGCCGCCATTTTGCAACAACGATAGTCAAGATCCGCGCCGAAGAAATAATTATTCCTGTTCACTTTTGCAGCGCTCAGCAGCATTCTGCCGCTGCCGCAGCATGGGTCCATTATAGTTTTACAGGCTGTTGTATCCTCATCCATTATTATCTGTGCCATGAAATCAGACACATGGACCGGAGTAAAAAATTGGCCATGCTTTCCTCTGCTTATATGGCTCTGGAAGAATTCACCGAGGCAATCGTTCAATCCGCTGCCGTCATTATCCATTATGATGATAAGTTCTGCAAACAACTCGCAGAAATAGTTTACTTCATCCAGTTTATATCTTTTTACGATGGATAAATACTCTTCCTCATACTTGCCTGCCGACAGGGCGCAGATGACCATATCAAGAAAATCCGTAAATACTTCATCTTCCGATTTGCTATGAGCTATCCTTTCAAATACCGCAGTGAATTTCTTAATGTCTGTCATCATTTGTATTAGACTAAAAAAGGGTCTTTGACCCCGAAATAGGCCAATTACTTTGAGAGAAAAAAACCTGGAACGCTAATTTTTTCCTGTGAATGGCTCCCAATAATTTAGCGGGTAACTTTATACTATGCTGATAAAGCTCGAGCGCAAAAAGAAGATAAGAATTTACGGTTCAGAATCGGTGGCAAAGCTGGTAAGAACCATACTTGCCAAAGAACACGGGTTTATGCGTGACCAGGAACAACTGTTCGCAATAGGGCTTACGCATTCAAACCATGTGAAATACATTGACATGGTGAGCCTCGGCAGTTTGGGCAGTATGGTAGTTGAGCCGAGAGAAGTATTCAGGATGGCTGTGCACAGGGCGGCCGGTTCATTGATTATTTCACATAACCATCCGGGCAATAATAAAATGCCAAGTAACACAGATATTAATACCACCAGGCAGCTTGTGGCTGCCGGGAGAATTCTGAGGATAGAGGTAATAGACCACGTGATCGTTTGCGATGAAGACCATTACAGCTTTGCCGATGAAGGGACGCTGAACGGGTAGAATGGTGGTTATTTCAGGCTCTTTAATAATTCCTCATACTTAACCTTGTATTTGCCGCTGAGTTTTTTTGTGACATCGGATTCCGGTACTTGCAGTATGGGGTTCCAGAGTATTTCTTTGCATTCCTTGAATAGATCAGCCTCTTTTAGTATCCCTGTGAACTTAGTCATTACTTCATGAATCTCCTGCTGTGTAAATTTCCTTTTCATCGTTTTTTATTTGTTTTAGAGTGGAAAAAAATGCGGAGCATGACCCCTTAATGAAAAGAAGCTTAACATCCACCACTCAAAGATGCTGCCCCGCAAGAACAAAATTACTAAAATATGCAAAAGATGCCAATAATTAAAGGGGGGGAATTCAGAAAAAAATTTAACGTGAACCCGAAATTAAAGTTACGATTAGTTGATATTATTTTCATTTTGAAAAAATAAAGGCAAAAATATTTGCATTTCTCTTATCTCATCTTTAGTATAGCGGACTGAATTTCAACTTATAAGTTTCAGAAAGTATTTAACCACAAAGGAAAACTACCCAAATCCACAAGACAAGCCAACTTCACAACCATGCTCACTTTCTACGGAAAAGTATAATTAAACTCTACGAATATTCGAACTGAGTAAAATGGCAACAATTTCCCAAGCCCCACTCATTGTCAAGAGCTGGAATAAAAAAATCATAGACCTTTCTCAAGTTTGAGAAAAGTCCAGTTCAAATTTATGGACTCCCTTTTATTGGATTTCACCTGCAAATCCCGCAGTAAGTTGTAGACTTATTGATTATGTACCTCTTTTTCTGGGCTCTTTTTATGCGGTATGCAAACCGGTGCTTATCCGGTACTTTTCCTTTGACTACTTCCATTGGTGCGTAACCATAAAGTTCGATCGGATACCTGTTCCAGTTATAATATTCGTCGAATGCTTCAAGGTGCTTCTTTAGACTGAATTCGTCTTGAATAACTCTTTCGCGCAAAAATTCATTCTTAAAGATATGGTTAAGGCTCTCAACCATGTTATTAGAATACTCAAAGTCCTCTTTTGCCGTTAGCTTGAGAACCTTGTCTTTCTTAAATCTATCCACCCACTTTATCACTTCTCCCTTATTCTCAGGGCCACCATCGCTGACAATATTGATGGGTTGGGTTGACCGTTGGAGGCCATACATCTGGAAAGTATCTTTCAGCAGGTCGCGGATATAGTTCGATTTTCCATCCGGTACAATCGCTTTATGCAGCAGGGCTTTGGATTTATTGTCTTTTACAAATGCCACTCTCAGACTACCTTGCTTTTCCGTCAATATAAATGTGGTATCTATGTGTAGGTATTCAAATACCCTTGAGGCCCTGAATGCGTGTGAGCCTAATTCTTTAACAGGTCTGCTTCTTCTACCCATTATCAGCGAGGAATATTTATAGAAGGTTGCCAGGGAGCAGAATAACCTCCTTTTCCTTATCAAACCATAATACAAAGAACACAGCGGCATGTAGTAATTATCGGCTTTGGTTATGCAGTCCTTAATTACTGTTGCTTCCGATACAGACAATTGATAGGGATGTGTCTTGTAACAGAGATTTAAAACTGATGCCGTACAATGAACCTTATTCTTTAGTCGATAGTATTGCGTCACAGAGTACATACACCCACAAGGAATATTTATTCATAACTTTAAAATAGTATTTACTATGTAGATACTTTAACTTTAATATCCATACCCTTATTAACTTCTTTCGCTATTGAATATAACCGACATGAAATGATAAAGCTCAGGATGCCTCTTTTCAAACTTTTCAGGGTTATCAAAAAAGTACTCACTTACAACAGCTAAGAACTCTGCATTGCTTGTAAGCGCATAGGGGTTAATATCCGATTTCCCCTTTTCAATTTTGCTCATTTCTTTTTTTATTTCATGGAGCCATGGCCCGACAAAACGATGTTCAAGCAATAATTCAGGAATGCCATCAATTATACCATCTTCCTTGTCAAGCAAGTGTACAAACTCATGTATACCAACATTTTCCTTATGAGGTAACCCATCAAAAGCCTTAATCAGGTCTGGTTTAGACAATATAATGGTGCCATTCATAAACCGGTTTCCCACCATTCCTATAATTAGCTCCTTATGGCCTTCATATCTTTGGGTTTGAAACTTCTCATCAAAACTATTGGGATATATCAAGACAGTCTGAACATGTGGATAATTATATTGTGGGAACGCGAAGGTTGGTATAACAGCACTGCAGGCTACCATCAAACAAATGGTGTCGTCAATATCAGTATCTATTCCTTCTATGTGTTTTGTAGCCAGAAAGTGCTGTATCCGTTTTTCAAACAACTCCTTATCCGCATCATCTAATTTAGTATAATACAACACTCTCTTTTCAATAAATACCCTCCATGGCTCAGGAAACTTTTGATTTAGCTTCTCATTTAATATTTTCTTCCTGTTTCTCAATACTAATAACACAGTCACGATTCCTATAATAGCTAAGGTGATTATTATTTCCGCTTGATTACCCATTTCAGTAAAATAAGTATAAATTCAACAACAAGTTAAGTTTAATCAAGCTATGATAATTTCACTTTTTTGATTTTATTTTCTGTCTGTTTTATCAGTATTTCAATAATCTGATTTTGCTTGTCAATAATCTGGCTCTTAATATCATAATCATGTTCAGCCGATTTTGTGAAATGTGGCTTTAATAATTGATCTTTCAGTGGTTTAATTTCTTTCTCAATTTGCCTTATTTGTTGTTGCCAATTTAGAGATTTTGTGTTCTTTGTTTGTGCTTTCATGATTTTAAGTGTGTTTATATAGATTGTTATTTGATTTTATGGGGATTATCAATTTTAAGCGCTTCAGATCCTGATACTACGTCAAACAGTTCTTCATCAATTGAACTCTGTCGTAAACGACGGAACTTGTCATTAAGGCCATCAAGCAATTCTCCTATGTTTTTTTCAGCTCGTTGCATTGCGTTTAAACGGCTTGAGTTTTCACTGGATAAAGACTCTGCGCAGGCTCTAAACAAGGAAACAAACAGATATTCACGGATGAGCGTCAATAATGTTGACTTTATTTCTCCTGCAACCTGGGGTAATTCCTTTGTAGGCCATTTAAGCTTATCAAACGTATGTCTCCATTTTTCATCTAATGGCAATAACCGCTGCATAACGGGTGTATATCCAACCCTTAATTTCGGCTGATTATGAAAGATATAAAACTCCTTCACTTTCTCTTTTTCACGGCTTTCTTCACTTTTAATCAAAATTTGCCCGACAAGAGGGGTAATAGCATTAACTGAATTGGGAACAGGAAAAGATTTTGTAATATGTAAACCGGTATCAGATAAAAGCGATTGAACTCTTTCACCAACTGCCCAAACTTCTTTTTTACCAGGCAATGCTTTCAATGATTGAGATACAAAATCGGTAAGTGTATCATTAAACTGTCCAACAAGGCCCTGGTCTGATCCGAAAACAATTGCACAAATCAATTTTTCTTTATTACTGCTTCGTTCTTTCTTTTCTTCTGAAGTATTAATTTTCTCGGATTTAAAATATGCTACAAAACCCATGGCAACATTATTATAATAATCCCCAAGTGAACCAACAGCCATCTCATACTGTCCAATGTTTGAAGCTGCAACTGCTTTCATGGTTTTTACAACAGATTTTATGTCTGTTGCCCCTTCAATCTTCCTGCGTAAACTTTCTAATGTATCCATTATTTTTTGTTTAGGCCAGATTCTGGTTTCTTCTCCGGCTCTCTCTTCTTTTCCGGTTCAGCTTTAACCAGAAAAGGAGCAAGTGTATCACTGGCAATTTTAAGAATCATTTTACTATCTGAGGGAGCCAACTCTTTATCTGAAAATAATGCTTTGATGATTTCAGAAGGAAGATTAGCGCAGGTCTTAAGCAAAGTATCCTGGGCTTGTTGCATCTTTTCAATCGCTATATTATCGAAAAGTCCGTTCGTTAATGCAAATAGAATTACAATTTGTTCCGGAACAGATAGTGGTTTAAGCTCCTGCTGTTTAAGACAAATACGGATTCTTTTCCCATGCTCAATTATCTTACGGGTATGTTCATCAAGCCGGGTACCAAAACGGGAAAATGATTCTAATTCCTCAAATTGAGAATATTCCAATTTCAGGTCTGCAATGGATCGATACGCCGGTAATTGAGCTTTACTTCCGACACGCGAAACAGATTTACCAACATCTACAGCAGGCAAAATACCTAATTCAAACAGTTTAGGAGAGAGGTAGATCTGTCCATCAGTAATAGAGATAAGATTTGTCGGGATATATGCTGAAATATTTTGAGATTCGGTTTCAATAATTGGAAGTGCCGTAAGCGACCCTTTTCCAAGCTCATCACTGAGATGTGTAGCCCTTTCCAATAATCTTGAATGTATGTAAAAAATATCACCCGGAAATGCTTCCCGTCCGGGAGGCCTTCTGAGAAGCAGGGAAAGCTCACGATAAGCACGTGCATGATGTGTAAGGTCATCATAAATAATAAGTACATCCCTGCCTTGCTCTATGAAATATTCCGCAATGCTTGTGGCAGAGTAAGGTGCGATATATTTTAATCCGGGAGAGTTGTTCCCTTCTGTCACAACCACAACAGTATATTCCATCGCCTTTTTTTCTGCCAGTGTTGCGATTACTTTTGCGACAGAAGATGCACGCTGCCCAATGGCACAATAAATACACAACACATTTTTATCATGCTGATTAATTATTGTGTCAATTGCAATGGCTGTCTTTCCTGTCTGCCTGTCTCCTAAAATCAACTCGCGTTGTCCGCGACCAATTGGAATAAGTGCATCAACTACTTTCAAACCTGTTTGTAACGGAACATTAACTATAGCCCGATCCATTATGGCAGGGGCAGGCCGTTCGATAGGCAGCCTTTCAGTAAAGGCAATAGAGCCTTTGTCATCCATCGGTTCTCCTAATGGATTAATCACCCTTCCTATTAATGCTTTGCCAACCGGTATATCCATTATACGGCCGGTCCGCTCAACTTCATCGCCTGCATTCAATAAGGAATCTTCACCCAAAAGGATAACGCCTATTTCATCCTCATCTATATTAAAGGCTATTCCATATAAATCGTGGGGAAATTTTAATAATTCTTCAAACCCCACACCTGGAAGTCCTGAAACTCTGACGATTCCATCTGAAACACTTATAATATAGCCAACTTCCTTTGGAGTAAATGATAGAATATGCTCGTCCCTGCCTTGGTTCAGTAGATTAAATGTATCGCTTATGGTTTTATTTAACTCGTTTGATGGCATATTATTTATTATCCGGTTCAACCGTCTTTTCCAGTTCTGTTTTGATTTCAGGTTTTGCTATCTTTTCCGGTACAGTCTTTGTTTCCGGCTCCACTTTTACTTCTGGGGTTACTACTATTTTTTTCGGTTCTGTATTTATTTCAGAATCTACTTTCTTTTCTGTGGCAACTTCTGATTTGGTTTCTGGCTCTATCTTCTTTTCTGGTTCTATCGCCTTTTCCGCCTTAGATTTTTCTTTTATCATTTCAGAAATGCTCTTTTCGAGTGAATTAAGATACTCCGAAATACTCCATGCCAGTTTATAACCATTTGATGAGAGCTCAATGCCGCTGATTAATTCAGGGGCAGTTTTAAATTGGAACTGTGATTCTGTTTCCAGTATTTTATTAACCGAACCTTTAATTTCATCCTGCTGCTTAGGGGGTAAGTCAAAGGCACTTCGCACAAGAACAAGACCGGATTTGGTTTTGAAAGCAGAGATAAATTGTTTCTTCTCCTTATCCTTTAATTCATCTAACCGTTTAATAAAAACATTCACCGATTGTTCCTCTAAACTAAGGGATGCAAGATCAGAAAGCGCTTTCCTCGTAATTGCAAAAACCTCCTGTTGTGTCTTTTGGGAAATTTCGCGGTTCATGTTCTCCTGGGCTTCTTTTGAAATTTCTAAAAGCTTGGAGCTTAATTTATTAGCCTCATTCCTTGCAGCTTCAAGAAGTCTTTGCCGTTCCAAACCTGTTTCGGTAAAAGCTTTATTCATCAACTCATTCTTTTGCTTGTCAAAATCTTCATTCTTCTGCTTAAATTCATCTTGTTCCTTTTTAGCATCGGCCTTTTTTGTCTCTGCATCTTTAAGTTGAGCGGCAATATTCTTTTCACGATCATCAATAGCCTTAAGGATCGGCTTATAAAGAAATCGCCTAAGCAACCACACTAAAAGAAGGAAATTAATTACCTGAGCTATTACAGTGAACCAGTTGATATTCATTTGATTGTTCTTATTTAGCTATAAAATGATTCCAGAACGGGTTAGCAAAAATTAGAATCATAGAAATCACAAAGCAGTATATCGCAAGTGATTCTATCATTGCCAATCCTACAAACAAAGTCCTTGTTATTGTTTGAGCAGCATCTGGCTGTTGTGCCATTGAGCTTAATGCCGATGAAATGGACTTTCCTTGTCCTAATGCGGGCATCGTGACCCCGATTCCTGTTGTTATACCTGCGGTGACTATTGAGACTACCGCGACTAAAGTTGAATTATCCATGATGTTTTTTTAATTACTGTTAATTGTTTTTACTTTTTCAGATTTCTGTGTTGCTGCCGCTATGTAAACTGTTGCCAGGATACTGAAAATATAAGCCTGAACAGTTCCGATAATTAAGCCAAGTATTGTCATTATTACTGGGAATATGAAAGGCACTATAGTTAATAATATACTCACTATCAAGCCCCCGCTCATAATATTACCGAACAGCCTTACCGCTAAGGATAGTGTCCGTGAAAGTTCACTGATAATATTGAAGGGCAACATAATGAATGTTGGTTGGAGATAGGATTTTAAATAGCCCAATACCCCCGTTTCCTTAATACCGAAAAATGGCACCGCTAAAAATACACAGATAGCAAGCGCTGTAGTAGTAGATAATGAACCTGTGGGTGCCTGATACCAGGGGAAAATAATGCAGATATTTGCAAATAGAATAAACAGGAAGAGTGTTCCTATAAATCCGATGAATTTTTCAGGATTATCCAGTCCAATTTCCTTGATTTGGCTCTTCATCCCTGTTACAATTATTTCAAGTACACATTGCCAGCGTGAAATACGGAAATCAGTTTTTAGTCTTCGGGTAATCAAACCCGATACAATGACCAGTATCAGCATTAGTGCCCACGTAGTAACAATGGTCAGGTTTATATTTATAAAACCATGTTTCCAGAAAACAGTTTCGTCGGGGCTAAGATTCATGTCTGACCTCCCTTTCCAACAATACTTGCTTTTCTTCATTTGGTTTTGTTAGTCGCAAGACAATATAACGGGCAGCAACAAAACCAACCAGGCAAATAAGAAGTCTTTGCCAATTA
Source organism: Bacteroidia bacterium (assembly GCA_052325425.1). Classification (GTDB taxonomy): domain Bacteria; phylum Bacteroidota; class Bacteroidia; order JABEUT01; family JABEUT01; genus JABEUT01. The sequence goes on along the minus strand of JBKQUY010000050.1, from coordinate 67,298 downwards.
TTTTGAGATATGTAATAAAAACCAATTAATGTAACACCTACCCGGAAAAGGAAGCTGGTTAAAAACCATATAGCCGGTATTTTTGAAGTTACAGCTTTTTTCACAGTAAGCCATAAACCTCCAAAGTATAGTGTTCCCAAAACCAAACCACACACAAATGCTGCTGCCATATATACTATATCATTCATCTCTTTATTCTTTATCCTGATGTATTTCTCTGTCTTCTTTGGATACCCAATACCAGGCAATCAGACAACCGCATATCAATCCTAAAATCATTACTGTTAATGTCCAGGAAAATGATTGCGGATAATTTTTATCTAACCACATTCCTAATGCTACTCCCAGCAGGACTGGAACCACGACTGACCAACCCACCATTCCGAACACTCCAAACCCCGACCAAACGCTACGCTTATTTTCACGTTGGGCCTTAAGTTTGCGTTTCTCACTTTCGCTAATCTCTTCGCTAAACAAGTTTTCATTATTTGTATCTACAGATTTCATTCTCCTCTGAATTTTTCTAAATTGTGAATCAATCCACTTTCCAGTTTTATCATTACTGAACGAACGCTTTTTTCACTTTCATCAAGATTCTTGAACTCTCTTTCTATCAATTCATGCAACTTTCCAAGATCAGCACCTCCAGTAGCATTGCGAACTGACACTATTACTTCTTTACCAGCCTTTACAAGCACACCTTCATCCACAGCTAAATAATGAACACCTTCACCTTCTGTTTCATAAGTAAAAATACCAGGTATCAAAGCTGCTACACAATCAAGCCTCTGTGGTAATAGGCCATACGAACCATCTTTTGTTTCCATAACTATACGACTGACATTCTGTGTTTCAGCGAAAACACGAAATGGAAGAAGGACTTTTAAATGCATTAATGCAGTTTCCATCATTTGATTACTTGTTTATTCTTTTTATCCAATACTGCTTTAGCTATTTGAGGTGATTTTGTTCTTTCAGACTGTAGTGCAGCAATAACATTCCGGGCAGGAGATTGCAGCATACTGATGATATTAGCAATAGCATCGTTCTTAGTAAGCTTCACATTTGCATCTGAGCCTGTGGGTGCTTTAACATTTGCATTTATTTTTGCTTCATCTACCTTTCCAATCATATAAAAAGCACTTTCAGGTGAATCCTTAAACTCATCTGAAAGAATCCGTTCGCAACCGTCAAGAGCATCTTTCAGGCTAACACTTTTCCCTTTAATTCCACTGAATTGCTCGGTGGTGAAAAATGGTTGGGTAAAAAACCTTTCTAATCGCCTGGCACGGTTAACCAGCTTTCGGTCATTGGACGATAACTGCTCCAACCCAAGCATTGCAATAATATCCTCAAGGTCTTCATACTGTGCAAAGGTCTGCCTAATTTGCTGTACCAGATTATAGTGCCTTTCCCCAATAATTCCGGGTGTTGCCATTTTAGAATTCGATTGTAATAAATCGATAGCTGGATATAGACCCTGACTTGCTCTTTTCCTGGAAAGCACAATAGATGCTGAAAGATGAGAAAATGTGTGTACAGCAGCCGGGTCAGTTAAGTCATCTGCCGGGACATAAACAGCCTGAATAGAAGTAATGGCACCTGCATCTGTATTGGCAATTCGTTCTTCCAGTTTCGACAATTCGGTTCCCAATGTTGGTTGATAGCCTAAACGAGAAGGCATTTGCCCCATTAATCCTGACACCTCCATTCCAGCCTGGATAAAGCGAAAAATATTATCAATTAATAACAATACATCACGGTGTTCATCGTCACGAAAATATTCTGCCATTGTCAAAGCAGCATGCCCAACTCGAAACCGTGCACCTGGCGGTTCATTCATTTGACCGAACATCATTACCATATTTTCCAGCATTCCTGCCTTTTTCATATCATGGTATAACTCATGTCCCTCGCGACAACGTTCACCTATGCCACAAAACATACTTACCCCTTTATTGTACCCAACCATATTATGAATCATCTCCGTTAGCAATACTGTCTTGCCTACTCCGGCTCCTCCAAATAACCCGGCTTTTCCACCTCGTTCTAATGGTATCAACACATCGATTATTTTAATACCTGTTTCAAAAACTTCCGATTTTGTAGATCGTTTTGCCAATGGAAGAGGCGATTGATGAATATTACGCCATTCCCCTTTAGGTAATGGAGGCTGGTGATCAATTGTATTCCCGAAAACATCGAACATACGTCCAATGATTTTTCCCCCTACAGGCACTTTTAGTTGTTCCCCTTCTGATTCTACTGCCATACCGCGCGATAATCCCTGTGTAGGGGTTAAAGCAATACCACGGACACTATGATTATCAAGTTGGGATAACACTTCAACGGCAATCTGTTTATCTTTTCCCGAGTGAAGTAATGAGTAAATGGCAGGTAAATCCTTATCAAACCATACATCAACGACACTGCCACGGACAGATATGACCTTCCCGTGGTTTACCGAACTACCTTTATGTTCTGCATCAAATATCATTTATCAGGTTCTTGTAGGCTTAAATAATTGAATGCAAAATACTTTTTCATACTTCAAATAATAATGATTCAAATACATACCTTTAACTGATATTCATCATGTTTTGATAAATATTCAATTTTTCAGCTGTCCGGAATCCCCGGATGTTAAAGGCACCTGGGCTATCTTAATCTCACCTTTAGTAGCGTCTATTTCTTTTAAAACGCGGGCAAACAGTTCAGTTTTTATTAATCTTCTCTTTTTATAATGTACTACATATCGTAAAGTAAATTGAACCCAGCTTTCATTTATAATTATTGAAACCATTGGTTCTGTTTGGGCATCTTCCAGCCTGTACTTATTTTGCAATTTATTCCATTGTTCCCTCGGTTTGTGGGACATTTCACCCGCTACTTCTTTTCCAATATTCAAAAACATTTGCTTTGCTTTTTCGTAATTACTGCCGTATTGAATTGGAATTTTAATTTCATCCCATAGGATAGTCATATCACCTGAGTAATTGAATACAGGTTCTTTAAATATGAAACTATTGGCTATAAAAACAATCCTGCCATTGTACATATCTCCATCTACCCATTGACCAATTTCCATTATGGTTGTCCTTGTAACGCCTATATCCATTACATCACCTTTAACCCCGCCTAATTGAATACGATCTCCTGTTTTATAGAATCCACCCAGCATAATAGCTACCCATCCGGCAACCGAGGCAATTACCTCTTGTAGAGCAAACGCGATTCCGGCGCTGGCAACTCCTAAAGCAACTGAAATCCTGCCCAGCTTATCGCCATAAATAAAAACAAGTAAAAGAATTATTAAAAGGTACCCGATAAATCCGCTAAGTTTCTTGGCCCTGTAGTGATTACCGTTATCTTTGATTTTTGAGAAAAGAAATTTTTGAGTAGCCTTCACTACGAACCATACAACTGCAATTCCAATAAGCAGGTAAACTAATTTATCTAATTCAGGGTTAAAAATATATTTCTCGGCTTCTGACTCCATTATTTACTAAATCAAAGAAGTCTTTTCTTGATATTGTTGGTTGTTGCGGGATAAACTAATTCGTTCCTATGTGACAATAATTTCTCATTTTTATTATGGTATTTTATCTGTTTCAGAAGATGGAAAATAATGGCATTATGTGCGGTTTTCTTATCCTCCGCATTTACAACAAACCAGGGTGCATGTTTGAAGTTAGTCTTCCGGAGCATTTCATTGCGAGCACTGGAATAATCTTTCCAATGTTTTTGTGCCACCATATCGATTGGACTGATTTTCCATTGCTTAAGAGGATCCTTTTCTCTATCCTTTAGTCTTTTCTTTTGCTCTTCCTTACCAATGTCGAGATAATACTTTTGGATAATTATACCTGAATCTACAAGCATGTCTTCAAATAGTTCAACTTCTTTAAAAAATGATTTGTATTGCTTGTCACTACAAAAACCCATTACTTTTTCAACACCGGCACGGTTGTACCAACTACGATTAAAGAGCACAAATTCACCTGATGCGGGCAAATGAGCGGCATACCTTTGGAAATACCATTCATGTTCCTGTAGGTCTGATGGCTTACCTAATGCAACTACCCTTGTTTCTCGTGGACTTAAATGTGTAATTATTGTTTTAATTGTTCCGTCCTTACCGGCTGTATCCCTTCCTTCCAGTATTACAAGAAGCTTAAGTTTGGATGATATTATTTCCTTTTGCAACTTAACTAACTCTATAAAAAGATGATGCAGTGTTTCCTTCTTTTTTTTCATGACAATATTTTATTTCTTCTTGGTTATTTATTTAGCAACAAGTCATAATGGGTACTATCCCCAAAACGACCAATCACCCACATTTTCACCAACATCGTGAATCGGATTCGGGTTATATTTTGGGCGAATACTTAGAACAGGGATTCGAGAATGGTTTACTAAATGTTGGATAAACGGCCCTGAAATAAATTCAGAAATTTCAATTATATCCAGGTCAGACATGGCTATTATTAAATCAGCCTTTATCTTATTTGCATGTTCAAGAATCAGTTTTTCTTTATAGTCACCTTTTATGACCTCTTCGGTACAATTTACGCTTGCTTTCTTGATAATACGAATTATCTGATCTGCTTCGAGTTGTATTTTTTTTACGGCAGAAGGATCTTTATCATAACTTATGCCTAACACATGTATTGATGCCCCATAAAGATTAGCAATACCTATGGCATATTCTACCTTTTCTCTTGAGTGCGCTTTATCACGAAAAGGGAGAAGGATTTCTTTGAAGCCTGCTTTCTTAATATGTTTCTGTATTGAAAGAACCGGGCAAGGGGATTCGCTTATAACCCTGAAGGTATTACTGCCAATAACAAACTCCCGCACCCCCGAAACACCATGCGTACCCATTAAAATAATGTCAGCTTTAATTTTTTGGGCTGTGGTTAATATTTTCTTATAGGGAGAACCCTTCTCAATAATATAATCAACCTTAATAACTCCACCCGCAATTAATTTCCTCTTAAACGCCTCCATGTGTTGTTTGACCCAATCCATTATCGCATCTTCATACTTCTCTATATGATTAATTGATAACCCAAAAAGATCCGGCCCGACATTACTCAACGGCCCTTCAAGGACAGTTATCAGGGTAATTGTCGCTTTTGCCTTTTTAGCCATTAAAATAGCTTGCTCCATAACCTTTTCACCAGTACCGGAAAAATCAACGGGTACAAGAATTCTTTTTATTTCAAATGTGCTCATAATTGTTTGTGTTTTTAGATAAATAAATTGTCATAAAATCAGAAACCAATTAAATCCTCAATTTATGCTGTTAGAATAACTTTTAGCGCATTTTCCCTTGCTGCATGAGCAAACGTATCATACGCTTGAACTATTTGGTCCAGTTTAAAATGGTGAGTAATTAGGTTTTTAGGTTCTATTTTTTTTGATTGAACTGTTTTAAATAACATTGGCGTAGTAACTGTATCGACAAGGCGGGTTGTGATGGTTATATTCTTTGACCAGAGTGTTTCCATGTGGAGTGTAACGCTTTTACCATGAACACCTATGTTGGCAATATGGCCGCCTGCGTCAACAATTGCTTCGCATAACTCAAATGTTGCAGGTACACCAACAGCTTCAATAGCAGTATCAACTCCTTTGCCGTTTGTCAGTTTCATGACACTTTCTACCGCTTTCCCATCACTACTATTAATAACATGGGTAGCCCCCATTTTTTTTGCGGTAGCCAAACGGTTGTCATCCAGATCAATTACAATAATTTCTGAAGGGGTATAGAACTGTGATGTTAATAATACAGCCATACCTATTGGCCCTGCACCTACGATAGCAATGGTATCACCAGGGCTCACTTTGCCGTTTAGAACACCACATTCGAAGCCCGTTGGCAGAATATCACTTAGCATAACTAATGCCTCTTCGTCTGAACCCGCAGGAATAGGATAAAGGCTATTATCAGCATGTGGTATCCTAACATATTCAGCTTGTGTTCCATCAATCAGGTTACCAAGTATCCAACCTCCATTACTACAGTGGGAATACATGCCTCTTTTACAATATTCGCACTTACCACATGATGTAATACAGGAAATGATAACATGGTCTCCTTTCTTAAAATTACTTACTGCGCTTCCAACTTCTTCCATTATGCCAACACCTTCATGCCCAATAATTCTCCCATCTGTAACAGCGGGGAGGTCGCCCTTCATTATATGGAGGTCTGTACCGCAAATTGTAGTCTTTAGAATCTTCACAACTGCATCCGTTGGCTTTTGAACTAAGGGTTTTGGTTTTTCCTCCCAGGCCATTTTGCCGGGGCCGTGATAAACTAATGCTTTCATGATACAATATATTTGGTTGTTATTAATCAAGCTTATTCAATGATGGCTTTTGCATCCATAATTACTGTTCCCTTTTCCAAAACTTTAATAGGATTCATGTCCAGTTCATTTATTTCAGGAAAATCAGTTACCAGTTGCGATAACCTTAAAAGATAGTCCACAATAGATTCTATATCGTAAGCAGGTTGTCCTCTGTAACCTTTCAATATCTGGTACCCTTTTGTTCCTTTAATCATATTTAATGCATCTGTTCTGGTAAGTGGAGCCAAGCGGAATGCAACATCTTTGAATAGTTCCACAAAAGTTCCGCCAAGTCCAAACATTATAAGAGAGCCAAAACCTTTTATTGCATTTGTACCTACAATTATTTCGATTCCTTTATCAGTGAAATATTTTTGTACTAAATATCCCTGGATTTTAGCATCAGGTTTATTTTTCTTGACACTTTCGACGATTTCATTAAATGCTTTTTTCAAATCGGTTTCATCTTTAAGGTTTATTTTTACTCCTCCAACATCTATTTTATGCATTATATCCGGCGAAGTTATTTTCAATACAACGGGATAACCAATTTGGGTAGCCGCAACAAGTGCTTCTTTCAAATCTTTTGCAACACGATAATCGACTGCTTTCAAACCATAAGCCTCTAACACCTTGTACGATTCAGGCTCTGACAGGTGTGTTCTCTTTTCCTTTTTTACCATATTAAGTACTTCCTCCGCTTGGCCTTTCTTCGCTTCAAATTTTGTTACTTTGTCTGGCGTTTGTTTTGTCCATTCATAGTACTTAACCATTGCTGCCAATACACGAATATCAGTTTCAGGGAAATCAAAATTTGGAATATTTGCCTCTTTCAGTACTTGGTCAAAAGCTGGTTCTGCCTCTAAAGACAGAAGGTTCCCTAAAATTGGCATTTTAGGATTCGCTTTTGCAAACTCACAAAGGTTGGCAACTATTGCATTCATATCGGTTTCCGATGTTGGTAAGATGGATAAGATTATAGCATCCACATTTTTATCCTTTGCGATAACTGAAAGAGTGTCGCTTATCCTTTGTCCGGAGGCATCTCCAATTATATCTATGGGATTACGGAGGCTTGCAGTAGGCGGCAGTTTAGTTTTTAATGTTTCTACAGTACCCGGTTCAAATGTCGTCATTTCAAGACCGCTTCTCTCAGCTGCATCAGTGGCAATAACTCCCATCCCTCCACCATTAGTAACTACCGCTATACGGTTTCCCTTTGGCTGTGCCAAACTGGTAAATCCCTTTGCATACTCAAATAATTCTTCCAGTTTTTCTACCCGTATAACTCCGCATTGGGCAAAAAGAGCATCATAAGCAGTATCAGAACTTGATAGTGCACCGGTGTGAGAATGAGTTGCGATGGCTCCACGAACAGACCTTCCTGTTTTTATAACCAGTATAGGCTTATGTTTTGCACTTGCTTTTTTCGCCAATTCAAAAAATCTGGCAGGGTGGCTTATATCTTCGGCATACATTGTTATTATTTTAGTCGCATCATCGTCAATCAGATATTCAAGTACATCGCTTTCATCTATTACAGCTTTATTTCCAATAGAGGCAAACTTTGAAATACCCAAACCGTGTTGATACGCATAATCCAGGGCGGCAACACCTATTGCCCCGCTTTGTGATATTAGAGCTACACTGCCGGCATCAGGCATCTTTAAGGCAAAGTTGGCATTCAGGCAGGTATCCTTGTGTGTATTAATTACGCCTAAAACATTAGGCCCAATTATAGCTATATTGTGTTTGTTGGCAATTGCAATAATTTCATCCTCCATTGCCTTACCCTCTTTCCCTACTTCCTTAAAACCCGCAGTTATTAATACTATTCCTTTAACGCCCTTTTCAGCACATTGCTTTAAAACAGCTATGACTGCTTTTGCCGGAATGCATATAACAGCCATATCAACTTCGTCAGGGATAGATAAAACATCTTTATAAGCTTTAACACCCATTATATTGCTATACTTTGGGTTCACTGGAAAAATAACCCCCTTGAAATTTGATTGAAGTATGTTCGAAAAAACAGCATTCCCAACAGTATTAGGAGTCGCCGATACGCCAATTACAGCAACCGATTTTGGCTCAAATATGTATTTTAACCTGTTTTTGCTTTTGTTTCCTTTAACGCCTCCATCCAAAATTGTTTCTTTTGTTGCTGCATCCATAAAGTCAACCGGAGCAAGATTTTCTTTGATTTCAGAATTTTTCATAAATAATTAGTTTTAATGAGTTGTGTTATTAATTGCTATAATTGAGATTCGTTTATTATTTTGGTTAACATTTTTCTTTTACATATCTGCCAGGAGCAGGTTCTATCCTTTTATATTTTTTGTTCCCAGGTGATTTCGGCGAAGGGGTTTGTTTGCCGGATTTTGCCTCCAGTTTTTCACTCCAGGAAGTCCACCAACTTCCTTCATGAAATTTGGCGGTCTTCTGCCATTCATCATATCCTTTACCTAATTTACCGTTAAGATAGTGGCCGTATTTCTTTTTAGAAGGCGGGTTTGCAATGCCCATAACATGTCCCGATTCTCCCAGAATGAATTCAACCGGGCCACTAACAAGTTTAGTAGTTACAAATACTGTAGCAGGAGGAGAAATGTAATCTGTTTGCATTGCGATAACAAACACGGGAACATCTATTTTGCCAATATCTATTAGTGTATCGCATATTGTTAACACATTTTTCCGGCTCAGGTTGTTCTCATATACCATTTGCTTTATGTAATAAATGTACATGTTGGCATGAAGATTTGTATTGTCATTGGTCCAATACATAACTTCAGAAACCTGTGGAGGCATTCCCTCAAGGTAATTATTAACGGCATAAACCCATACCAGGTCTTTTGCCCTGATCAGGTTGAATGCCCTTTCCATATCATGTCCATGCATCAGGCCTTCGCTAAGTAACTCGCCACGTTCAAACTTCTTCACCAATGACTTATTAATAACATCTCCCATAGGACCAATGTCAGAAAAATCAACCATGGAAGCCAGGAATGTCAAGGTATTTATAACATTCTTTTTGCGCACTGCTAATATGGCAGCAGCAACACTAAGTAATGTTCCACCCACACAATATCCTAATACGTTTATTTTAGAGGCTCCGGATACTTCTTTTACAATATCGATTGCTGTCAGGGGGCCTTTATTCACATAATCATCAAAAGTCAGATCGGAGATTTCCGGTGAGGGATTTTTCCAGGAAACTATAAATACGGTAAAGCCCTGGTCAACCGAATATTTTACAAACGAATTTTCAGGATGTAGGTCGAGAATATAATATTTATTGATACACGGCGGGATAATGAGCAACGGTACTTCAAATACACTTTTCGTACTTGGTGTATATTGAATTAACTGCATAAGTTCATTTTCGAATATTACTGCACCGGGAGTAGTGGCAAGATTCTTTCCCACTTCAAAAGCTGATTTATCTACCTGGGTTATTCCTCCCCCTTCAACATCCCTGACGAAATTATCAAACCCGTACCACAGGCTTTTCCCTTTGGTTTCCGCAGCTAACTCAAGTGCTTCAGGATTAGTGAAAAGAAAATTGGCTGGTGAAAGCAAATTGATATATTGTTTGGTATAAAAATCAAGCCTATGCCTTATGGGTTCACCAATTTCAACCTCATCAACAATCCGTAAGGCCAGTTGTTCGGTCAATAAATGGCTCTGTTTAAGAAAATCAAAATAGTCAGATTTACTCCATTGTGGTGCACGGAAACGATTATCTCCTTTTTTTGGGGAAATGAATGGTTCGACAATCCCTTTGTTCAAATAATGATCAACAAAAACATTCTTCCATAATGCCTGTTGCTTTTCCAAAAATTCCAAATAGAAGTTCTGTACCTTTTGCATTTCTTCCGGTTCGGAGAATAACTTTTCCCAGAAAGATGAATAAGTTCTTTCTATATCATAATTATCGTGTTGGTACCCTGAATAATTCTTAAAATAGTTTTGAATGAATTTTTGGTTTATCCTGGCAACTCCGCTAATTAATGCTCCTATGCTGAATTCTTTTGATTTCTCTCTATTAATAATTACTTTGGATTCCATTTTTTATTTTAAATATTTTCTATATCATCTAAATACATTCCAAAGTATTATCATTTATAGAGTTAAGTAAATCAGCTATTCTCAAATCAAAACATGGGAAATTAAATCATCGTGGTACCTGACCAATGCCTGTTGTTCTGTATTTTCCATTTCATATTTTTGTGCAAACCAACTATGCCTGTTTGCATTAAGAGTAAGTTCTACTGCTTTTTCATGATTTCCTGCTTCATGAAGTTTTGCTGCTGCATTATGGTACTTTGCTGCTGCTTCGTGATGTTTTGCAGCTATTTTGTGAATTTCAATGAGTTTTTGATTTTCAGCGGAAGAGTCAATTGACCCCTCTTTCCCGTTTATAGTTCCGTTGGTTGTCATACTTTATTTAGGCATTAATTTTTTCTCCGCCTACATTTTTCCACCATTCAGTTATCATATCCATATCGAAGAAATTGTCAATGCTTTTCTTTTGGAGCTTGAACATCGATATAATTTGAGAATTTATGTTATCCGCAAATTTCTTGTTGAAATTTAACGCATGGTTAAGATGGTCGTTATAAACAGCAATAATCTTTTCCATGTTGTGCATGGAGAGTTCTGTTGATTGTTCAAAGTTTTCCTTTACCAATGTCACTAATTTATCTCTCCCTTCAGCAGTACTGAGGTCCTCATTCTTAATAATGTCCATGAACTTAGTTGTGAAATCAATCGAAAGCTCAATCCGGCTGGTATGAGAATCAATAACAGAATCAATTGCATCTTCTGATAATTTAATGCTTTTGCCGAAATTCGATTTGAAAGAACTTACAATAGAAGGATCCATTTCTTTTTCATAAAGCAGTTTACTGATTGAATCGAATGTTTTTTTATTACTCTCGATAGCTGAATCAAACTGCTTTGCAGTTGATTCAATTACAGATTTGATGCTCTCTTTGGAATTTTGGGAAACAGTGTCTATACTTTTCTTCAGTGTTTCGGATTGTTTTGATATTGTGTTTTTCATGATTATTTTTTTAAGTTTAAATTGTATTCTGATAAATTAATCTATTTCAAGGGTTTTCTTCATTTCCTGGTATTGCTCGGTAGTGATTTGCCCGGAAGCAAGTCTCTTTTTTAAAGTGTCAAGAGGAGAATCAACCTTAAACCGTTGACCCGGAATATTATAAGGAATTGCAAATACCCAGATAAGCATCATTACCCAAAATACCCACCAAAAGAAGTGCATGCCGCCAAAATAATTATTGTAAAACATATTGTTTTATTGTTTATTTGTGAAATCATTTTCACGGTGCAAATGTGAGATTGTCAATTCTACTGCCTATTACAATTTTGAGTTAATAAGTTGTATAATTCACACATTAATCATTGCCTGAACTAAAAAGGCGACCTTAGCCTCCTGCCCTATTTAAAGTGCTTAGATCTCATTAAGAGGCATTTTTATATAGACTGTAGGGTGTCATTATAAACATAATACTATTCTATGTGTAAAAATTGTAACATTTTCAAGGATTTGTATAACACTTAACAAGAGCAATACATTCAGTTTTGTTCCTTGAAAATTCATTAAAATTAAATCCCAAAATATGACTACAATAAAAACCAAGGAGCCATTACTTGAAGTCCAAAAAGGCATGGTAACCCCAAAAAAGACATTAACTGTTTTAATAACAGGCAGCACAAGCGGAATAGGGCTTGGAATTGCAAAGGCCTTTGCAAAAAATGGCCATAATATTATATTTAACGGGCTTGAAAAAGAAGGACCTGACATTGCAACAGAAGTAGGTAAAGAATTCAAAGTGGGTACAATTTATTCTTCTGCCAACGTATTGAAAGCAGATGAAATAATTGCTATGGTTAAAGCTGGGGAAGATAAATTCGGGAGTATTGATGTATTGATAAATGATGCAGGCATTCAGTATGTTTCACCTATCGAAGATTTTCCCGATGCCAAATGGGATGCTATTATAGGAATTAACCTTTCCGCTTCGTTTCATACTTCAAAAACAGTTTGGAAAGGAATGAAAGAACAAAAATTCGGCAGAATAATCAATATTGCTTCAGCGCATGGCTTGGTGGCATCTGAATTCAAATCGGCTTATGTTGCCGCAAAACATGGCCTGGTGGGACTCACTAAAGTTTTAGCGTTAGAAGGGGCTGCATTCGGAATAACTGCAAATTCAATCTGTCCAGGATATGTAAAAACACCTTTAGTTGATAAACAAATAGAAGACCAGGCAAAGGCTCATGGAATATCAAAAGAAAAAGTGGTAAGCGATATTATGCTGGCTCCACAGGCTATTAAAGAATTTGTAGATATTGAAGCTGTTGCAGCTTTAGCGGTTTTCCTGGCAGGTAGTAATGCTAATATGATAACAGGTGCGGCACTTTCTATTGATGGAGGTTGGACTGCTCATTGATAAATTAACGTATGAAAAAGAATAAAAAAGAGCTAACTCTTGCTTTACAAGGAGGTGGTTCACATGGGGCCTTTACATGGGGCGTATTAGAGAAGCTTTTTGAAGAAGATGTATTTAACATAAGCGGCATTTGCGGAACCAGTGCAGGGGCTATAAATGCAGGTATTGCGGTATATGGTTATCATAAAAACGGAAAACATGGCGCTATAGATTTATTAAAAGCTTTTTGGGAAAGAGTTTCACAAGAATCTATTTATTCACCAATACAACCCAGCATAATTGATAAAATGCTCTCAGCCGGTAATATGGAATTCTCAGCTGGGTATAATTTTTTCAATGTAATGAGTAACTTTCTCTCTCCATACCAGTGGAACCCATTAAATATGAACCCATTGAGGGATATTTTAGTCGACCTGATAGACTTTAAGGCACTGAAAGAGAGCAAAATGAAACTATTTACCTGTGCAACCAATGTGAGAACTGGAGAGGCAAAAATATTTACTCTTAATAATGTTAGCGCAGATACAATGCTGGCATCAGCTTGCCTTCCCTTATTATTTAAAGCAGTAAAAGTGGATAATGAATATTACTGGGATGGCGGTTATTTGGGAAACCCTCCAATGTATCCACTTATACGTGGTACTGATACAAATGATATTCTTCTTGTTCAAACAAATCCTTTTCAAATTAAAAGGACTCCCAAAAAAGCCGATGAAATTCTTCATCGCATCAATGAACTGAGTTTTAACTCCAGCCTGATAGCAGAACTATGGTTGATAGAATTCAAGAACAAGTTGCTGGCGGATGGATATGATATGGGAGGGCAATTACGGAAGATAAACTATCATGTTATTTGTGCCGATAGTACACTCGAAGAGTTTGACGTTTCAAGCAAGTCAAACACATCTTGGGATTTTTTAAATCTACTTAGAAACAAGGGAAGGGAAGAAGCTGCCCTATGGCTTAAAGATAATTATGACTCAATAGGAAAAAAAACAACTGCTGAGTTCTCATTTAAAAAGCAACATGAAGTTATAGAATAATATGGATAAAAAAACGATTATTGAAACGGCATTTGGAATGCCGTTAGTATCACCGGCTTTTAACAGGCCTCCGCTACAGTTTTATAAGCGCGAGATTTTAAGCATAGCCTATAAAACCGATATTGACCTGCTACGTAAATGGGTACCTGAACCGCTCGAAATAGTTGAGCCTATTGTAAAATTTCAGGTTATTAAAATGCATGATGTGCCGGGGTGTGGCACTTTTTATGAGAGTGAACAATTAATAACGGTTCATCACAAGGGCGAAGTAGGGAATTTTATGCATCTGCTCATGGTTCCAAATATGGAAGCCATTGGTTTTGGTCGCGAAATGCTTGGATTCGCAAAAAAACTTGGATACCCCGAACTGAGAGTGGATGGTGATACTATGGTAGGCACCGTTAACTATGGCACAGAAAGAGTTGCAATGGCGACTATGGGTTACAAATTCACCAGATTAGATAAGGAGAAAGTTATAAAGAACTTCCATTTACCGATTTTCACGCTTAAATCAATCCCTGCACCTGATGGCTCGTTGGCTATATGCCAACTGATAAGGATAGTAGAAACTGAAATTGTAATTCATGAGGCATGGTCGGCACCCGGTGCACTGCATATCATTCCCCACGCGCTTGCACCTTTTCACATGCTGCCCATACACGAAATCGTTTCAGCACAGCATATCATTTGTGACCTGACCATAAATACAGGTGAAATTATATGCGACTATCTTAAGAAATAAGATATTTTAAAATCTATGTTTAAATTTCCTTTTGATATTTTTGTTTGCTTGTGCTATCAGTATTTCAATAATCTGATTTTGCTTATCAATTATCTGGCTCTTAATTGAAAAAAATATTTTATTTATACGGGCCTCCGCCAATGATGGACACTATAGAAAAGCAATTGGCAAATTTGCATATCAATAGAAAATCTATCATCAAAGAAGCGTTTGAATCAAGATATGTGTTTAACGTAACATATAAATAAAGTTATGTAATAGCAGTAGGTTTAAAGCTGCATACCTTTGTACCATAATTAATTCTTAATATTTTAAACTAAACAAAATGGAAAAGACACAAAACAAAAACACAGCGGCCTTTAAGATTACCGGCAACTGGGATGCACAATCAAAACAACTTAAAGCAAAATTCCCAAAGTTGACTGATGCAGACCTGAAGTACGAAAGTGGTAAAGAAACTGAAATGCTCACCAGGATAGAAACCAGGTTAAACAAGAGCAATGAAGAAGTTATTGACCTTATCAAGAATTGTAAGACAGAAAAAGTTTAAGTTCTCTCCGATTAAATGGACGAAGGAGTATTTGAGATATAATACGAAATCATTTAAGCGGCAATAAAAAAGGAGAGGTTTCAAAGCCTGTCTTTTTTTATATAAAAGTCAGGCACAGAGAATAACGTGTGAATTATACAAGTCTTTCAGATAAACCCGTAATACTTAAGGAGTAAGCAACTCCAATCTTTGAGGCCTAATTATTACCTTATTAATAAACAAAATGAAAAAATCATCCCTATTATTTTCACTTACATTGGCAATAATGATTATTATCTCCAGCCTTTCATGCAAACAACCGAAAATGGATGATAAAAATTCAGTTGCAACACAAAGCGCATGTATACTTAAAACAAACATGAGAAAACTTTGGGAAGACCATGTTATATGGACTCGCAATGTTATTCTGTGTCTTACAGACGGGCTTCCCGGGACAGACCAGGCGGTTAAACGCCTTCTTCAGAATCAGGTTGATATTGGTAATGCCTTTAAACCATATTATGGAGAGGAATATGGGAATGAATTAACAAAGCTTCTGTATATTCATATAAATACGTCAGCCGAGGTAGTTAAAGCTGCAAAAGCCGGAGATAAAGTTTCGTTTGAGAAAGCAAATAAAATATGGTATGCTAATGCGGATGACCTTTCTGAATTTCTATGTAAAGTGAATCCAAATTTGTCATTGGAGGATATGAAAATGATGATGAAAGACCACCTTAAAATAACTACCGATGAAGCAGAACAGCGTATCAATATGAATTATGATGCTGATGTTCTTGCTTTTCACAAAATACAGACTGAAATATTAATAATGGCAGATGTATTTTCTGCTGGTATTACGAAACAGTTTCCTGAAAAATTTACAACAGACTTTGTTAAATAAGGATGTATGACCCTAAATGAATTCATGATATACTCAGAGTTAGTACTTTTCAATTTTCTGGCCGTTAAATATTTACAGCCTTTAATTTGAATACTTTCCCTTTTTGGCTTTTAATACTTAGGATAGGCCAATTTAAAATATTAGAAAGGAGGTAATTATTAATTAATGAGCTTTCAATCTTAGTAATTTCTAAGTTCTCAATAGCGTCAATTTCAATTGCATTTTCAGGAATTAACCTCACTGTAATCTCGCATATACGGGATGCTAAACGTATTGGCTCCCCAATAAATTCATGCTTCATTTAAAATAATATTTCCGATATAGGTAAAAAATGCGGGGCATTACTCTTAATTGATAAAAGCTTAATCACCACCACTCAGATGACTGCCCCGCAGGACAAATATACATTATTTGATTGCGGTGAGTAGCTATAGTAGAGACAAAACAGCATATTCTTTAAAATTTTCTACAAGATTATTAGTTTAGACCTCAGTCAATGTTGAACGAGGTTACCTATAAAAAGCCAAATCCTTCTCGGATTTGTACCCCATAAAAAAAACAGCCCGAAAGGCTTGCTACCATTACAAACAGGTCAAACGCATCGGCAATACATCGGCGAAAATTGTATCTTTGTTGCAATTAATTGGTTACGAATGGCTTGTGAGACAAGGCTCTAATCCGCTCGGGACCTCAAAAAAGGCGCCATGTCGCGCCTTTTTGCACTTTTTCAAGCTTTAGGGACTTTTCTTCCTGCCGTTTGGAGCCGTTTCGCGCCAAAATTACATCGGCATTTAGAGGAAAGACGTTGGTCAATGTTGATTGAGGTTATCTTAGTTTAACGAGTTTATATTACATTTAAAGTTTATTATTACTCATTCTTCATAATGAAAAATCTCTTTCTACACAAAATACACTTTGTTATAATAACAATCACCATGTTAACGAATGTAGTTTCTGCCTGCAGTATGTTTAAAATTACTTTCCAAGGAAAAACCATAGTGGGAAATAATGAAGATTCACGGAGATTAAAACCTGAAATATGGTTTGAGAATGGAAATAACGGCAAATACGGTGCTGTTTATGTGGGGTATGATACGGCCTGCCCCCAAGGAGGCATGAATGAATATGGGCTAACCTACGATGGTTTTGACGTACCCCAACGCAACCTTAGAGACCAGTCTGCCAAGAAAAACTGGACTGAAAGTTATAATATGAAAAAAGTAATGCTATCTTGTAAGAACATAAATGAAGCATATACACTACTAAGCCACTACGACTTAAGTCCGCTAAACGGAGTTATGCTTTGGTTTATAGATAAGGATGGAAAATACCTTGTTGTTGAGGCCGATACTCTAATCATGGGAAATGACAGTAAGTATGTTCTATCTAATTTCTGTCCTTCACAAGTAAGAGATTTAAATAGTGTAACAATTGAGCGTTATAAGAAAGGAAGGAAATTTTTAGCTAATAAAATGGATACCAGTATCAATTTTTGTACTGGTATGATGGACACTATGCATGTTTGCAGAAGTAAAATTGGTGATGGTACACTTTATACCACCATTTACGACCTTAATGAAGATATTGTTTATCTTTATTTTTATCATCACTATTCCCAAAGCATCAGATTCGATTTAAAACATGAATTAGCAAAAGGGTATCATATATATTCAATCCCGACATTATTCCCTCAAAATAAAGAGTACATTAAATTTACCCATTATAAAACGCCCGCCAACAGTACGGCAATTTTATTGTTTCTTATTTCATGCTCAGGATTATTCTTATTTTCCTCATTATTCTTCCTTATCTCATATCTCAAGAAAATTGCCAAAAACTCCACCCTTCACACTGGCCATAATAGCAATACTTTAAAACTTGGCTTGTTCGTACTTAGTTCAATTATGTTCTACTATATGATCATACTCTTAAGAAACGAACCTATTTATTATTTTGATACACCGTATAAGATTGGACAAGGTTTTTCTTTAATTAATCTGTCGGCTTATATACCCGTTACATTAGCTATTATTTTCCTTCCCATTATTTATTTTACTTTTCGTGTCTGGCGGAAGGACCTTTGGACTGTATTTTCTAAATGGCTTCTTACGGCCAATACATTAACCTTTATTTTACTATTAATGTTATTTAACTATTGGAAGTTGTTTAGTGTTTTTTGATCTGGGGCTTTTCTTTCCATCTTTCGCGCCGTTTCGAGCCAAAATTGCATCGGCAATATGCCGGCGAATCGGCCTGTATCGGCATTTGACTGGAAAGACGTCTGTCAAGGTTAGTAGAAAAAGAAAGGTGGCCTAAACCACCTTCCCCGGCGCCACCACTCAAAGCGCCTCTGGTTCTTGGAGAACCATACTGCTTTCCAAATCTACCTATTTGGAAAAATCATCTAGTATTTGACTATTACTTTTTCAAATATAAGAAGTATCATATTTACTGTTCTACATATTCGGCGAACCAAACTAAACTATCGGCAAGTATATAATATGGGGGGTTAAGAAATATATTAGGTCTTCATTAATTACCGGATTGATTGGACTAAATATTAATCCTTTAATGTTTCGGGGTTTATAACACTAAAAATATAACCCTCCTTTTTTGCATGTTCTCGAAGTAATTCCAATCTTCCATTTGGTTTAAGTTGTCTTAATTCATATACGTCATTTCGCCTGTCAAGAAGGTTGTGTACACTTCCATGCATGCGCATCTTTTTCAGCAGGTCAAGCTCCAGGTCAGCAATAAGAACTGCTTCAGAATTGGGCGTTGCTTCAGCTTTAATGCCATTGGTAGGAAAAGCAAAATCTGCCGGTGTAAATACTGCTGATTGTGCGTACTGAATATCCATATTATGAACTTTCGGAAGATTACCAACACAACCCGCAATAGCCACAAAACATTCGTTTTCTATAGCCCTTGCCTGGGCGCAACATTTCACACGGGTGAATGCATTCTGGGTATCAGTAAGAAAAGGCACGAATAATATTTCCATGCCTTGCAGCGCTAATAACCTTGCCAATTCAGGGAATTCCACATCATAACAAACCAATATCCCTATTTTTCCTGAATCTGTATCATATACTTTTAACTTATTCCCGCCAACTATTCCCCAGGCATTTACTTCATTGGGAGTTACATGTATTTTAGTATATCTCTCTATAGAACCATCCCTGCGGCAAAGATAACCTACATTATAGAGCTGCCCCTTTTTTATAAATGGCATACTGCCGGTAATAATATTAACATTGAAAGTAATGGCATAATTGATAAATTTATCACGTAGCAATTCAGTATATGATGTTAGGCTTCTTATAGCCTCAGCTTGCGATTGACTGTTAAATTCAGACATAAGAGGAGCATTGAATAGTTCTGGGAAAAGAATAAAATCAGATTTATATCCTGCCACAGTGTCCATAAAAAACTCTATTTGTTCACAAAGCATATCAAATGTCTTGAAACTACGCATCTGCCATTGCACCAAGCCTATTCTTACATTACTTTTTCTCCCTATAAAGAACTTGCTCTTATAGGCATACAGGACATTATTCCATTCCATCAACGTGGCATACTCTTTAGACTCTTCATCTCCCGGCATATAATTGCTTAATAGTTTTCTTACATGGAATTCATTGGATAACTGAAAGCTAAGCACCGGGTCATAAATCTCCTTTATTTTCACTTTTTCGATATATTGCCTGGGGTTTAGCGTATTTGAATAAGAAGCATAATTAGGTATTCTCCCCCCAAATAAAATTGATTTCAGGTTCATTTTTTCACAAAGCTCTTTACGAGCATCGTATAACCGCCTGGCCAACCTTAACCCCCGGTAATCGGGATGCACAAAAACCTCTATACCATATAATACATTACCCTCCGGGTTATGTGTCTGGAATGTGAAGTAGCCTGTAATTTGTTTATATGTGTGATCATCCCCGAAATCATCGTAGTTCACAATTATAGAAAGAGCAATACCAACAACCTTATCATTTACCAAAACTACCAGTTGCCCTTCAGGAAAAATATCAACAAGTTTCTTTATATCATCTTTCGACCATAAGGAACCATGCCAATTTTTATAAGCTTCTACCATTGAATCAGCAAGCCCGAGATAATCACTTACTTGCAAACGCCTTATTTCAACTTTTTTAAGGTCAATTCCAGTGACACCATTTTTATGCTCATGTATCTTTGTCCTTGGCATGACTAATAGTCATTAATTTTAATTCCTTAGCTCTATTCATGAATACTAAGCAATGGTATATGGGTACGGAACGCCATAGTTTTCGTATTACTGTGATGAAACAGGCCTTGTAAAAATGAGTAGTTATGCGGCATCATTATTAATATATCCGCATCATTTATTTTAACAAAAGAGTTAATATCCTCAGACAAATTATCGCCCGATGGAAAATACAGCGAATGCGGAACATCGTCAAGGGAATTTTCAAGATTAATCTCTGCAACAGCTTTTTCATAGGTAATTAACTCTGCTTTTTTCAGCATGTCAAAAATCAAAATTTTCGCATGAAATACCTTAGCAAAGTCTTTTATTTTTTCCGTAACACTATCCGGTACTATAGCAGTATAGTCGCACCCAAAAGCAACCTTCTCAGGTTTCCTGAACCTTGCTTCTTTAGGAATGATAAAGACCGGCTGTTTTGCTGCTCTCATTACTGAAGTGGCAGCATTTCCAAAAACACTCTCTTTTTCACCTGCTCCGTTTACTCCCATAACAACCAGGTCGATATTTTGCTTCTCAAGCAAATACAATATTTCATCAACAACAAAACCAGGCCTGATTACTAATTCTGTTTCTATATTCCTATAAATTTTCCTGAGTTTTTCATCAAAACTTTTGATTAGCCTGTCACATTCTTTCTCCATTTCATCATAGGGTGATGGCATAATGGGTACATCTGTAATTGGTAATGCAACTGAATAGGCGTGAAAGAAAATCACTTTAGCCTTTTCATAGAAACTTGCCAATTCCATAGCATACTTTGCTGCATTCTCGGCAACTTCTGAAAAATCGGTGGGAACCAGTATAGTTTTCATTGTTTTTGGGTTTAGTAATATTTTTATTCATAAAGCTTTTCTTCTTTTAAGTAAAGTTATTGCCTGTGAAGAATTAACAATATTAAAATTCGATGAATCTCATAAAACATGTTGTTAACAAGCTGAATTACCATGTGAAAAGTTATAGGTTTTGCTAATTAAAAAAGCCCCGCATTTCTGCGGAGCTTTTAAAATAGTGCTCAAAGGAGAGTTAATTAAATGTTATAGTGCCCATACTCGTTGCATATCCTTGGTTTACCATTACCCCCGTATAAGTCTTAATTGAAAACGGAGGCTTCGGTATAATAACCACCTGATATACTCCCGATGAAAGTCCTTGAACCATAAAATTGCCAGATAATGTACTGGAAAAAGAAAAAGTGCTGTCTGAACTTGCCGATATTGCCAATACTGCAGCTTGTGCGCTAACAGGGGTTATTGTTCCGCTTATAGAGCCATTTACCGGCGGAACAATAACGCGTAGAACAGGTTTAAGCGTATATGTATTATTACTATTGTAAACCACTGACATACCTGCATCAAAGTCAATTGTAAGGTTGTAGGTAGTACCTGCAGCCACTTGAGATTGTACTTGCAGCGTTAAACCTCCCTGTTCGGTGCTCGAAGTTGAAAGTGTAAAAGTCCCGTTATCGGTTACTACAGTATTACCTGTAGCCCCTAAAATCAATCTTACCTGTGTTACGTTACCCGCTGCCACTGCGCCCGTTGCAATTATTGTATCCTTTCCATTCGAGAGGCTCAGTAAATTATAAATCCCTGCATTTACGTTTAAGTTTACCCAGCCCCCGTTAGAAAAAGCCTGCGCTCCAACAATATTAACATATACTGCTTCGTAGTCTCCCGGAGAATCGGTCATATACATATTATATGTTGCACTTGAAGGTGCAGCGCCATTATCACTCTTTTTGCATGAGTCTGACAACACTAAACTGCAACCAATAAAAATTGCTGTCAATATTTTTACATTCGTTTTCATGATAATTAGATTTTAATTGTTTAAAGGCCTAAGTATTAACGAATCAAGAAACAACTCTGGAATCACTGATAGCTTTCTGTTTTTAAGATTAGAACTAATTCAAACCTGAAAACAAAGGTATGTGTCAAAATAAGCTATACCTGCAATATTTCTGTGAGTGCAAAAAAATTAAAGGTAAAACTATGTTATCCCTCTATGTATATTAAATACAATTTTTATCCGCTTTAATTGCATAAAATTAATAGGGTATAATTAAATTATTTTTTATCCGTCGTTGTCATTCTTTCAAATAAATTATCTATTGATTTATCGAAAATCCATAATAGTTTTTATATCCGGCATATAGCTTTACAATATGAAACGGAAAAAACAGAGTGAAAACAATAAACAATGAGCTATGAAAGCAAATAAAATCATAATCCGGTTATTTACGGCGCTACTTATAGGTATATCTTTTGCTGCGTTTGGGCAAGAGACAACTATGCCCCCTTCTGCTGAGCCCTCCACAAATAATTCTGAGTTCATGAAAGGTACCAATATTATCAGTACTGGTATCGGCATTAATAGTTTTTATAACTATTGGGGTGACGGCTATTATGAAACGCCCAATTTTGTATTAACTTTTGAAAATGGAACATTTGGAAATGTGGGACCGGGTACAATAAGCCTTGGTGGGCTATTTTCGTACCAGGATATAAATGAGAATTTTACCGGAACCAACGGCTATCACTACTACGGTAATTGGGCATATTGGGCATTAAGTTTCAGGAGTGCATATCACCTTATTGTTCCCGGGGCGCCAAAATTTGACCCGTATGCAGGGGTAATGTTGGGTTATTATTTCTTCAACCAAACATTCAGTACTAATAACCCTGATTATACACCGCCTGACAGTCCCATTTATACAACAACCCCGCCAAATTATTTTGCACTTAGTATGTATGTGGGGGCAAGGTATTTCCTTAGTAATACTGTTGGTATCTGGGGCGAATTTGGCAGCGGATATACTCCTTTTACTTTCGGTGCGAGCTTTAAATTATAGCTTATACCCGGAAAATCAATTATATGAAACCCCGGCAGGTTCTGTCGGGGTTTCATTACTTATAGATTCAATAAATGCAGTAATGTAACCAGGTGTAAGTCACTTAAAGTTCATCAGAAATTGTAAAATAGAAAGTACTTCCTTTCTTTGGCAAAGACTCCACCCATATTTTCCCTTTATGTCTTTCAACTATTTTCCTGCAAATGGCTAAACCAATACCTACACCTAAATACTCTCCAATAGGATGCAAACGTTTGAAAATTTCAAATACCCGGTCTTTATATTGTTCTTCAATACCAATTCCATTATCTTCAATGGAAAAAAGATGGTACCCGGTTATTTTCTTATATGAAATATTCACCTGAGGATTAATACCATTTTTGAATTTTATCGCATTACTTATCAGGTTTTGAAACAATTGCGCTATTTGCATATTACTTGCAATAATACAGGGCAATGCATCAGAATGAACATTTACTTTATTCTCCTTTATGCTGCTATTCAGGTTTGCTAAAACTTCTTTTAAAACATCATCACAATTAACTTGTGCAAAGGGTTTTTCTTCCCTGTCGGCACGTGAATATTCAAGTAACCCTGTAATAAGCTCGCGCATTCTGTATCCGGCATGAACAACAAAATCCATGTATTTTTTCATTTCTGCATCAATGGATTTGCCGAATTTTTTCTGTATCAGCTCAATATAGCTGATTATAGTCCGCAATGGCTCCTGCATATCGTGAGAAGCTACATAAGCAAATTTTTCAAGATCCATATTGCTTCTGGTTAGCTCCTCTGACCGTTGTTCTAATTCCTTATTAAGCATTAATAAGTTTTGTTGTTGAATCAACAGTTCATTGGTTTTTTTATATAATTCAGCAAATACAGCTACTTTGGCCCTTATAATTTCAGGAACAACGGGTTTTATCATAAAATCTACAGCGCCAGCCTGGTATCCTTTAAAAACATTATTAGGTCTGTCATTATTCGCTGTTAGAAAAATAATAGGTATATGTTTTAGTTTCTCACTTTCGCGGATTAACTGGGCGGTTTCAAATCCATCCAGCATAGGCATTTGCACATCTATCAGAATTAAAGCGAAATCGTGATCTTTTAAAAGCACTCTTAATGCTTCTCTTCCTGAAGTGGCCTTATCAAACTTATAGTTCTGATTAGCTAAAATCACTTCAAGGGAAAGAATATCTTCCTTTCTATCATCAACCAAAAGTATCTTAATGGCTTGTTCTGTAGTCATATTTTGGCCATTTGCAACCCAAATAAATTCAGTCTATTTAACCCACACACGCATAAGGGTCAATAATTGCTCAACATTAACCGGCTTTGTAATATAATCTGATGCGCCTGATTCTATACATTTCTGCCTGTCGCCTTTCATGGCTTTAGCAGTAACGGCAATTATTATAATGTCATCATGCTGTTTATCTTTCCTTATCTGTTTCATAGTCTCATAGCCATCCATTTCCGGCATCATTATATCCATGAGTACAATATCAATATCAGGGTTCTTTTCTATTATTGCTATAGCCTCCTGTCCACTTTCTGCATTTAAGACATTTATCTTAAACCTTTCTAACGCTGTGGTTAAAGCAAATAAGTTCCTCACATCGTCATCGACAATCAGTACTTTTTTGTCCTTTAGCATTTCATCAGAGCGCCTGTAATAATCAATTGCCTGCCTTGTCAATTCAGGCATAATATTATACGGCCTATGAAGGAATAATGCAGTTTGGTCAGCTAATTGTTCCAGGGAATATTTCTCTTTTGAAGCAACAGCTTTTGCGACCCGCTTTGCCTGATTTTCTTCCCTTTTAGTTAGGTTTTTGGAATACCTGACTAAAACAGAAGTCAGCGGTGCGTCTTTATCAGCATCGAGAGTTTTCAGAATATCAAACCCTGAAGAATCAGATAAGGCCGTGTCTAATACCAGGCAATCAAACCTCTTTTTGTTCATGAGAGCTAAAGCTTCTTTGGATGTTTTAGCAGTGACAATATTTATATCGCTACCATTAATAATTTTTGTGATTTCTGACGAATCATTTTCATCTTCCTCAATAATTAGCATATCCTTGACTTTCTTATCACTTAGGTATTTAATGTCTTCAAAAAGATTTTTGAGAGCCTGTTCTTTCAGAGGTTTCTGAAGACAATTCCTTGCTCCACGCTTCAGCCCGACGTTTCTATCTTCTTCTCCTGAAATAATATAAACAGGTATATGCCGGTAGTTTAAATCATTTTTCAACCTGTCCAATACCTTCCAGCCATTCATATCCGGCATATTTATATCAAGGGATATTGCAGCGGGCGAATATTGGCTAAGGTAATCGAGCACTTCATTACATTTTGTGGCAAGGATCATTTTAACTCCATGTTCATGGGCTTTATTGAGCATAATCTTTGCGAATCGCAAATCATCTTCAACCATCAGCAATGTCTTATTATCAGGGGTTATCTCATTTCTGTCATCGCCAATTTCATCTACCATAAAAGCGCCTTCATCATTGACGCTGGAAATAGCCGAAGTGTGTTTTTGTTTACTTGCTCCATTCGTTCGTTCTGGTATTTGTTTATTTTCAATAAATTGAGGTGAAATACTTATAGGCAGGAACAGTGTAAACTTACTTCCTTCGCCAAGTTCACTTTCTAACTCTATTACTCCTCCTAACAAATCAGAAAGCCCACGACTGATTGACAAGCCCAACCCGGTTCCTCCATATTTTCTGCTGGTTGAGCCCTCAGCCTGCTGGAATGCTTCAAAAATTATGTTTTGTTTATCTCTTGAAATTCCTATTCCTGTATCTGAAATTTCAAACGCAACAACCGTTTTAGCTAAATCCAGTTCTGTGTTTTTAGTTTTCCAGTTTCTTGGCGCTTTATATATCTTCAACTGCACATTTCCTTTCTCTGTAAATTTAAAGGCATTTGAAAGCAAATTCTTAAGAATCTGGTTTAATCTGTGTGGGTCTGTTTCTATAAATTCAGGAATGTTTTCATCCAATTCTATATTAAAGTTGAGATGCTTTGCTTCAGAAACATGCCTGAAAGTGGCTTCAACAAATCGGGTAATTTCAATAAAGCTAACCGGAATAGTTTCAACTGAAATGTATCCTGATTCAATCTTTGAAAGGTCAAGAATATCATTAATTAACTGGATTAGGTCGTCGCCACAGGTATTTATTGTTTTAGCAAATTGTATCTGCTGCTCGGTCAGGTTACCTTCACGATTCTCAATGAGTTCGTGAGCCAATATTTGCAAACTATTTAATGGAGTTCTTAACTCATGCGACATATTGGCAAGGAATTCTGACTTATATTTTGAGGTGAGGGTTAATTGCTCAGCTTTTTCTTCAAGCGATTTTCTTGCTACCTCAACTTCATTGTTCTTTTGTTCCACCTCTTCTTTTTGTTTTGCAAGCAATACAGCTTTATCTCCCAGTTCCTCATTGGTTTTACGAAGTACTTCCTGCTGGCTCTTAAGTTCACCCGCCAATGATTGTGATTGGGTAAGTAAATCTTCTGTTCGTGAGTTTGTTTCTATAGTATTCAATACAATGCCGATACTTTCAGTCAGACCTTCCAGAAAGTCCTGGTGTGTCTGGCTGAAGGAATCAAAAGAAGCCAATTCTATTACAGCTTTTAATTTACCTTCAAATAATACCGGCAGAACAAGAATATTTACCGGTGTAGCTTCTCCAAGGCCCGAACCTATTTGTATATAATCGCTTGGAACATTAGTAAGCAATATTCTCTCCTTCTCTAATGCGCACTGACCTACTAAACCTTCTCCCATTGCAAATTCATTGGATACGTCCTTCCTTTTCCTGAAAGCGTATGCAGCAATAAGTTTGAGTTTGGAATCCATAATATTTTCTTTGGATTCCATAATATAAAACAATCCATGCTGGGCATTTACTACCTGCGCAAGCTCAGAAAGGATACGCTTGGTTACAGAATTCAATTCCTTCTGGCCCTGTAACATCTGCGTGAATTTAGCAAGGTTTGATTTCAGCCAGTCCTGCTCCTGGTTTCTTAATGTAGTTGCTTTAAGGTTCGCTATCATCTGGTTAATAGTATCCTTCAAAGCTTCCACTTCGCCTTTTGCCTCAACGCCAATCGTCCGGGTAAGGTCACCTTTTGTAACCGCAGACGCCACTTCTGAAATGGCACGCACCTGAGTAGTAAGATTTGCCGCAAGCTGGTTAACGTTTTCTGTCAGGTTTTTCCAGGTTCCGGAAGCGCCGGGTACGTTTGCCTGTCCACCAAGCTTTCCTTCGGCACCTACCTCGCGGGCCACTGTAGTAACCTGGTCGGAGAAGATTGCCAGCGTATCTATCATCTCATTTATGGTATCTGTCAGCTGGGCTACTTCACCTTTAGCGTCTATGGATAGTTTCTGCCTTAGGTTACCTTTAGCCACCGATGTAACAACTTTCGCAATGCCCCGGACCTGCCCGGTAAGGTTAGATGCCATCAGGTTCACACTATCCGTAAGGTCTTTCCAGGTTCCGGCAACACCCTTTACCTGTGCCTGACCTCCAAGCTTTCCTTCTGTACCTACCTCACGTGCCACACGCGTTACTTCAGATGCAAATGAATTAAGCTGCTCTACCATCGTATTAATAGTGTTCTTAAGACCTAATATTTCTCCTTTAACGTCCACCGTAATCAGTTTTGAAAGGTCACCACTTGCCACAGCTTTTGTCACCTCGGCAATGTTACGCACCTGTGCCGTAAGGTTACCTGCCATCTGGTTCACACTATCCGTTAAGTCCTTCCATGTTCCACCAACACCTGGCACAAAAGCCTGGCCACCCAATTTACCATCCGTTCCTACCTCGCGGGCCATACGTGTTACTTCAGAAGCAAATGCCCTAAGCTGGTCCACCATCGTATTAATTGTTTCTTTAAGCTGCAATATTTCTCCGCGCACGTCCACAGTAATCTTTTTAGACATATCTCCATTTGCCACAGCTATCGTCACTTCGGCAATGTTACGCACCTGGGCTGTAAGGTTACCCGCCATCTGGTTCACACTATCCGTTAAGTCTTTCCATGTTCCGGCAACACCAAGCACATTAGCCTGCCCACCTAATTTACCTTCGGTACCTACCTCACGCGCCACACGCGTTACCTCTGATGCAAAAGCCCTGAGCTGGTCCACCATCGTATTGAGTGTTTCTTTAAGCTGCAATATTTCTCCGCGTACATCTACAGTGATTTTTTTGGACATATCTCCATTTGCCACAGCAATAGCAACATCGGCAATGTTACGCACCTGAGCGGTAAGGTTACCCGCCATCTGGTTCACACTATCTGTTAAGTCTTTCCAGGTACCACCCACACCTTTTACCTGAGCCTGTCCGCCCAATTTTCCTTCGGTACCTACCTCACGCGCTACACGGGTCACCTCCGATGCAAAAGAATTAAGCTGGTCCACCATCGTATTAATGGTGTTCTTCAATTCCAATATTTCTCCTTTAACGTCAACCGTAATTTTTTTAGAAAGGTCGCCTTTTGCTACCGCCGTGGTAACATCTGCAATGTTACGCACCTGGCCTGTAAGGTTAGATGCCATCAGGTTCACACTATCTGTTAAATCTTTCCATGTACCGGCAACGCCCTTTACCTGTGCTTGTCCGCCCAGTTTTCCTTCGGTACCTACTTCACGCGCCACGCGTGTTACCTCAGATGCAAATGAATTAAGCTGCTCCACCATCGTATTGATGGTTTTCTTAAGCTCTAGTATTTCTCCTTTAACATCCACTGTAATCTGTCTTGATAAGTCTCCTTTTGCAACTGCTGTGGTCACTTCTGCAATATTCCGTACCTGCCCTGTCAGGTTGCTGGCCATTTGGTTCACACTATCGGTTAAGTCTTTCCAGGTACCACCAACACCTTTTACTTGCGCCTGTCCGCCCAATTTTCCCTCTGTACCCACTTCCCTTGCTACACGTGTAACCTCAGAAGAGAATGAGTTAAGCTGGTCCACCATTGTATTAATGGTTTTTTTAAGTTCCAATATTTCACCTTCTACAGTAACAGTAATTTTCTTAGAAAGGTCGCCATTGGCCACTGCTGTGGTAACTTCTGCAATGTTACGCACCTGTGCCGTAAGGTTACCCGCCATAAGATTCACACTATCTGTCAAGTCTTTCCATGTACCGCCTACACCCTTCACTTTTGCCTGGCCGCCAAGTTTTCCTTCCGAACCTACCTCCCGTGCTACCCGAGTTACCTCTGCACCAAATGAGTTAAGCTGGTCCACCATCGTATTAATCGTATTCTTCAATTCCAATATTTCACCTTCTACGTTCACCGTAATTTTCTTGGATAAGTCGCCTTTTGCAACCGCTGTTGTCACCTCGGCAATGTTACGCACCTGTGCCGTTAGGTTACTAGCCATCTGGTTCACACTATCCGTTAAGTCTTTCCATACACCGCCAACACCACGCACTTTAGCTTGTCCGCCAAGTTTACCTTCTGAACCTACCTCCCGTGCTACCCTTGTTACCTCAGAACCAAATGAGTTAAGCTGGTCCACCATCGTATTAATGGTATTTTTAAGCTCTAATATTTCTCCACGAACGTCCACTGTAATTTTTTTTGAGAGATCACCTTTTGCAACCGCTGTGGTAACATCTGCAATATTTCTTACCTGCCCTGTGAGGTTACTGGCCATCTGGTTCACGCTATCCGTCAAGTCTTTCCAGGTACCACCGACACCCTTAACCTGTGCTTGTCCGCCCAGTTTTCCTTCGGTGCCTACTTCACGCGCCACACGTGTTACTTCAGAGGCAAATGAGTTAAGCTGGTCCACCATTGTATTAATAGTGTTTTTCAATTCCAATATTTCACCTTTTACATCAACCGTAATTTTTTTAGAAAGGTCGCCTTTTGCTACCGCCGTGGTAACATCTGCAATGTTACGCACCTGCCCGGTAAGATTGCTGGCCATCTGGTTCACACTATCTGTCAAATCTTTCCAAACACCAGCTACCCCTTTTACTTTAGCCTGCCCTCCAAGCTTACCAGCTGTACCTACTTCCAATGCCACCCTTGTTACCTCCATAGAAAACAAGTTTAGCTGCTTCACCATCCCATTTACTTCTTTTGCAATCCTTAAAAACTCTCCCTCTAACGCATGCCCTTCAATATTTAAAGGCATCTGTTGGGTTAGATTACCTTTTGCAACGGAAGTTATAACGTGAGCTATTTCAATTGTAGGATGCACAAGGTCACCAATAAGCGTATTAACAGATTCCACACAAGAACCCCATGAACCTCTTGCCCCGTCAATCTCCACCCTTTGAGTCAGTTTACCTTGTTTACCAATACTATTGCCCACTTTTTCAAACTCAATTACCATCTTCTCATTCATCTCAATAATCTCATTGAGGGAATCGCATATTTTCCCTTTTATGCCTACCTGATCAGCAGGTAGCCTGACAGAGAAATTACCGTTTCTGACCTTCAGTAGTATGCTGAATAGTTCATAATCGGTTATTTCATCCCCGGTCTTTTTAGATTTAATAATTTTCGTTTTCATAATGCATATTATTTTATTTATTTAACCTATCCATCAAGGCCATATTCATAAAACAAAAAACTGAGCAGAGTCAAATTATAACATAAAAGATTATTCCTCTAATTGCTATTGTGTTCTTGTTATTGTAAGTTTACGCTACAAAGGGTTTAAGAATATATTTTTTCGGTGAAAGTGGCAAAATGATAGGTGAACTGTATTAAATAATAGGTGAAAAAGATATATTATTTTAGACGTAACATCTTTGTAATATTGACGGTATAAATTAATATTAAAACCCAAAAATTATGAACTGTATTATAGTGGACGACGATGATGCTTCAAGAAATGTACTTGAACAAATGGCAAAACAAGTAGATTATATTACTATAATTAAAACTTGCTCCACTCCTTTGGATGCAATGAGCGCATTAAAGAAAGAAGATGTAGATGTTCTCTTTCTTGATATAGAAATGCCTGGGATGAGCGGCCTGGATATGATTAAGGCGCTTGATAAGAGGCCACAGATAATCTTAACTACAACTCATAAGGAATATGCGCTTGATGCATTTGAGTTCAACGTATTGGATTATCTTGTGAAGCCTGTAACGCTTCCGCGATTTCTTAAAGCGGTAGCCAAAGCAAAAGATACTTCTGGCCATGGAGACCAAATAAGCGCCGGGGCGGACTTCTTTTTCATTAAAAAAGATTCAGTGCTAAATAAGGTTCCAGTTAAAGATATTTTATGGATAGAAGCCCTTGGAGATTATATTACTATAAATACTAAAGATCAACGGTTTATTCTGCATTCGTCTCTCAAATCTCTTGAAGACAAGTTGCATAAAAGTAAGTTTGTAAGGGTTCACCGTTCATATATTGTTCAAATAGATAACGTGAGAAAGGTTGAAGACACAACAATTTTTATTAATGATGTTCCTATTCCAATTGGCGCATTGTACAAGGAGAATTTTATTAAAAGAATAAACACTCTGCAATAAAAAGAGGCTGATATACTGCTATATCAACCTCTCGCAATGAAACCTGGCAAGACTAAATCTTAATAAACTTCTCTACTACAGCTATCTTGTCATTATAGAATTTTATAAAATACTGTCCATGTGCTAATCCGTCAACAGGAATAGATGTCTCAGTATTTGTTATTGTATATGTGCCCATCAGCTGGCCAAGGATATTGTAAATATCCGCATAAAGTAACTCTATACCTCCGGTATTATTTTTTATGTAAAGGTTTCCTGATACCGGGTTAGGATATATTTCAAAGCCATTATTCGTGGCAATCTCATTAATTCCTGACACAGAAGTGCTCTGGTCAAATACAGCAAATTGGCTCAAAGAGGCAATACCCTTCCTTTGTATGCTAAACATTCCTCCTGTTGCAGCCATTGCAGTCATTGTATCTCCTATATCATCCCATCCACCTGACATATATTGAGAAATATAATCCCCTGTATGAATAAAGCCATTTACTTCCATTGCCGGAGACCAGGTAAGTTGCATATTGGCATTAAGGCCAGAAGTAATGCTGGTTTGGAATGACCAAGTTGCATTTACCAAAGGTTGGGTAGCTGATAATAATGCGCCTGTTGTTCCCTGTTCATAAACACCTTGTGATACATTCACACCAATTGTTCCGGCAGATGAACCGGAATTAAGAGTAATGCTCGCCGGGGAATAATAAGAAACTGTGCCTATTGGAAAAGTAACAGTACCTGAAGTCGTTGCACTCATTGTTAAATACCCTCCCGTTCCTGTAATTATGTATGAATTGCTATTTGCTCCGGTAATGGAACCTGCTGAGCCTATTTGTAAATTGCTACTCTCTGTATTTACATAACCGCCCATCAAATTCAATATTCCATTAACTACCAGGTCTGAGCCTAACATTACAGAACCTGCAGAGCCGATATTCACGTTAAAATTATTTACTGAATTTCCCGGGTAACTAAAAGTAAGTGAGCCTGCCATAGAAGTTGATGCAGTAACAGAAATATTGGATGCCTCAGTACTGAAAACCATACCGTTACCTGATGCAGTAATATTTCCGTTTATAGAAAGGTCATAATCATTTAAAACCATTGTACCGCTTTCCAAATCAATTGTGTCAACAACCATATTGCTACCTAATGTTACTGTATTTCCACTCCCCACGTCCAATATAAAATTACCTATACTGCTACCGGTTAATGATATTGGTGTCGTAATTGATGTGCTTGCTTCTATATCAAGGCCTGATTCAGCATTTACCATTAATGAACCTGTGCCGGTTAAACTACCATCGAGTGTGAGCTTTTCTCCGTTGATATTAAGATTGCTTCCACCTGAAAGGGCCAAAGTGTCATATACAGAAAGAGCAGAGCCAAGCCCAACTGAATTACCTATACCAACATTTAAGGTTAGGTCATTTAATAACTGGTAGCCGTTTGCGAAGGATATAGCTGAAGATAATCCACCTCTTGTATTAATTACGAGGTTTGCGTTTTCATCTCCCATAAATGTACCGCTACCCGAAAATTGTCCATTTATAATAAGGTCATTGCCGTTTAGCATCAAGGAACCACTTATTAGTTTCAATGAATCATTTACGGTTACATTTGAACCTAAGGTCACAGTATTCGTTGATGATACATTTACCGTAACATTCGTTAATCCTGAACCGCTAAGCTCCATTCCTGCTGTAGTGGATGCTGTAATATAATTCACTGCATAGGCTGAGGTAAGGCCTAATGTACCGCCATTAACTGACAGAGAACCTCCTTGAATATTAATGACAGAACCTCCACCCATTGTCAGGCTTCCAGCTGTCTGAATACTGATAATACCCGTCAAATTAAGAGTATTATTAACCATAATTACCGCTGAAGAACTAAGACTGGCAACTGAGTTCGTAAACGTATTTGCAGTGACAGAGCCGGAAAATGAAAATGTTCCA
Organism: Bacteroidia bacterium; assembly: GCA_052325425.1. Lineage (GTDB taxonomy): Bacteria > Bacteroidota > Bacteroidia > JABEUT01 > JABEUT01 > JABEUT01. The sequence goes on along the minus strand of JBKQUY010000050.1, from coordinate 33,646 downwards.
CCTGTATTCAACATAATACTATTTGCATTAATTGTACCATCACCGGAAATTGTACCGGAAGTAAGAATAAGCGAATTGGTTGCAGAACTAAGTGTTCCGTTTACACTAACCTGAGCCAATAAGCCGTTAACTGTAACGGTACTGTCCATCGTAACGGTTAAGCCTGCGCCAATAGTAACCTCATCAGCTGCACCTAAAGTGAATGGAGGCGCTGAACCGCCCCATGTTGCTGTACTGCTCCAATTACCTGAAGCTATGGCGGTAAATGACGCACCAGAGACAAAGCCGCTGCATAATAATGCAGCACACAACATCACGCCGATTTTTTTTGATTTTAATAGATTAGTTTTCATAATGTTATTTTTATTTAAGGTTTTTGTATTAGTTAATTTGAGAGCAAAACTATACAGGCAAAAAGCGGCTTCCTTTAAATTTTCGTTGAACATAAATATTCTTTATTTAAACCTATATATTCCGGATATAAATTGGCCAGTGCCGGATTTTTGCTCAAAAATTCACAAGAAAAACGGATGAATTTTATATGCCGGTTAAACATTTTAGTGTAATCATACATCTTCTGAAATATCCTGTTCACCGAAAAAACATAAACTTCCCTTTTCCACCATATTAGATTTGCCGCACTAAAACCAAATAAAATGAAAACATTATTGTATATCTCATTAGCAGTTCTGACTTTAGAAGCCTGCAACAGCAATCAGGAGCAGCAACTTAAATCATTAAGCGCAAAAGATTCCGCATTGATGAAAGAATCCGGGCAGAAGGATTCAACAATCATTGCTTATATAAAATCCATGAATGATATTCAGGATAACCTGGATAGTATTAAGGCAGCGGAGAAGATACTGACAATAAATACATCTGGCTCTGAACATGGAAATAACGCAGTTGATGATATTAGAAGTATAAATACCCAATTGCTGAAATATCATAGAGAAATTTATTCACTTGAAAGAAAATTAAGGTCAATTGATAGTAAGAATAAGGAAATTCAAAAGATGGAAGACCATCTTGCCCAGGAACTTGCTGAGAAAGATTCAAGTATAGCAGGATTACAGAAAAAACTTGCAGAGACAAATGACAATCTCAAAGTTGTTATAGACCAGTTTAATGACAGTATGGCTGTACTTAACGTGCAAAAAGCTGTAATTTCTGATATGGCTATCAAAATGAGTACGGTATATTATGCCATAGGAACTATGAAGGAATTTAAGAGAAATGGGGTTCTTACGAAAGAAGGTGGATTTGCGGGAATTGGAAGAACTGCCAAATTGAAGCAGAATTTCAACACGACCTATTTTACTAAAGAAGATATGTCCCATCTGAATATTATACCGCTTAACAGCAAGTTTGAAAAATTAGTAACAGTCCATCCAACTAATTCCTATACAGTCACAAATAACTCCAAAGCTGATTCACTGATTATAAAGGATCCGATGTCATTCTGGAGTGCATCAAAATACCTGGTAATAGTTGTCAAGTAAGCAATATTAGGTTGAACAGCTAGTTTCACCGATTCACTTTACCGTTTAAGATTTAATTTCTCCCCTTTCATAGAAATTTCACAATAAAAAGCGGTAAGTATAACGACCTTAGATAAAAATTGAAAATAGTGTCGATAACATTAATCTTTAAATCTTAAATGCCATGAGAAATTATTTTAAAATACTTGTCGCAACCGACTACTCATCAACGGGGGTTAATGCTGAACGGTACGCAATTCAATTGGCCAAAGCAACTAATTCCTACCTCATCTTCTTCCATGCCTTTGAAGTGCCATTTCATTACTCTGAAACTCTTGCAGATTTTGAAAAAATTGATGAAAATCCAGTAAAACTTGAATTGACTGACCTCAAACAACATGTTGACGAGTTGCTAAAGTCAATGGAAATAAGAAAAGGGGAAGTAGAATACAGATGCATAGTAAGGCAGGACAGCCTGGCAGAGGAATTACATACAGAAGCAGAATATAATAATATTGATTTCATCATTATGGGAACCCATGAACCTTATATTTTGCAAAGCATACTGCAAACAAGCCATACCTGGGGTGTAATAAAGAATGCTGAAATACCGGTTCTGGCAATTCCGGAAGAAGCTGCTTTTGATGACATTAAGCATATAGTTCTTGCTACAGAATATCGAAAAGGAGAAATTCCTGTCATTAAATTCCTCATCACAATTGCAATGCACTTTGACGCTGATCTCACAATTCTTCACGTATACAATGATGTGTTCTCAAATGAATTCGAAAATGAAATATTTGCAATATTCCGGGAAGAAGTGAAAAGCGTAGTTGATTATGATAAACTAGAGATACATCTTATTCATAACAATAACTTGATAGAAGGATTAAATAGGTTTTGCATAAATGCAAAAGCAAACTGGTTGGTAATGTCACATGAAAAGGCTTCATTTTTAATCAGCCTGATAAACCCTGTAAGCGTTACCAAAAAGATGTGCTTTCATACGCATGTTCCATTATTCACCGTACCTGATAAGTACAAGCCAAAAGATATAAAGGATACTACTATACAGGGGAACGGTCATTCTGCAATGATAAACTATAACGATTTTTTTGCAGGTTCCTGTTAAAGAAAAGCAAGCAACAAGCCAGTAATGATTTAACTAAAGCTTATAATGTTCATATTCAGGATGTGTTTTAAACTCAAGAACGGCCTTCGTTTGTCGTTTTGAAACATCTATCCTCTTATCTTTCTCAAGGGGCTCTAAAAGCATATCCTTGCCATATACGAATATCTTTCTCTCATAAGCCGATTCAACTGTTCTATCTGTAAGAAAGATTGCCTCCTTTGGGCAAGCTTCTTCACATAACCCGCAAAAGATGCAACGCAACATATCTATTTCATAAACAGCAGCATATTTTTCTTCCCGGTATAGATGCTCTTCACCAATTTTACGCTCCGCTGCTTCCATGGTAATAGCTTCAGATGGACAAGCTATTGCACATAAACCACAGGCTGTGCAACGCTCGGCGCCATTCTCATCGCGCTTTAATACATGTAACCCCCGATAGACAGGGCTAAATGAACGCGCCTGCTCCGGATAAGATATTGTAACTTTCTTTTTGAAAAAATGCTTTAGAGTAACCATCAAACCGCCTACAATAGCAGGAAGGTACAAACGCTCTTTTAAATTCATTTTTTTATTCACAGCCACTCTGGCCCTTGTGGTCAACCGGTCCATAATTCATTTGATTTACAATTTATTAACCCGATCTTTTGCTGTATTACGTCTTTAATTCATTCTCATTTGCTTTGTAACCTTAATCTTATTCACATATTCCTGAAGAATACCCCAGGCCTCTTCGTTTGAACCCATAATTAACGCTATAAGAGCAAGCCCTTCTTCCTGATTTGAAGAATTAAAGTGAACGCCATTCTTATCAAGGTTAACCAACATCCACATTGCTGAATTATTTACAATCTTATTAATGTCCTTAGACATTGGCTCATTTTTACCTTCTTTGGTTCTCATTGGTTCTTAAATATGAGTTTCTAATTCCATCTTGCTATGAAAGGCATACATAACTGCTTTATCAAGTAATATTGGAGCATAGTTTTTTAGTGGTACCAGGCTTTCGCCGATTGGGGTTGATAAAATCATGTTTTCCTGTTTATCTATTCTGCCTGTTCTCGGATTCGGCTCAAGATTGGCTGAATATACATATCCCCAATTAAGATAACTCTCCCGCTGAAATATCTTTAATGCTTCACTTTGCGCCTTGGCAATTGGTTTCCATGAGTCATAAAACTCCATTGTATTTTCAATTGGTCTGTATATAGGATGGCCAATAACCAATAATTTATTTATTCCGGCTTTTTTGGCACCTTCAATAACTGATCTTACGGCTTTTAAATGCTCCTCTGGATTTATGGGTAAAGGTTCATGTATCCCTATAACAGCATTATATCCATTTGCCTCAGATTCTATATCATCCTTATTAATCATGTGGCCATATTTCACCTTAAGATCGGGGTGCATGATTGTTACTTTGCTCAAGTCGTAAACAACCGCCGTAACCTTGTATCGTCTCTTAAGAGCTTCAGCAATAAGCACATTCCCGGTTTTGGAAGCTGCACCAAATAATAATATTTTCTGTTTAGCCATGGGGATTCTAAAATTTAATTAAGGATTATACTATTTTTACAATTATTAATACTTAACCGCAAGTTACTAAGCCCCAATGCATTAGTTCTCATTTTTTCTATAAACCTTTAAAAAATCGGATTGAACGGTAAAATATCATCGGTAAAAAATAAATAGTCACTTTCTAAATTTCATTGGGTGGAATTATTGTATATCAAATTCATTTAAATCGGATAAAATAACCCTCCCTGTATGCTCAAACCAATAATTAGAGGAAAATTAATTGGTACAGGGAGGGTTAACAAATTGAGATTATGGGGAATCTCGAAGCCAAGTTACATGCCAGATATCTTTGCTCTTACATATTTTCTATAAAAACGGCAAAACCTTCTGTGAATTTCCAATAATAATCGGTAAAAATATGAAAGCGGGTAAAAAACCATTGCAAGTTATAACCAAGGTTCTTCTGAAGGTCTTTGATATAGTTTAGTGACAATTGTTAAAATATCAGCTCAGCAAATAATAGGGCTGCCAATATACCAAGAGCTATCATTGTATAAAGAAATAAGTAATTGCCTATAGTATGGTTTTCCCTGGAATAAAACATATACAGTTCTCTTTCCAGTTCCCTCCACAAACTTATTTTATTATGTGTATCCATTTTTAACTTTTTATTTCATACATTACCAAGTTACTCTAATTACCATGGACATTATTCACTTTTCGATAAAATGTCTGATTTTATTGACAAAGGCTAAAATACACGCCCCTGTAAATGAACTATCCCTATAACCAATAGCATGTTTATAGGGATCGGTTAAATTAATATTGGAAATTACACTCTGACTTTTTCAACTCCATCTTTCTTCCACCATTCTGCAATTGTGTCCATTGTATAGAAAGAATCGATATTCCTTTTCTGGAGTTTAAACATGATTAGAATCTGAGAGTTGAGATTATCAGCAAATATTTTATTAAAATTCAGAGCAAAGTTAAGATGGTCATTATATAATGAAACTATCTTATTCATATTATCGAGGGAAAGCTCGGAAGATTTATTAAGATTTTCGTTTGCCAATTCAACAAGCCTATCCATACCTTCTTTAGTACTAAGGTCTTCATTTCTGATTATTTCAATCAGACGGGCAGTAAAATCAATAGAAATATCGATACGCCTGGCGTGTGAATCAATAATTGAATCAATAACATTCTCTGATAATTTGATTCCTTTTCCAAATGAGGATTTAAACGTAGCTAAAATTGAAGGGTCCATTTCTTTTTCATACAGGACTTTACTGATAGAATCGAACGTTTTTTTATTGGTTTCTATCGCTGAATCAAATTGTTTTGAATTGGAGTCAATTAAAGTTTTAATACTCTCTTTTGAGTTTTGAGAAACGCTATCAATACTCTTTTTCAACGTTTCGGCTTGTTTGCTGATTGTGTTTTTCATGATTAAGGTTGTAATTTTAGCCTATAATGGCTGTTAACATTGATTTAATTTTAAAATTCCAAGCTGTGAATGTATCATGAATAGAGTTGATTGACCCCAATTATTCTACAGACCATAAAAAACAACAGGTGGGGAAACATAATACATCGGTAAAATATTATTTCCCTTTTTGGGAATCTTGAATTTCTGAATACTTCTATCAACTTACATAAATAAGCCCCGTATAATGCGGGGCTTATTTTAAGATACATATACCTGCAGAATGAGCTTTTTACAATCCTTCCTCTTCGTCAGATTGGTGTTCATGAAGCTCAAGCGCACTTTTTTCTGCTTCATTAAGAACCATTTCGGTAAAGTCTCCTGGTTGTATCCTTTGTTCACCTTTCGGATATGTAAAGAGAATGTCACTGCTTAAGCGATATTCTCCGTTACCTCCGCCTTTTTCAGGTTCAATGCCACACGCATAGCTCCAGTTAAGTTCCTTTTCATTCCTGAAAAGGTTCAGGGCCTCGCGCTGTGAACGGGTAATTGACTTGCAGGTTTCATAGGCTTGCTGGGTGTTCCCAGTCCATTTATTAAATGAATGCCCAACTGTAACAAGATGGGGCACACCGGCATGCTTTGTACCTTCAATAAAAAGGCGGGCAATTTCTACATGTTCGCGCGGGTTTTCTTTAGTGGGCTCATGGAATGCTATCACAACATCATGGTCTTTAGCAAACCGGCTCACATCTTCCTTTTTCCTTACATCACCTCTTTCAATCTTAAGGTTAGGATGTTTCAGATTCAGTTCAGCATCATTACGAATTACAGCTGTAACATTGTGGCCTCTTTTCAAGGCTTCTTCTGCAAGGCGTCGACCAACTTCTCCTGTAACGCCGAACAGGGCGATTTTTTGTGTGTTCATAGGGCTTGAATTTTAAAGATTATTTAATTAATTAATTTTCGGATGCAAGGTAAGTCGCAACGTATATTTTTACTTTGAATTTTCTTTGAATGAAGAAAAAGGGGCGTTTAACGATTACACAGAAGAGGTGAAAATCCGGTAATTTATCTGCACTTAGATTAGGATGGAAAAGAGCTCCCTTTAAGTTATATCGCTTGTAAATTCCTCAATTTTCAATATTAGTTGGTCATAATCAATTGGCTTGGCAATAAAATAATTTGCTCCGAGGTCTCTGGCTCTTAAAATTATATTTTCCTGGTCATAGGACGAAATGAGAATAAGAGGGACTTTACTGAAATAAAAATTTTTCAACATGGTTAAAAAAGTAAAGCCTGAAATACACGGCATTAAAATATCGCTAATAATCAGGTCAATTTTCTCATCAGATAATATAGTCAAAGCTTCCACAGCATCAATGGTAGTAGTAACTTCATACTTCATCTCCTCCAGCTTTTTCGATATTGCCTTCAACATCATTTCATCATCATCTACTACTAAAATTTTCATGGCAACCTCCCCCGTTATATTATCCTTGTGAGGATAAATATTATTATAAAAAGAAGAATTATGGTCAAATTTATCGCAAGCAGTCTGTTATTCTGCCTGTCAAGCTCCTTTGAAGATTCGATATCTTCACATATTTCCCTTACCTCTTTGCTTATTGTAACTACAGATTTTTCTCCCTTAGCTATAAAATCGTACGCACCATATTTCAACGTGTCATTTATAATATTTTCATTATCAACACCCGATAGCATTATAATTTTGGTATCCGGGCAAAAATGCTTTATCCTGTTTAATACCTGAACTCCATTCATTTCATTGTTAAGCGAATAATCAAGTATAATTATCTCAGGTTCCTCATCAAGATATTTTATACATTCTTCTCCGGTGGTAAAAGATTTAATCTCCGCTCTATCTTCGGACAACAGGTGTTTTAAAGATTCTGTAAACATAACATCGTCATCTACAAGAAATATTTTTATTTTATCTGAAGTTTCCATGACAGTATGTTTTTATTTGCCTTGGTCAATAAACTGAATCTATATAACTAATTACTTTTTGATTTTTCGTTTCCAATTGCATCAATAATTTTTTTCAGGGAAGATAATGCCTCAATATCCTTGATGACATAAGTATGCGCACCTAATTTCAGCGAATCAACCACTCCTTGGAAAGTGTCACGTCCCGATAACATGACTACCCTGGTTTTAGGGCTTAGTGATTTTACTTCTTTTAAAACTTCAAGACCATTCAATTTGTTAGGCGCTTGTGGGTTGAGATTAAAGTCAAGTATTATTATATCCGGGGTGTGGTGGTGCATATTTTGCAGGCACTCCTCACCACATGTATAGCAATAAACTTTGTGTTCAGCATGATTCCTTTGCAGGTAAAAAGCTAATGGGTAGAGATAAGATAAATCATCGTCGACAAGAAAGATTGACAATTCATTCCCTTTTCCCTCATTTATTGCTTTTTTCTTATATTTTACCGCAGTTTCCATGACACTGTCTTTTTTAATTAATCTATGAAGTATTGTTCTGAATAAGCCCTGTAATGTTCCACTGGATGTATGCTCATTACCGGTATTTTCGAATGATTTACTACCTGTTTTGCCAAAGGACCTAAAAAAGGCCCCGAAAGACTCGACTCATCATGGTCAGTCATTATAACCAGCAAATCGGCATTTACTTCATCAGAATATTTCATTGCCTCCACTGCAACATTATGGCCAGTAACAAATTTCCTTACATATGGCAGCTCAGTCTGTTTAATAACGTGTTCTACGGCATCAAGTTTAATGTTAAACTTCCTTTCTTCCTCCTCAGCAAGGGTCTCAAGCAAGCCCAATATGTGAATTTTAGAGCCATAGCGTTTTGCTACCTCGATAACGTAATCAACTTTTTGCCTGGAATGCTCAGAATTATCTATCGGCATTACTATATTGGTAAATCCAACATTTTTCGCAGTTTCCTGTATAGTAATAACAGGGCACGGAGAATAGTTCACTACTTTATGGGCGTTGCTTCCGATAATAATCTCTTCAAAGCCCTTGGCCCCATGCGTTCCCATAATTATCAAATCAATATCCAGGTCTTTCCCTGTTTTACTGATTCCTTTTGCCGGCAGGCCGGTATTTACTAAAGGGGTGACATTAATTCCATAATGATTTCCAAGTTCGGCCGCGAGCCTTTCAAGTCTTTCTGATGCCGCATATTCAACACCCTGGCTATCTCTTAAAAGAGCACCGGCGCCAAATTCTGAATATGCATATTCAAATGACTCAATTACATGTAACAAATATAAATGCGCCTTAAATAATTTTGCCATATAGGCAGCGTGCTCTATGGCAAGTGTACCTGTTTGCGAAAAGTCAGTAGGCACCAGTATTCGCTTTATATCAAATGTTTTCATGATATTATTATTTTTAGGAGTTCTTCTTCCTTTAATTTCTTTTTTGATTGGATGGTATGATTTGCCAAGCTTCTTTGCCACCATAACATATCCTGGTGCATTTTTTTGTAATACTTCAGGAAAGCTGAATCCCAGGTGATGCTTATGCGGAGCTACTAAATCAAAAACTTGTTGAACTATTTCCTCACATTTAATATTCACCACCTGGGATTTGCTTTCTTCTCTCCACAAAACGGGAACCAAATAATGAGAGTCTGAAGGAATTTTAACCTGTATCTCCTTGTTTATAAGGTTTCTCTCTGAATTGAAGTCCCTGTTATAAGTAGGCTCGTACCTGTATTTTACCGAGGTTTTCATTTGCTTTCTCTTCTTTACCAAATTTACGCCTAATATTCATCGGAATTTTATTTATTAGTTAAGTGGCTAAAATACTTCGCTATGCATAACAAAATAGAGGTTGAATATTTATAACTAATGCTTTATCCAAGTCAATACAATAATTGTGATTATTGTTAAAAAAATTAATACACCCAAAGTAAATATAGTGTTTTGCCTTCTTTCCAGCTTTGCCTCTTTTTGAGCCATAATAACCAGAATACTATTAATTACTTTGCTTAATTGCTCAAAAGCGCCTTCATCTTTTTGAATGTAATCATAAACTCCGGCAATCATAAATTTCAGAGCTATTTGTTTATCTTTATTTCCGGTTATTACAATTACCGGTATATCAGGGTTATACTTTTTAATTGCCAGGAAGGTCTGCATTCCATTTATACCGGGAAGTCCGTAATCGAGGATTACAATATCAGGCTTCAAATTCAGGTTCTTTATGCACTCTTCACCTGAGCTGAATTTTTTTATATGGGCCATAGATTCTTTAGAAATCATATAATCCATCATTAGTGAATGCATCTCATCATCCTCTACAATAAAAACCTTGCTATCGGCTATTTCCTTTATGTGCTCCCTGTTATTCATGGCGTAACCTATTAACAGTAAAGGGATTATAAATGCTTCCATCAGAAGCCTCCTAAGTAATAAATAATATCAAAAAGTACAATTAAAAGAATTGTAACACCAAGTGCAATATTCCACTTTGTATAGTTCTTATTTTCACGTTCTGACTTTATTCCTTCAATAGCATTCTTAATAATATTTCTAATTCTCACAAAAGTACTTTCGCTCTTGGTGACGTATTCGTATGCCCCATTTTTAATAGAATCAAGGGCAACCTGCAACTTGTCCTGCCCGGAAACCATTATCACAAGGATATTGCGATAATCCATTTTCTTGATTTCTTTCAATACTTTTATTCCATCCATTGACTGGGGATGTTCATCATTATTCAACAGGTAATCAAGCACTACAATATCAGGCTTCCCATTTACGTTTTCCAGGCATTCTTCCCCACTTGTAAATGTGGCAATTTCAAGGCCCTTTTTAAACTCTGAGGTCAGAGAGTTTTTTAGTGACGAAAGAAACATCTTATCGTCGTCAACTAAGAAAACTGAAAATGAATCTTTTGTTCCCATGGCTGCTATTTGTTTTACCTAACGTTACGCAGCACTTATTGAATGGTTACTTATTTTCGGCTAACATACTTATTTGACAGGTAAAGAGGGATATTTATTATGTAGAAAAATCACTTCAAAAGCTGGATTTCCTCCTTTATTTCATCAATAGCTTCATTGCATATATCTTTAATATGCAATAACATTCCGGGGAACTCATCTGAATGAATTCCCTCAGCTGCATAATCTTCTATTGCTTTGACATCCTTTTCCAATTCCTTAAGTCCTACAAACATTAGGGACGGTTTCATTTTATGAGCAACTTTGCTTAGTAATTCCCAATTATGCTCATAGATGTATTTTTCCATTCTATTGATTGCTTCCGGTGTTTGCTCAATAAAGATTGTTAGCATTTGGCTGATAAATTCATCACTTCCGTTTGCAAGCTTTCTCAAATATGTCAAATCGGTATGTCTATGGTGGTTATCATTCCTATCATCGGTTTCTATATTAGTATGCATCCCATTACTATCAATCTTTAATACAGAAGTAATTTTCTGGTACAGCTTATGAGGATTAAATGGTTTTGAAACATAACCATTCATACCGGCTTTAAAACACTTTTCTTCTTCACCTGAAATAGCATGTGCTGTCATTGCAATAATTGGGATACTTGATTTAGGTGAAGGCAATTTTTCCCTTATATGCCGGGTCGCTTCATATCCATCCATTTCAGGCAACTGAATATCCATTAGTACCAGGTCAAAGTTTTGCTTTTCAATCTTCTCCAAGGCTATAAGTCCGTTATCCGCAACCACAACTTTGCAACCCCAATCAGATAAAACTTTCTGGGCCAATATCTGATTTAGAGTATTATCTTCAACAAGCAATACATTCAAATCATTAATGGTATCTGGCTCTTCTTTCACAATAACTTTCTTTAAAGTCTCAGGTTTAAGGTTCTTCCTATATACTATGTTAAACGCAAATACAGAGCCTTTGTTAGTTTCGCTCATAACTTTAATATCGCCTCCTTGTAACCCAATAAGTTGCTTAACAATAGCAAGCCCAAGTCCGGTACCCCCAAATTTACGGGTGGTATCGTATGTAGCCTGTGTAAATGCATCAAATATTTTAGGCAATTTCTCATGAGATATTCCTATCCCGGTATCTGAAACAGAAAATCTTATGTTTGCACTATCAGCGTCCTCTGAAACTAACTCAACACTTATCTTGACTTCTCCTTTATGGGTAAACTTAATTGCATTCCCCACCAGATTAAGCAATATTTGATTAAGCCTTGTAGGGTCACCTATTAACCTGTCAGGTACATTAGAGGCAATTGATTTGGAAAGCTTGATATTTTTCTCGGTAGATTTAGGAAGCATTAATTCAGTAAGCATCGAAACAACCTGGGATACGCTAAATTCAATTTTCTCAAAAGAAACTTTACCCGACTGTATTTTAGAGAAATCAAGAATATCGTTAATTATTACAATAAGGTTTTCACCTGATGTTTTTATTGCCTCAGTATATTGCTTTTGCTCAGGAGTTAACTGTGTTTTAAGAATCAGATCCGTAAATCCAACAATTGCATTCATCGGAGTACGTATCTCATGGCTCATATTGGCAAGGAACTGTTCTTTAATATGGACTGATTCTTCCAATTGCTTCTTTGCTTTCATCAGTTCATTTAATGCTTTGTTCCCCTTTACAAGCGAGCTTTCAGCCTTTTGGTTGGCGTGTAATAAGTCCTCCTCCATCTGCTTTCTCAGCGTAATATCTGAATCAATAGCAATAATTCGTTTCACTTCCCCTTTCCTGCTTAAAACAGGTGTAAGGGTAGTTATTGTCCAGTATTCCTTTCCCTGCTTTGAATAATTTTTACTTTCATACGTTATGGGCATTTTTTCACTTATCACCTTTTTATAGTAACTGGCATCCTCAGAAACTCCGGTTTTGGCTCCCTTTCTTAGAGATTCCCCATGAGAGCCTTTAACTTCGTCGAGCTTATAGCCTGTAAGGGCGGTAAATCCTTCATTAACCCATTCAATATTACCATGTTCATTAGTAATTATGACTGAATTAAAAGATTTAGTGGCTGCAGATGCAAGTTTTTCCATTTCCTCCTCCTTAATCCTGTCGGTAACATCCTGGCCTGTGCCTGCAATTTTGATAACCTCCCCCTTATCGTTCTTAATAGCTTCTGCACTTGAAAATAGTGTCCTTACTGAACCATCTTTGCGAACAATGCGGTATGTGAATGTACTTTGATTATCGGCCTTTACAATATTCTGTATAATATTTTTCATATAATCACGGTCATCAGCATGTATGTATGTCAGCACAATATCAGGTTGCATTACTTCTTCCTGAGGCTTCATTCCATGTATACGATAAAACTCATCTGACCAGCTTATTTTATTTTTGGCTATATCCCATTCCCAACTGCCAATATGGGCCAGTTTCTGAGCCTCTGCCAGCTTTTGCCTTTCTAAATAAAGAGAGTTTGTTTTTTCAGCCAATGATTGTAAAAGTTTATGGCGTTCAATACTATAATTAATTGAACGCTGTAACTCCCGGCCTTTTATTTTTCCTTTTAATAAAAAGTCCTGGGCGCCTAACTTGACGGCATCTATTCCAATAGTTTCATCTTCAATACCTGTAAGTACAATGATGGGCGTATCAGGTACTTTAGAATGAAGCTTATTAAATGTTTCTAACCCCCAACTGTCAGGTAATGACAAGTCAAGTATGATGACATCCACTATGTTCTCTTCCAATAATTGGAGTCCTTTAACTAAAGAATCCGCAGTAATTAGCGTAGATTTACCTGAATAAACACCTTTCAAAAAAATACTAACCAACTCACTGTCGGCAGGATTATCCTCTATTAACAATATATTCACCTTGCGATTCATCCAATTCAGGTTGCTTTAATTGTAAAATAAAATTTTGAACCTTTTCCCGGTTCAGATTCAACCCATATTTTGCCTCCATGACGCTCGACAATTTTTTTACAAATGCTCAACCCTATGCCGGTTCCAGGGTATTTATCCCTGCTATTGAGCCTCTGAAAAATCACAAATATCTTTTCAGAATATTCGCTACTGATCCCGATACCATTGTCTTCAACAGAAAATAAATACTCGCCGTTTTTCCTTTTACCGGATATTTTTATTTCAGGTTTCTTCTCACTTCTGAATTTAATAGCATTGCCAATAAGGTTCTGGAACAATTGCCCGATTAATACCGTATCTCCATATATTCTTGGAAGTCCATTATATTTGATATTTACCCCAGTCTCATTAATTTGGTCCTTCATATCCAACTGTATCTCTTTCAGTATGTCGGTAGTCTCAATCCATTCAAAAGGTTTAACCCTGTTAACGCGCGAATATTCGAGAAGGCTGTTTATAAGTGTTCTCATTCTTCTGCTGCCATCAACTGCAAAATCAATAAACTCATTAGCATCTTTGTCAAGTTCATTCTTATAACGGGTGGCAAGTAGCTGAACATAACTGCTTATGGTTCTTAATGGTTCCTGCAAGTCATGTGATGCAACATAAGCAAATTGTTCCAATTCAGAGTTTGACCGTTCAAGTTCCCTTGTTTTTTGCTCAAGGTCAACTTTAGCTTGTCTCATTTCCGTGATATCCTCTGAAATACCCAGTAAGTATATTGGCTGTCCGGCAGGGCTCAAAATAGGTATTTTTTTTGTATGCAACCATCGTTTCTCGCCACTTTTTAAGCTTATTGGCTCTTCAGGTATATCTATAACTCCCGACTGGCTTAAAACCTCGCGATCCTTGGTTGTAAAAAAATCGGCTTCTTCTTTTGGGAAAAAATCAGCATTGTTTTTACCCATCAATTCTTCATTAGAATACCCCAAAAGCTTTTCTCCGGCTTTGTTGAATCTTACAAACCTAAGTTCCTGCGCTTCTTTTACAAATATCATATTAGGTATGTTGTCAAGCACAGAATCAAGAAAATTATTTATAGACCTAAGCTCTTCCTCTGCAAATTTATGCTTTGTTATATCTCTTGTTACCTTTGAGAAACCTGTAAGTTTTCCATTTTCATCATAAAGTGCATTATATGTAACATTGGCCCAAAACCAGGTACCATCCTTTCTAATCCTTTTGCCTTCGCATTCGTAATGCCCATATTTTTCAGCCATTTTTAAATTGTACCCGGGTAAATCATTTTTTCTGTCCTCCTCATTGTAAAATACTGATATATGTTTTCCCATAATTTCATTGGAGCTATATCCCTTAATCCTTAAAGCTCCTTCATTCCAGCTTTGCACATATCCCATAGTATCAATCATAAAAATTGCATAATCTTTTACATTTTCCACCATTATCTTAAACAATCTCTCGGTTTGGTTGAGCTGCCGTTCAGTCTCCCTTTGTATTTTAAACAATAATTGAACTGCGTCATTCTGCATTTGATTATGATAGTCTTCCAGTTCTTGTGCTATTGCCATAGCTTCCCGTGTATCTGAAGTGAAATCAGGTAAGAAGTGAAAAATTACTTTCTTCTGGGCAGAATAAATTAAAACAAGGTCGCTGGGAATAATTTCATTTTTGCTTATCCCTGGCATCTTGTCCTCCTCCCACATTTTAAGATTTTCTTTAGCTTTTACAACAGCGGTACCATCTTCCAGGGTGATAAGAAATTTCTCTTGATTTTCCATTGCCCTAGTAATAGAAGCTTCCTCCTTAAGGTCTTTAATAAGGCCTTTCTCTATTGCGAGTTTAATAATTGGAATGTCCATTTCTAAAATTGTGTCAATATAATAGACCACAAAATCTCTAAGGTGGTCTTCTCGAAGGTATCTGGCAAAATCTTTCAGGGTCTTCATCTCGTAATATGGAACTATTCTTCTTTTTTTGGTAGTTTAACAATTGTGAGCCAGAATTCCTCAATTGACCTCACTACGTTAATGAACTGACCCAGGTCAACAGGTTTCATTATGTAGCAATTGGCATGGTGAGCATAGGTATTTAAAATATCCTGTTCCGCTGCTGAAGTGGTAAGAATAATTACCGGTATAAACTTAAGGCTGGGGTCAGCTTTTATATCGGCTAATACAGAGCGCCCATCCTTTTTTGGAAGATTAAGATCTAACAACACCAGGTCAGGGGTTTCAGCACCTGAGTATTTACCTAATTTTCTCAGGTATAACATAGCATCCTCTCCATCCATGACCACGTTTAGCGTGTTGCGTATCCTGCCCTCCTTAAACACTTCCTGTGTTAGCCTTATATCCGCAGGGTTGTCCTCGACAAGCAATATATTTATAGGCTTTATAGCTTTATAGCTATTCATAATATTGTAATATTTTCTTGACAGTAATTGCATATAACCTAGTCTCCACTAAGTTAAAATATACTGATTATAAAATTCTTAACTTTTCGGTGAACAGGTTAAAACTACAGATGAACGTCAAAAACCATAGGGTGAAATAAATTTCCCTTATTGCAAAGGGCGAAGCGCTTTCATAAAACTTTCCTTATATAACGCGCCAATGGGAATAGGAATATCATTTATGAATATTGTAGTATCTTCTACTTCAGTAATATTATCAATCTGAACAATATAGGAACGATGAACCCTTATAAATTTATTTGAAGGAAGTTTCTCTTCCAATGATTTGAGAGTCGCATGCAATATATATCGTTGCTCTTTTGCGTGTATTGTTAAATAATCCCCAAGAGCCTCTATCCATAAAATGTCTTTAACAGGAACTTTTGTAAGTACTGAATCCTTCTTGATAAAAAAGAAATCCTGTTCAGCATTTACCTGCTCTTTTGTATCAAGTGAATCTTTTACTTTGGCCAATGCTTTCAGAAAGCGGGAAAGTGTCAAAGGTTTTACAAGGTAATCAACAACATTTAGGTCAAATGCATCGAGGGCATATTCCCTATGAGATGTTGTCAATATTACCTGTGGCCTTTTATCAAGTGCCTTAAGCATATCCAGGCCACTCATTCCAGGCATTTCTATATCAAGGAATAAAAGGTCAATATCTTCTTTAGATATTGTATTCATAGCATCTATAGAACTTGAGCAGGTTTTGACTATAGTAAGATAGTCTATTTGTTTTGCAATTTGCGTAAGTACAGTTCTTGATGCATCGTCGTCGTCAACTATAATGCAATTCATTTACTGGGGTTTTAGATTAATTTGTACTGCCAATAATACGAAAATGTTACATTCACTTACAAATATTTTTTCTTGCGGCAACATTAAGAAAGCCTATTATAGCTCAATACCAACACATTCTAAATACTTTACTCTTTGAATCCCCCAAAAATATATTAGTGTATTTTCTGTAACTTTTCAATATTAATTAAAGTATAAGCATTACAGGAATCATGCAATTAATATTGAGACATGATAAAAAATTTCCCTTCATATCGAGTTATTAGAAAATGTTTTTTAGGTTAGCAGCCTGGAATTTGTAGTTCTTGTAGTAAACCCCATTATTATACAAGATGAAAGGCTTTGTTTTTATTAATTGGTTAAAGAATATATCTCTTACTAAGAAGTTGTACTTTGTAGTAGGCATAATGGCATTCTTAATTGCCGTTGAATTATTCATGCTTTCATTTATGGTTAGTACAATGTCTTCTGCCAGAGCATTGGTAGAAGGTGAGGGGTTATGGTCGAAAGCGCAAAAAGAGGCTGTATATAGCTTGACTAAATATGGCTATACAAGAGATGAAAAAGATTTTCAGCAATATTTGAAATTATTGGCTGTTCCAATGGGGGACAGGAAAGCAAGGCTGGAACTCATGAAACCATCCCCTAATTTAGATACTGTGCGCTCAGGTTTTTTAAAAGGAAGATTAAATCCTGAAGACATAAATGGAGTTATAAAACTTTTAACACGGTTCCATAACGTTTCGTATCTGCATAATGCCATTGTAATCTGGACACAAGGCGATTATTACCTGGATATGTTACAATATTTGGGAGACAGATTGCATACACAGGTTTCTTCCGGCTATGTACCTCCCGGAAGGATTAGCAAGACACAAGATGATATATACCAGTTAAATGAAAAACTTACTACTTTAGAAGATGAATTCTCACAATCGGTGGGTGAAGGTTCGAGGTGGCTTGAAGGCTTAGTATTAAAAATACTTTTAGCAATTGCCATAACTGTTGAGTTTACCGGGTTATTCCTTACCATATCTGTGAGCCGTGCCATATCGAAAGGAATTAACGAAATTGTAAGGATCGCAAATATTGTTGCCAAAGCAGATTTCAGCGATAGGGCTAAAATATATTCCGGCGATGAAATAGGTTTACTGGCAGGTTCCTTTAATCAAATGATTGACGACTTGCAGAAAAAAATAGGTGAAGAGAAGCAAGCTGAAAACGCTCTGCGGAACCAAAAAAATCTTTATGAAACCCTGCTTACAACTGAAAGTGAGATGGGGGAAGGTGTTTCAATAACTGAAAACGAAAAAATAATTTATGTAAATGATGCAGTCTGTAATATTTACGGATATAGCAGGGAGGAAATAATTAATATGCATTCATTTTTAAATATTATACCTGAAGAAGAAAAGCCACGGCTTATTGAAAGATTAAAACAACGTATCCAGGGTGAACGGGCGCAGAGTTCAGGAGAAACAAAGATTATAAGGAAGGATGGAAAAATAATCGATATTGAATATACAGTCCGAAATATACAGGTAGATGGGCGCCTGCAAATGCTTTCCATAATAAGGGATGTTACAGAGAAAAAACAAAACGAACTGCAACTGCGTAAGGAGAAAGAACGCGCAGAAACAGCTGAGATAGCCAGAAAAATCGGAGAACAATTTCTTGCTAATATGAGTCACGAGATACGGACACCAATGAATGCCATAGTTGGATTTACCGATATTATGCTTAAAACACCCTTAACCCCAGAGCAGAATCAATATCTTGAGGCAATTAAAATGTCAGGTGATAACTTACTGGTAATTATCAATGATATTCTCGACTTTTCAAGGATGAGGTCAGGCAAAATACCTATTGAACAAAGAATATTCAGTTTATCGCGCGTTATTGCTATGTGTACAGAACTAATGACCCATAAAGCATCCGAAAAAGGAATTAAGCTTATAACGAGTATTGATAAAAATATTCCTGATGAACTTATTGGTGACCCAACCAGGTTGAACCAAGTGCTCATTAACCTTACAGCAAATGCTATTAAGTTTACGGCAAAAGGTGAAGTATCAATCGGTGTAAACCTGCTCTCCGAAAAAAATAATGAAACAGAACTTGAATTTACAGTAAAGGATTCAGGCATTGGGATTGCTAAAGACAAACTTGCTACCATTTTTGAGGCATTTACTCAAGCTAATAATGATACAGCAAGAAGGTATGGAGGTACCGGGCTTGGGTTGGCGATTGTAAAACAGCTTATAGAGCTGCAAGGCGGAAGTATTGCAGTTTCAAGTGAAGAAGGTAAAGGTTCTTGCTTTTATTTCAGAATAAAATATAAAAATAACCCTACCTCCGAAGTCAGTAATATAAAACCTACATTGGCTCATAAAGAACATATAAAAAACTTGAATGTACTGTTGGTCGAAGATAACACTATGAATCAGTTGCTTACCTGTAAAGTACTTAAAGAATGGGGTTGGAATATTGAAGTGGTTGAAAATGGACTTGAAGCAATTGAGCAGGTTAAAAGCACCCATTTTGACCTTATTTTAATGGATATACAAATGCCAGGAATGGACGGTTACGAAGCAACACGCCAAATAAGAAATAGTCTGCCTGAACCAAAATGCCATGTTCCCATTATGGCAATGACAGCTGATGTTTTGCCAAGTGAAGAAGAAAAGTGCTATAAAGCGGGTATGAATGGGTACATATCAAAGCCCTTTGACACACAAACTCTGTATTCAAAGATTAAATTTGTGTTACATAGTTAATTTGTGCATTTCAAACTACTTATACCGAAAATCACAGATTTCATCTTATCGTAACACCAATTATGTTTTTGCCCTATTTTATTATATCGCTGTAGCTCTCTTAAAAAACTTACTAATATTCTTTGATCGCTTATACTTCCATCTTCGATACCCAAATTCATTGTATCCTCAATAAAAAAGATTAACCCTTCATTTTGTTTCGTACTGCATCTATATTTTAAAATTATACTTGCCGCACTTACTGCATTTAGCTGAGGATAGTTTTTGATCAAAAGACCTTGGAGATATGATAATTGTTCGGAAATGAAAAATATTTCATCCCATTGGGTACTTATGCCATCGTCATTAATTGATATTTTTCCTATAAGTATTCTACTCTTCTCCAACATAAGTTAACATTCAAAATATTGGATTCATTCAATAAGACCATTACGAACCGCATAAAGAACTAAATCAATTGTAGATTTAAAATTCAGCTTTTCCATTAGTCTGGCACGATAAGTTGCTACGGTGGATGGACTTAAAAATAATTGCTCGGCAATTTCTTTGATTGACTGCCCTGAAGCAATCAGGCACATTATTTCGAACTCACGTTTTGAAAGAAGTTTATGCAGCTTTGCTTTTTCAACTTCATTACGTAATATCATAATCTCTTTATTTTTTGACTCCAATTCTGCTGAAATATTTACTTTCTGCGTTACTAATCCTTCTATTTCAATATCTGAATTTCTTAATACCCTTTCTATTTCCTTGCTTACAGTGCTATTATTATGAAAGGCTGCAAACAAGTACCCCCCCGTAATTCTTGATAAAGAAATAGTTAAATCAATTTCACTGCAGCTTATATCATTTTTAAGAGCAGGCACAGCAACTCGCTCATCTAATATTGAACTATCCTTAACATGAGAAAATTTAGATATAATGTTGATTTTCGCTCTTACTTCTATAATATCTGCATCAGTTGGAATATCTTCAAGTAAAAGTATTTTTAACTTCATACATTTTCGGAGTAACCTTTTAGATTAAGACAAAAATATTGTACCAAAAGAAGATAGAGTGTAATTGAAAAAATGAAATAATGTCATAAAATTTATGACAAACTGAACCGGAATTATTCAATTAACCCATTACGCATAGCATAATGAACCATCTCAATATTGGACTTGAAATTCAATTTTTCCAATAATCTTGCCCGGTAAGTTGCCACTGTAGCAGGGCTTAAAAATAATCTGGTGGCAATTTCTTTAATGGTGCTTCCGGTAGCAATCAAATAAAAAATTTCGTATTCCCGTTTTGAAAGAAGCTTATGTAATTTGTCATTTTCAATTTTACTCCGCAATGTTCTTATTTCTATGTCTTTTAACTCCAATCTGGATGAAATCTCCTCTCTGTGAAATTCCGCGCTTTTTAATTCCAGGCATCGATTTATGACAAATGGAAGCTCCGAATAGTTTGACTTCAGGATAAAATCATCAACCCCTTCACTCAAGCATTCTGATGCAAGCTTTTCACTCAATACTCCTGTAATAAGGATGAAAGGAATAAAACTTTTCTGTTTCCTGAAGAGATGATAGGCGTGCATCCCATTAAATCCTGAAAGAGAATAATCAGCAAGAATGATTTCAGGTTTAAAAGTTTCTAAACAATCAAGGAAGTCGTTTTTTGAGTCAACATGTTTAGATATATAATTGAAGCGTGCATTATCCAAAGCACTTTTCATCAGGTTTACATCTTGAATTGAATCTTCCAGAATTAAGATTTTATGAGGCAATGAACTTAACATGACTGTTTAATTTATACATCCTTAAAGTTAGTATAGCCTTTACCAACTATCCATTTCTTTAACAATCTTTAACCGAATGGAGATATTACATTTAGGTTCCCTTGTTCCAGGCTTCATCTCATCTTAGTTTTTATCTAAGTTATTTATCCTTTATAAATTATTTGTTTGTAGATTGAAGAAGCCTCCCGGCTAATAATAAACCGGGAGGCTTAATTGCCAAATACTACTTGACTATTTTTCCAGATGGTGTAAGATATACATAATAGTCGGTCTTAAAGGAACCGGTAAATGTGTATGGGCTGGTCACATCAAATGAGTAAATTATTCCACCTGGTGTTTCAATTTGCTTGCATCCTTGTATATACCATCCCTGATACTTACTTCCTTTTAAAGCCATCTTGACGGCCAGGGGTACATCTTTCTGCTTCTTATTGGCAACTGTTTGAATCCAATTGCCTTTTTCGGAAAAAGTAGCAAGGTCCTTTTCACCCCTATACATAAATACGACCTTATAATAGCCATCTATCTGCTTAAATTTCTTGATTTGTCCATCCGGATATTTGCTGTCGAATACCTCCTTGATATTTTGCGGCACTTGTGCAAATGCTATTACTGTTACAAACATTAGCAGCAATATAATAAAACTATTTGTTTTCATTTCCCTTAATTTATCTATCCAGTTCCTCTGCATTGATAATGCCTCTGAGGATAAATAACACTGGAATCCGTTATTTATATTATTGCTCTGCCTCTTTTACTATATTCCCGGAAGGTGTAAAGTAAACAAAGCAATCTTCAGAAAAAGCAGGCTGCTCATCACCACTTAATGTATATTCATTATCTACTTGAAATGAATAAAATATGCCGTCTGGAGTTTCTACCTTATTACATTCATATACTTGCCAATTACTGTATCTGCTTCTGTGCAAAGCTATCCTGACAGCTTCTGGCATTTCCTTCCACTCTTTATGGCTGATAGTTTGAATCCAATTGGCATTTCCATCAAAAGTGGCTTTGCACTTTTCGCCTTCATAAACAAATGTTGCAACATAATTATTATGCAGATATTTAAAACTCTTCACAGTCGCGCTAGGGTATTTGCTTTTGAATGCGTCCTTTATATTCTGAGGTACTTGTGTAAATGCAGTTATAGCTACAAACATTAGCAATACTGCGATAAAGCTCTTTGTTTTCATTTTATATATTTTTAGGTTCTTGAATTCTGTACTTAGTTGCAAATTATTATTAAAAGCAACTATATTGTCCTGAAGTATATGACACTCCTTACAATCAGCATAGTAGGGGGAGGGGAGCGAAGAGAAAAGCAAGCTGGACTAATTTGGTCAATAATCAGACCATAATGGATAAAATGAAAATACGCACTCCACTTTGCAAAATATTCAGAAGGGCTATAAGAACTTATTAATTCATATACTCTCATCCAGTGAGGGCTAAGCTTAACATCTTTAGTTTTTTCTGCATTACGGTGACGTATTTGCACTAGAGTATTATGGGGCAGGTTTTCTGAAGAGTAATGATATGCGTCTGAAAAAGCAGGGTTAGGCTGAATATATTTACCCACCTCTTGATTTGAAGTCAATATTGGTGAGGAGAAATTCATCCCAATAAAAAAAACCAGAGAAAAAATAGTAAGAGATATTTTAAAATGTGGAGCCATAATATTTATCATCTTTGTTCTGAATACAAAGTTAGGCCCTGTAATATTAAATTCTGCTTATTTTCGATACAATAAGACCTGTAACAGTTAAATGCTCAAAAAAATGATTTTAAAGCCTGACAGTATTGGCAAAAGAATGATGTGCCGACAAGCCAGTAAAAGGGAATATCCAAAAAGCTACAGCAATTCTATTTCAGCTTCTTCCAGTATATACTCGTTTTTTTCGGCTTCTTCCAGGAGGGCTTGAATAATTTTATTTTTGTCTACTATTTTGTCCTTTATTTCAGGATTGCTGAGATAAATCTGATTGCTGACAGAATATTTGATCTCTTTTTGTCCGGGGTTTAATTCAACGGAATGAAGATATAACCACCGAAACCAGAATTCATTTTTAAAAAGATTAAGGGTCTCCTTTTGTGCGCCTATCAAAAATTTCCATAAATCATGAAACGCTTTAGATTTTTCATAGTTTTGGGTAATTGGGTGACCTAATGATACAATGCGTTGCACACCGGCACATTTCGCCCCTTCAAGAACAGAACGATTAGCTTCAATATGTTTTCCAGGGTGAGATATTGTTGGTTCATCAAGACAAATTACTGCGTCATGGCCTTTTGCATATTTTTCTACCACTTCTGGCTTCAGTATTTCACCTGAAAAAGCATTAAATCTAATATGTTTCAATTTCAATTCATTTAGTTTTGACACAATAGCCGTAACTCTGTGACCTCTTATCAGGGCTTCCTCAGCCACGCGCCTGACCAAAGATTCATTGGTTCCAAATAGCGCTATTTTTTTAGTAATCATGGTATTTTAAGTATTAAGGTTACTTTTTAATTCCATTAAATCTTACAAGTTTTGAGCAAGATAATCACAGTATATACATTTTGCCAGGAAAATTCTATGAATGACTTAAAACAATGTTTTAAGAATTAAAATAAATCGGTGAAATATTTTATATTAATTCTATTAGATTACTTAAGTAATATTAACTTAAGTTTTTGAATGGAAATAGCTAAAACCTGTACTTTTTAGCCCAACAATAGCTTCATTTATAGAATCATACTGCTTAGGCTTTATTTAATCTTGATTACTTAAATTAATAAATAATCAATTTATTCTATAAGTTTGAGGTCAGTTACTTTTTTCCTTAGTAACCTGAATATTGGCTATCAATCTAATTTCATCACTCAAAGTAATTCCCCCTGAATCATTTGCCGGGTTATAAGAAACGCCAAAATCTTTGCGGTTAACTATTCCTGTGACTTCAAAACCCGCTTTCAGATTCCCATGACTATCCTGGGCAACTCCTCCAAACTCCACTTTCATTTCAACTTCTTTTGTAATACCTTTAATTGTAAGATTTCCCGTAAGAAGATATTCTTTGTTTTTAATCTTCTTAAAAGAAGTGGATTTAAAATCAATTGTAGGATACCTTGCTGCCTCCAAAAAATCGTTACTCTTTAAATGGGTATCCCGCATTTCCTGGTTAGTAAAGATACTGTTCACATCTAATGAAAATATAACTTCTGCTTCCTCAAAATTTTCAGATTGTGAGGTTACTGTTCCGTTGAATTTTATAAATGAACCTGTTACAGATGAAATCATAAGGTGTTTCACTTTAAACTGAACCTCTGAATGCATAGGGTCTATGGCCCATTTTGTCTTTTGCAGAACCTCTGTTGCTTCCATGCTAAATTATTTTTAGTTTAAGTAATTACAAATTTTAACATCACAAGATTATATCACTTTGAGTTTTATTGAGCTGAAAAATCGGTAAGCACTACTTTTTTATCGTTAAAAACACAAAATACTTATGATAAGAATTCCAATTTTCAATGTATTAATGTTCGTAATAAAAACGCCCCGCAAAATTGCGGGGCGCTCATATAACGAACGCTTTTTAAAGCTACATTTCAATAATTTAGTATGCTCAATTTCCAAAACAAAGTGCCAAGCTAAAAATCAGCTCTTCCGGCGATTTGAAGGTTGTAGAATAAATATCCGAGGAATTATTGGTTAATCCCTGGTAAGCAAGCCCCAAATTTATCATCCCCAGCTCAACATTAGCCCCAACACGGTATCCCAGCCCTGCCGGATCTATTGTTATATAATTATCATCATAATATTGGGCATTGTATATCCAATTGAAGACTGGGCCTGCTTCAATCCGAAGAGGGCCAATAATTTTCAATCCCAAAAGAAAAGGAACCTCAATATTTCCATAATCAAACTTATAACTATTTATACTACTCCCTTCACTATTATAATAAGTAGCCATTCCGCTTTGGTAGCCCAGCAATAACATTGGCTTAATAAAAAACGGACCTATATTGAGCCTTTCAAATATTCCGCCTTCAAATCCCATTATATCATTCCCTTTAATTGTATTTGCAAAAGAGTTCCCGACATTAGAAAAGCTCACAGATGCTGTTGATGCGCCCACAACAATACCAGTTGTCGAAGATTGCGCTTTTTGCACTTTTGGGAAAAGAACAAACATTATTGCCGAAATGATACATATGATTTCTGTTAAGGCTCTTGTCGCTGCTTTCACTTGTGTTTTCATGGCATTTTAGTTTTAAAGGTTAGAATTCAACGAATTTGTTATAACTTTATTTCAGAATACCAAGTTTCAACCTAGATAGGGTTTGAGGATTTTATTGATTCTTTTACTACGCAACCTGCGTATAGCCATATCTTTCAGTTGTCTTACCCGGTTGGGAGTAATATCCAGCCTTCTGGCAATCTCTCCTATAAGTAAAGGCTGCTGAATACTGCCAAGCCCAAAATAGAATTTAAGCACATCAGCTTCACGTTCTGGAATAGTTGATAGAGTTCGGTTAACTTCTTTTTGCAGGGATTCCTTCAGGAGATTATTTTCGGGGTTTATCGCATCCTCATCCTTGAATACATCATACATATTACCATTTTCTTCCTCATTTCCAAATGGCGCATCCATTGAAACGATACGAGCATAATTTTGCACCGACATGTTCACGTCTTTCTCAGTCAATTTGGTCATTTTAGCAACTTCTTCCACAGAAGGCTCTCTGCCATATTCCTGTTCAAGCCTTGATATTGCCTGGGTTATTTTATGCATACCATTTATTTTATTCACAGGTAAGCGGACAAGACGAGAGTCTTCAGCCAATGCTTTCTGAATTGATTGTCTAATCCACCATACAGCATAGGAGATAAACTTAAATCCTTTCGAAGGGTCGAACCTTTTAGCTGCTTTAATCAGACCCAAATTACCTTCATTAATAAGGTCCTGCAGGCTCGCGCCGCGATTCTGATATTGTTTTGCAACCGATACAACGAAGCGCAGGTTAGCCTTTGTGAGTTTTTCCAGTGCATCCATATTGCCATTTTGTATTTTCTTTGCCAACGCAACTTCTTCAATAGGGGTAATCAACTCCTCCCGGCTAATATCAAGCAGATATTTTTCTAATGCACGTGACTCCCGATTAGTCACTTTTTGTGTTATTCTCAATTGTCTCATGGCACTTCTTTTATCTCGGCATAAAGTTCAGGTATAATTGAAAAGGGGTTAACAACATTTACATAAACCTTGGAATTAATTCGTTAAACAGATAATATTTACTTATGAACTACGGTTGAATTTCCGATTTATAGTGTTAAGGTATACAGAAATAAACGGTCAATTTCCACCCATAGATTGATAAAAACATTTAATAGAACATGTGAAAAATTTCGCTTATACATGGTGAGAATGGACTTAATGAACGAGCGCCCGATACAGATAGGAGTTATAATATATTTATTTTTCAATAATTGCGACCATGTATTTGCTCTTGCTCCAGAAATCAGAAGGGTCAGTGATTATTAATTTATCAGGCGAATCATGAGCAATCCTATAAGCTTTTTCGGAATGGAGGGTTATTAATTTAATGAACCGTCCGCCAAGCGGTATTTCATGCAACTCATTCAGGTCAGTACTTGTAAACCCGGACACAGCCATATCCTCGCTAAGCACCGGTACACGTCCCAACCCAATAACACCTCCCTCATCAGTAATAATACGTTTATCCTTGAGTTCCTTTTCTGTACCCACAATATAATATACTGTATTATTCGCGGCCGTCATTAAACCTATTTGTGCCCGTTCCTGCATTATTACATTCATACTATCGTTAAACTGAGCCGTCAAGTTATTGAGAGAAGCCCTGGTTTTAATTAATGCCTGTTGCATGACGGTTAATTCTGAATCCTTTTCATTCAGTTCTTTACTCAGGTTTTCTCCAAGGTCTGCCAATTCATCATTTTTTTCATCACTCTGCTTTAACTTCAGTTCCAGATTGACCAACGTTCTTTGGTTCTTCAGCATCTGTGAGCCAATTAATCTTAATTCAGTTAACATCGCTATAGTATCATTATCTATTGGTTCTCCACGCTTCTTCAGGACTCTTGCTTCTCTCATAAGTGTATCTATACTGCTTTGTATATTATTTATGGACCTTATATATGACATGATAGCAGAATCTTTCTGTACAACCTTTTTTATCATCAGTGAATCATTAGTTGGTGTTTTAATAGTTTCAGATGGTTGTTGGCGGAAACATCCTGTAAGAAAAGGCGCCACAAGAAATATGTATTTCAGGTTTTTCATAAATTATTATTCTGCTATTGGTTTGACATATTTGTACAAATTCAAATCTCAGTGATGAACAACTATATACATAGTTATTGCAATTGAAAAAATAGATATTCCCCAAATCAACATTCCTTCAAAATGCTCGCCAAACCAGTTTTTATCATTTGTATGTTCCATATTATTTTAGATTGAAATTATAAAACAGCAACACTAAGTTAAAGCTGAGTCAACCAAGTTGCTATAATAATCGGTGAGCTGAATAAAAGTGAAGGTGAATTAATGAAATTAGCCAGGTTAATATATTCAATTAAAGTAGCATGCCAAAATGTTTTTGGCTATATTTTGTTAAAAAAATCACGACCTAACTAAATTGAGTAGACCTTGGTCAAATTTGAGAAAGGTTCACTTTCCTATAGAAAAATGCTCCAAAAGGCCTGGCATCATTAAGAAATGCCAGAAAGCATCGGCAATACATCGGCGAAAAAACCGCCCTTGTTGCAATTAATTGATTACAAATAGTTTATAGGACATGGTTCAAACCCGCTTGGGATCTCACTCGGGGGGAGCATCTCACTTCTCATTTATCAGGTAATTTAATGTTTCATTAACACTGACTTATATAAAAAAGTTTACTTTCACTTTTTTTAAAAAGTACATTAAACATAATTTTTTCGATAAAAATCATAATTTAAACCCTAAAAACATGAAAACAAAATTATTTACTTTAGTACTTGCATTAGTCTTAACTTTTGGCGCAAAAGCGCAGTACCCAAATGTTTCTTTGTGGAATATACAATACAGTACTGTTGATTCTGTCGGAGCAATTCCTAACTCACCTTATACAAATCAATATGTAAATACAGGTGGAATTATAACAGGAACGGACAAAGATGGCTACTACATACAAACCAGTTATGCCACTGAATGGGCAGCTGTAAATGTGTATGATAAGACATATAAACCGGCAGTGGGTGACAGTGTTACCATAACAGGCCAGGTAATAGAATATTATAATGAAACCGAACTGGATTCGATTAAAAGTCTGACTGTTGTAAGTACAGATAACCAGGCTCGCACACCCGTTACCCTTGTAGCCTTTGATTCCATTAACAGAAGAAAATACCAGGGTATGCTGGTAAAAGTAAAAGATGCTACCTGTTTAAGATTTAATGCGCCTGCAATATGGTGGGTGTTTTATGATTCTACCATGACCAATTCTATGAATAGCGAAGATACCATTGACAACATAATTATGACAACTCAGAAGTACACCCCCGGGAAAAAATATAACATTACAGGCTGTGTGCATCATGAATATGCTAACTGGATTGAGCCGCGTAATATTGATGACATTGATTCAATTAATGTTACAGGTATTAATGAAATATCAGATAATAAGGCTGATATAAATCTCTTTCCTAATCCCAATAACGGTGTATTTACGGTTTCAGTAAATGTAAACTCAAATGAGAAAAACACAATGCTTATATTGGCTGATTTAACCGGCAGGGTAATTTATAAAGAACAATCAGACGTATATGCCGGAAAAAGTTCCATACCTATTGATATAAGCAATCTTGCAAAAGGAACTTACTTTTTAAAAATAAGCAACTCACAATATAGTTCCTTTAAAAAGGTTGTAATAGAATAATCAGATTTTAATCTTTGTTATTCATAATCACCTGTACTCTTTTCAGCATCTGGTAATTTATGCCCGCCAATAGGGAAGAGCAGTTTAAAGCCAATATTTCTTCCCATATTGTATATTCCCATGCTTTGCTGGGTAACTGTTACAGGAATAGCATGGTACGCCAGAAAGTACTCATTATGGCTTAAATGGTCAACATAGGCAATGTTGGTAAGGTTTGTACAATTAATAAAAAATGAGCACACTACTCTTCCTGTTCTGGGATTAACAAAATTTGTTCCTATCCCTGCATTATACAAGGTATATGCCTGCGAAGGCAATTCGGTAAAGAGTGCAGTATAAACATCATTCTGAGCCCAGTATTTATCAAGCCCGAATTCAATATATGACTGCCTGAGGATGGAATGATGCCTGTCTTTTATTTTAAACTTTACCTCAGAAGTCAACCGTGGCGCCGGTGTCAAGGGTACATATTGGGTTGAATCGGTCTGACCGGGCATAAAAGAATAAATATAGGTAACCCCATTATCAATTTCAATCCATTTTGTATCGGCTGGATGTATATTAAAATACGCTGAAACACCTGCATTAATGGTATTATTAGCCATATATTGAAAAACCGGGAAGTTTTGCTCAATTCCTCCGGTACGGTCTGAAAATATAAAGTTATCAATATAATTATAAAACCCATCCACCTCAAAACTTACATCTCTTCCATTATTTCCGTATGCAACATCTGCCTCGTATCCTTGTTCTGCCTTAAGGCCTGTATATCCTACTATATAGGCATTTGAACCGGCATTCAGGGCATTAGAGTTTAGTTCCTGTATGGAAGGAGCACGGTAGCTTTTCGACAGGTTAACCTTTATATAATTATTTTCCGGCAATTGATACGATGCGCCTATGCTTCCTGAAAATCCATTATACGTGTTGTTAAAACCCGCATATTGCTGGTATGCTCCGGGCGTTCCTTCAGGAACCATTGTTTGTTCCGGTGTACCGTAATTCTCCAGGTACATTGATTGCCCTGCAACATCTCTCATATCATATCGCAATCCTCCGCTAATGGTCAGGTTTTTATAATCCTTTTCTAAAATGGCGTACCCGCCTATATCAAAATCAGTATAATCAGGTATTTCAGAATACCTGATATAAGGTGCCGGGGGCTCAGGAGCATTATTTCCCACTTCATACATCCCATTAATGCCTGTTGTAAACTTCAGGCCAGAACTATCTCCTGCAACCTGGTATTTGAATGAGTATGGAATATCCTGCGCAGTAATATTATACTCAGCAACAGTTCCTGTATCTATTTCCTGCCGATGGCTCTGTGTATAACCAATATCAGCCTCTATTTTTCCTTTACCGGCATTGAAACTGTTTTGCCACCAGATTTCATCATGGTCTAAAACCTGGTAACCGGCTATATTTGGGTAATAAGACAAAAAATTAATATGATTAGGAAGTAATTGTCCGTTTTGAGGATAATCGAATGCAAATTGCCCTGTGGCACTATCACGGTTACCATCCGGTACTTCAATCTCGCGATGAAGAATGCTAATTGACAAACGCGTATAACCCCATTTTTCGTTTAATCCGATAAGCCCCCTTACATTACTCTGGTTATAGGCAGTTCCCCAAACATATCCATCTTTAGGGTCCTGGTAACAATGAGCTTCTTCATTGCTTGCCCGTAAATCCCAAACAAAACCATTGTTATTTCCTCCAATGTCTTCCGAATTTCCAATCATCCCATTATTAGTCTGGTATTCTGTAAGCACACTTCCCTGAACGGTTCCGCTTTCAGCAAATGGTTCCGATTTAAAGCTTATTACCCCGGCCATGGCATTGGCCCCATATTGTAAAGAAGCAGGGCCCCTGATAATTTCAGCATCATATACTGCATTGGGGTCAATCAAAATACCATGTTCATCACCCCATTGAAAATCTTCCTGTCTTTCTCCATCGAAAAGCGTTAATACACGCAGATATCCCATTCCGTTAATTTCGGGTTTGGATATTCCCGGCCCCTCAGTAATTTCATTAAGGCCGGGCTGGGAGGCAATTGCATCAATTACATTGTTTGAAGATTCCTGGAGCATCGTTTCATGTGCAACAAGGGTAACGGGCACCGGTGAACGCTGAATGTTGGTTATGTTTCCCAGGGCCGTAATAACTACTTCATTGGATGAAGCTGATGATACTGCCATGGAAAAATTTGCCGTTACATCACCTTTTATAATAACCTGTTTTGTAATAATGGCATACCCTAAAATTTTCACCTCCACTTCATAAGTGCCTCCAGGTACTGAAGTTATTTTGTAGTTTCCATTTGCATCGGTAGTTCCGCCTAATTTAAGCTGAGGAAGATATACAACCACCCCTGGTATTGTTTGATGACTGGCAGAATCTGTAACTGTGCCGCTTAACGATTGAGCCATTGTTATGTCGGTAAACATCAATAAAGAAAGAATCAATATAACAGGTCTTTTCATAATTTATATTTTAATTTGACGGCACAAAGTAACTTAATAAAAAAATGTTGTCTATACCTTGAATTTGGTATTTTATCGAAACTCTAAAAATACAATCTTTTTATAAATCACTCAAAACCCAACAATTCAGGCATGTTTCAGGCAAAAGATATATCATGTTTATACTGAACCACAAATAGCAATTCAGATATTATATTAATTTTAAAATTTACAATTAATAATATTGTCCAATTTTAATCCCTAAAATGCAAACTATGAAACCCGGAATGAATTATGTTCTTGTATTTATTGCTTCTACCATACTCCTGCATGGCCAGGTTGCAAATGGTCAAAAAAAGACTGAATCAAAATCTACTGCAGCAGTATATAGTAACGGGCTTTTTAATGCCATGAAATGGAGATGTATCGGGCCATTCCGCGGAGGGAGGTCATTAGCCGGAACGGGAGTTTATGGCGACCCGCTCATATATTACTTTGGCGCAACCGGTGGCGGAGTCTGGAAATCAATTGATGGCGGCGATAGCTGGCAAAGCATACAGGATTCTAATTTTACTTCCAGTTCAGTAGGCGCTATTGCTGTGGCAAAATCAAATGTCAATATTATATACGCGGGAATGGGCGAAGTTGCCATGCGCAATAATATTTCTTTTGGCGATGGCGTGTATAAATCAACCGATGCGGGGAAAACATGGAAGCATATAGGGCTGAAGGATTCATGGGCTATTGGTAAAATAGCCGTTGACCCGCAGAACCCCGATAGAGTTTTTGTAGCATCTATGGGAAAAATATTCGGCGGCGGCGGCGAACGCGGCTTATATCGCTCAATGGATGGGGGAAAGAACTGGCAACGTTTGCTCTACGTTGACGACAGCACAGGATGCGTTGATGTAAAAATGGACCCGACTAACCCTCTTATACTTTACGCATCCATGTGGCAGGCTCACCGCACTCCTTACTCCTTAAGCAGCGGAGGTAAAGGAAGCGGCCTTTACAAATCTATTGATGGAGGAGATACATGGAAACTTATTTCACAAAACCCGGGAATGCCTGTTGGCATAACAGGAAAGGTGATTTGCACCATATCAGCAGCCAATCCCAATCGCTTATATGCCATTGTAGAAAGTAAAAATGGCGGAGTATTTCGCAGCGATAATGCCGGAAAAACATGGACGGTGGTTTCCAAGCAAAATGACCTCACCCAGCGCCCTTGGTATTTCAGCGGTATTTATGCCGACCCTAAAAATGAGAACACTGTTTATATATTGAATGTCGAATTCTGGAAATCAATAGACGGAGGAGTTACATGGGCAAAAGTTCCCAACCAGCATGGAGACAACCACGATATGTGGATTAACCCAGACGACCCCAAAAATTGGATAATGTGCGATGATGGAAGTGCAGAGGTTACATTTGACGGAGGCAGAACATTTACTGCGCCGCGAATTCCAACATGCCAGTTTTATCATGTTAATCTTGATAATGATTTTCCTTATCATCTATATGGCGCACAACAAGACAACAGTTCAATACGGATTGCGAGCCGCACTGCAGGTGCTACCATTGGCCCCGACGATTGGTTTCCCGTTGCAGGTGGTGAAGCAGGTTATATTGTTCCCGACCCTGCCAATTCTGATATAACTTATGGCGGTGAATATGACGGTCAATTAAGTACCTATAATAAAAAGACAGATCAGTATAAATATATTTCCGTTTACCCGGAACAGCATGACGGGGAAGGAGCAGAAGTTGAAAAATACAGGTTTCAATGGACCTACCCTATTTCTTTTTCGCCCTGGAATAATCATATATTATATGTTACTTCCAACTATGTGCACCGCTCTTCTGATAACGGGCAAACATGGGAAACAATTTCTCCTGACCTTACCCGCCATGACCCCAAAACACTTAAACCAAGCGGAGGACCTATTACCCTCGATAATACAGGGGCAGAAGTTTATGCCACCATTTTTGCTTTTGCCGAATCGCCTGCAAAACAAGGTGTGCTGTGGGCAGGATCTGATGA
>JBKQUY010000049.1:0-8604 GCA_052325425.1 Bacteroidia bacterium | reverse complement strand
TGACACCGCTTTTAATAATAGAGGGGGGTGTGAGGTTGCGGGCAAAGCCCGCACCCTCACACCAAAAACATAATATTCTTTGTCATTCCGAACGTTAGTGAGGAATCCCATTTATTTTATTGTTTCTTAGCCGCTATTGTCAATTTTCAATTATTCTTCAATTCCTTCAATAAACTCAGCATCCCTGGCGTTTTCGAAGTTATACTGTATTACCGGTTTTTGGTTTCCTGCCTGTTTGCTTTTTGCTGAATAAACTCCCCGTTTTTTCCATATCTTGTCAATGGCCAATATTCTTTCAAATGGGGTAGGGCTGTATTTTGTTGTTTTTTCAATACCGCCAATTGTAACGGTTTCTTCAACTACCAGTTCGCCTTTTGCAATGGCAATGAGCAGCGCCTCCAGTTCCAGGTCGCTCACTATTTCTTCCCTTGCCATAAGGGCTATAACATCCTCTCGTTCTTTTTCAATTATCTTCTCTTTTCGTTCCGCTCTTTTAGCTGCTTTTTTCCCGGCTATAGCCATATAGGCCTCGATAGTGCGCTTCGATACCTGCCATTTTTCGGTGAATTTTTTTACTATGGCTCCCGCTTTTTCTCCTTTTTCAATATACCCCGCAATAATGTTTATACGGGCATGTATATTCATTCTGTTAGTGGTCATAAAGTTGGTTTTTGTGTGGTTAACATTCAGGTTTAGGCTTAGGTTGAGGTTCAGTTAATCTATATCTGATTCTTAACCTGAATCTCCGCCTTAGTCTCAGGGTACAAAGATAAACAATTTATTTAAAATAAAAGCACAAAATATTTATATATTTATTAAAAAAGCGAAATCCCGCAGAATTGCGGGGAATGCACAAAATGTTTATTTTTTTATAAAAAACCAGGAAAAAATGGCTGTCACAGATTCACAGACAAAAAAAGATACACCTGCTTATGGTGCAAGAAACTCACGTAAAGTCAGGACACGACATGTCGTGTCCCTAAATTAAATTGCTAGTAATTTACGATCTGCTATTTCAATACCTAACCATTGATAGTCCTTTCTATGCCACCATTTATGGGCATAATATTCTCGTCCCTGATTGTCCCATGCGGATATTTCAATCTGAACAACAGTACAATCATTTAGATGACGTACTCTTCCTGTTTGAAAATCTACCTGATGTCCTCTATTTAAGTTTGCATATGAAAAGGTGAAAGATTTTGTTTTGCCTGTATGTGGGTTTTTAAATGAAAGAGTAAGCCTGATTAATGAGGCATCACCACCACCATTATATATGTATATATGAATGTATTTAAGAAAGATTGCGAAATTTTTTTGTTCAAGCCTGAAAGAAATATGGGGCATAGTTCTTTCAATGGATTCTTGTATTTCCTGCTGCTGCCGATATAAATCCTCTTGCCTTTGTCTAAGACTTTCTTCTTCTATAATTTTAATTTCTTTTTCTGTTTCCACCATTTCACCGCTCAACCTTGCTAATTCAACCAATTGATCTGCCACATCTTCAAGCCGTGATGTAATTGCTTCAGTTTGAGCAACAAAACTCTCTATTTGCTCCTTTGTCGACTCTCTGACAGTATTAATTTGTTTCGTAGATTCTTCCCTGTTAGCAGCAATATGTTTATTTGTAAGGTTGGTAAGGTGTTCCATTTGCTTCGCAGTTTCTGACTGAAGCGCCTTAATATGGTTATCAGTATTTTCTTCGATTTTTTTTATTTGCTTCTCGGATTCAGATTTATATGTTTTAATTTGCTCTTGGGTAGATTCTTCAATTTTTTGGTTGTTTTCAATTGTCATAACTCTTGTTACAGCAATAGTTATGGCAATAGCGCCAACCTGTAACCAACTACTAATCCATGTAAATTTGTAAAATAAAATTGCTCCAATAAGGTATGCAATACCAAGGAAAATAACTATTCTCCATTGCTTAAGTTGGTTGTTTTTTTGCATTTGCTTGTATGGTTTTAAACAACAAATGTCATTCTTTTTTATGATAAACAGAAGCATTGAACATTTTTTTAAACCAAACGTAGGCAGATATTATGTATCTTAGTATTCTTAAGTAAAATAGATGGCAACAAATGTTAGTCTTAATAATGGCGGTAGCATAATATTAGCTTCACTTCCTGATGAATGCCCATTCTGTCATAGAAAAATATCCCCCTTAGTTCAGATAGCAAATTCATCGGGTAATACTATAAGAGTTGTTTTTTTATGTCCAGCTGATGGCTGTAAAGAACTTTTCATTGCTTACTATGCTATTATTAAGCAGGGTAATGGCATAAATTCAATGAATTCTGCAT
Source organism: Bacteroidia bacterium (assembly GCA_052325425.1). Classification (GTDB taxonomy): domain Bacteria; phylum Bacteroidota; class Bacteroidia; order JABEUT01; family JABEUT01; genus JABEUT01. The sequence goes on along the minus strand of JBKQUY010000049.1, from coordinate 6,301 downwards.
TAGAAGGAGTAAGTATTGGCAGAAATAAATCAATGATATTCCATAAAAGCATAAATGAAATATCTCCGACTTTTATTGAAATATTTAACCAGGCATTTGCTGCCGAACAATATCAGTTACTGCAAATATGTGGCGTGGGGTATAGAAAAGCTCTGGAATTTCTAATTAAGGACTTTGCAATAAAAAGTAATCCACCAGAAAAGGAATCTGATATAAAGAAAAAGGATTTAGGTAAGGTTATTAGCGAATATATCAAAGATGATACGGGAAGTAAGATTAAGATAGTATCTAAAAAGGCTGTTTGGCTCGGGAATGATGAAACTCATTATGTGAGAAAATGGGGAACAAAAGATTTAGGAGACCTGAAAAACCTCATTGATTTAACTCTTACAATGATACAGGCTGAATCAGATTTCAAGGAACTCATGACTTCAATGCCTGACCCTGTCAAATCAGAATAAAACCCCGATCCCCCATTCTAACGTAGTGTGACTTGTGGGTATAAATAAGTCAAGTTTGTAACTTGACTATCCAAAAAATGATTGTTTTTATATTCCAACCCTCTCCTCGCGCAAGGAGAGGGCAAGCTGAGGTTAAGTAATCCCAACAGCATCGTCGGGAGAGGTGAGGTTGCCATTAGGGTAATTTGTAACTTGGTAATCAGGCAAATACTTCCTGTAAAGTTTCCAGTTCCTTCTGCTTTCCTTTTTTAACTTTCTCTTTCTTTGCCATTTTTATAAGCTGAGGGTAAAATTTCTTTAGCGATAACATAATTACCGAAAGATTGCTTTTAGAATTTGTCAATTCATTAAGTAACTCTTTCATTGATTCTTCCTTTCTGTATTCGTATTGCTCCCGCATAAAAACGCTTCCATGTGTTTTATGGAATTGTATCATCTTATCTGTCCGCTCAATTATTTCCAATAAATCCTGTATGCGGTATATGTTATTTGAATCTCTCATATTACAAAGTTAGTAAATAATTTCTAAAAATCCTTTTTTAGTCCGCAAACTATTTTCACGCCTGTTATTTACAAACAAATGCAGCCAATCTAATGTATCATATTCCGTTAATTTATGTTTCGCACTATTCTTCGGATAAACTTCTATAATATAGGCATCTACCCCATAATGCTTCCAACTGCCACCCGGCCTGAAAATATTAAGCTTATTTCCGAGCTTATTTATTATGGTATGGTCTATAAAAGTAATGAGGTCTATGTCATTGGGGTTTTTAACTTTAGTTACAAATGAGCCATTGACCCACTGTTTAAGTTGTGCATCGCCTGCCAGGTGTTTCAAATCGTCAGAGTACTTTATATATCTTTCAAATATTTTCCTGCGAATATTGGATTCTATCTCTTCAACAAAGTACTTTCTCATCTCCTCTATGCTTGAGGGAATTGCTTTATATGGGGTAAGGTATCCTCTGGAATCAAATTGCAGCATATCACAAAAATATAGTTTTTATTTCAACTTAAAAAATTACCAGAACCCTCCTATAGGTGGATTTTTTTGTTTACTTTTAATATATATTAATGATTTACCCGACTATTGAATAAATGAATCATTTTAAGAGGTTATGCCTGTTTTTTGTAATACTGCTCTGCCCTGTTGGCCAGTGCTTTGCCCAAAGCGGTAGTGCCGGGCAGCAAACAGCAAAGTTCACCCTTATTGACGGTATGATTTCAATGGAGTACCGCTATATGCAGTTTACCAATGCCAAAGGCGACAGCCTTTATGCCAATGAATTTGATAGCTGCCTTACCACATCGGGCTACCAGGAGCTGTGGGACACAGGCGGGCCTCCGGTAAAATTAAAGCCCCAATTCCTGAACAAAAAATTCAATGTGACTTATACACTCGTTACCATGCCCGACCCTTTTACCGATGATAAAACGGTATATGGGCTGATGATTAATAAAATGGAGGTGGTAAGGTAAACCTCACCCCCGACGACGAAGTCGGGATTACTTTAATCTTAGGGGAAGCAACCTTTCCCTCTCGTTATTCGCAGCACTTTATATTTCTATATGAGCTCATGATTGCTGCGCAATTGTTAAAGGAGAGGGACGGAATATATAGCTATACTTTTTTTTATTCTATCAGTTTAGATACAAAACAAAATATTGGGTTTTTCTTCCGACCCTCTCCTCGGGCGAGGAGAGGGCAGGGGTGAGGTTGCCTTCACGCCTGGTTAACTTATGCATATTTATATATTTCTATATTTGAAAAACGAAAAACAGCTTATTCTCCTGTTTTTTTAAGTAAAATGAAAAAAACTATAATAATTATTTCCGGGCTGGTAGCCTCATTTGGCCTGGGATCCTTTACCATGGCCATGATTACCAAACAACAAAAAAACAACATCAAAATGAAGAAAGTAACTGGAATTGGCGGTATCTTTTTTAAGTGTAAAGACCCCAAAGCAATTAACGAATGGTATAAAACACACCTCGGGTTTGAAACAAGCCCGTATGGAACAAGTTTTAAGTGGTATGAGAGCCCTGACTCAACCAAAAAAGCCATAACCCAGTGGACTACCTTTCCTGAAACAACTAAATATTTTGGGCCTTCAACCAAAGACTTTATGATTAATTACAGGGTTGAAAACCTGGTTGAGCTTGTGGAGCAACTTAAAAAAGACGGTGTGACTGTTGTGGACTCCATTGAAACTTACGACTACGGCAAATTTATTCACATTATGGACCCGGAAGGCAACAAAATTGAACTGTGGGAACCGGTAAATAAATAAGATTCCGACCCTCTCCTTGTGCAAGGAGAGGGCAGGGTGAGGTATATGGCTTTAACACATCAAATAGCAAAGCAGTTCAGAGACGTTCATTACGGTGGCAACTGGACGGGCGTAAACCTTAAAGACAGCCTGGAGGGTGTAACATGGCAACAGGCTACAAAAAAGGTTCATTCCTTCAATACCATTGCAGCCCTTGTTTTTCATATCAATTATTATGTGAGCGCCATGTTGAAAGTTTTGCAGGGAGGGCCGCTCGATGCCCACGATAAATACAGCTTCGACCTTCCACCCATTCAATCAAAAGAAGATTGGGAGAAATTGCTCAATAAAACCTGGGCCGATGCCGAAAACTTTGCCTTGCTGGTAGAAAAGCTGCCCGACAGCAAGCTCGGAGAAAATTTTGCCGATGAAAAATATGGAACTTATTACCGGAATCTTAACGGCGTTATTGAGCATATCCATTATCACCTCGGGCAAATTGTGCTGGTGAAAAAATTGGTTTAGCTCTTGTAGATAGGTGATTTACAAAGTAAATCAAGACTTCTGCAATCAAAAATCGTTAATCGTTATTCGCTATTCTGGTACTCAAAGATTTTCGATTAACAATTAACGAATAGCGAGGAATAATCACTTCACTACGGTAACCGTTCCATTATATGTATGTTTGTGGTGTTCCATGCAATCGGTAATATTTATCAGGTATATGTAAGTATCCTCCTGTGCCTTTTTAGTGCCGCCATTGACAGTTCCGTCCCAGCCCTGGTTCATATCTTCACTGTAGTATAATTCCATTCCCCACCGGTCAAAAATATACATCTGGAATTTACAGATATATTCTCCCTTTGGCGCAAAAACATCATTCAGCCCGTCTCCGTTTGGCGAAAATGCATTGGGAATATAGAAGGTAAAATAGGGAGAGATTATAACGCATTCGGTAACCGAATCGGTACAGCCATGCAGGTTTACAACGTTTAACTGCGGGCAAAAAGTGCCTGTATCATGGAAGGTGTAATGCGGGTTTTGAACCGTGTCGGTAGTATCGAAACCGGGTTCGTTAAATTCCCATAAATAGCTTCTTATTCCGTATGCATCGGTGCTCTTGTTTGTGAAGTATATGGTAGGGTCGAATATGCTGGTAGAGTCAGGGGTAGGAATAAATGCCGCTTTCGGGTGGCTGTAAACATCTATCATATTGTGAACACTGAGTGAGGACGTACATCCGCTGTCGGAAATGGCTGTCAGCCCCACCGTATAAATACCCGGCTTTTTATAGCAATAATTCGGGTTAGGTAAAGTAGATTTCGCCCCGTTGCCGAAAGTCCATGCCCAGGATTGTATTCCGCCCGAGGCAATAGAGGTTTCGTTGTTAAAGCTTACACAAAGCGGGGAACAGCCACTGCTGTCGCTGGCCAAAAACTGGATTACCGGCAAAGGGTCAATAGTTACCTGTGCACTGTCTTTGGCTTTGGGTGTGCCGCAGGCATCGGTCAATGTAACGGTATAAGTGCTGATAGTATCGGGTGACACCATTATAGTATCGCTGCTCATGTTACCGGGCTGCCATAAATAGGTGTAAATGCTGTCGCCTCCGCTGCCTGTGGCAATCAGCATACCCGTATCACCCGGGCATATCGCAACAGGGCCAACGTTAACCGACAAAGGAGGATTGACATTAACCGTAACCGAAGCCGCTGCCCCTTTACAATTATTGGAATCGAAGGTAAAAAGCACCGTATAAGTGGTTGTCGCAGTGGGGCTGACCTTAATACTTGAAGTTGTACTTCCATTGTTCCATATATATTTATAAGGAGGTGTACCGCCGGTTGTTGAATCATAGAGTGTAACAGTATCGCCAATGCAAATAGTTCCGGGGATATTGGTTTTGGTAACAACAGGCGCGGGCTGAGTAATAATCGCAATCACTTTAGATATGCATTTATTGGAATCGGTAATGGTAACGGTATCAATTCCGGCATGTAATCCTGTTGCAGCCGGTGTGGTTTGCGGCGGAATAGTATTCCATGAATAAGTATAAGGAGGTGTTCCGCCGGTTGCGTCAACTGTGGCAGTGGCGCTGCTGTCGCCGTTGCATAGCTCATTGGTTGAAGATACTATGGAGTCCCTTATTTGGGTGGGCTGTATTATTGTCGCCGTATCTGTCGCTGTGCAACCGTTGCTGTCTTTGGCTGTTACTATATATGTGCCTGCCGTTGCATTTAACGTTGAACCGCTTGCCCCGTTGCTCCACGAATAAGTATAAGGAGGCGTTCCGCCTGAAGTGCCTGCCGTAGAAATACTTCCGTCCCCGTTAAAACAAAGCGCAGCTGTCGCCATTGCGGCGGGAGCTACCGCGGTAGGTTGAGTTATGGTGGTATCAGCCGACATAACGCAGCCTTCCGCATCAGTAATGGTGACAGTATAAGTACCTGCGGGCGCTGCTATGGATGAAGTCGAATCGCCATTGCTCCATGAGTATTTATAGGGCGAAGTTCCTCCCGTAGCAGCAGATGTTATAGTTCCATTATCTCCTAAACAGGGAGCCTCTTTAGGAGCCAGTGCGGGATTTATTGCGGCCAGTTGGGTAACTTTTATCTGGGCTGATGCCTGGCACCCGTTTCCGTTGGTGGTAATCAAAGTATAAGTGCCCGGCTTTTTAACGGTTATGGACTGGCTCGAAAAACTGCCGGGGTTCCACAGGTATTGTGTAGAGCCGGCATTCGCGGTAAGCACTACCGAATCACCGGCGCAATATATATCGGGCGCCGAAGCGGTAATATTAGCAACAGGGTTTGATAAAGTAATGGTGATATTGCAATTGGTAACTATTCCGCAACTGGTAACCTTGCAGGTATATAAGCCGGGAGCGGTAACATAAACAGAGGTGTCTGTTCCGGTCAATGGTGGCTGCCACTGTATGGTGCTTCCTGCCGAGGCAACCACATTCAGCCTGACAGAATCGCCGGGGCAAAGTATGGTATTTCCTGTTGCAAGATATGGGGTAGAGTAGGCGGCAACATCGGCTGTGGTAGATAGAATTGGGGCACAATAGTTCGTGTCTGTCAATATGCAATAATAATCTCCGGGTATGGTAACATATATGCTGGAAGTATCACCACCAATAGGCCCTGTAGGCCCCAGCCATTCAATTGTACCTGAAGTTGCCGAGCAGGTTAACTCTAATGAGTCGCCGGGGCAAATGGTTCCGTTACCGGGTGACACAAAAACCGCAATGGGCTTGGGAGATGAAACAACAACACCAGCGGATGCAGCAGACGAACAACCATGGCTATTGGTAACTATGGAAGAAATGCTGTAGTTGCCTATGCCTACCCAGATGCTATCCTTTGTGCTGCCCGTTGACCAGGTGAAATTTGTACCGGTAGCTATCAGTAATGTTGTATCACCGGGGCAGATTGAGGTGTTGCCTTTTATGCTTAAACTGCTGTCAACCGGGATAGGGTAAATGGTAACATAGACAGAATCTTTAACCACTGAAACAGAGGAATCACACTTGTTTTTCCGTACAATAGTGTCAGTAATAAAATA
>JBKQUY010000048.1:0-7229 GCA_052325425.1 Bacteroidia bacterium | reverse complement strand
GGCTCTGGGGAACGACTATGAAAAGATTATCGGTATCCATTATGATTTCAGCTTCTTTCTTTATTTCGCGTTTAAGCTCATTGGCGCTCCTGATGCCGTTGTGTTTTTGCACGTATTCATCAAGCTGTGCAAATGTTTTGAACGCGTTTATGTCTTTCCTGTCAAGCTGATTCCGATTCAAAAGCGTATCATATTCGGTTACCCGGTTTCGGAGCAAATCGAGGTCTGTGTCTGCCAGGTATGACTTTATTATAAATAGCAGGTACTTTTGGGTTTTGGACGGGTCAAGCTCTGCCAGGAAATCAAAGTCTGAACGGCTTATCTGCCCCCTTTTGACATATTGAAGCGCGTCTTTTGGCATTGGCTGTATAATATGGTATCGGTTAAAATAACTTGTACTTCTCCTTCAAGGAAAAGGGGAAGCAAAGTGTTGCTCCCCCCTTCACACCATGGCAACCGGATTACTCGGCAGCCTCTTCAACTTTCACCTTGAAGCCCATCGGGTGGGCGGCGGCCAGCTTAAGTATCTTCCCTATGCTCTCCGGCATCCACTGGTTGCATACGGCAATTTTAGTGCCGTTCGCCAGTTTTATCAGGTCGTCATTTTTCAGGAAGAACCTGTCCACATTGTTCTTGGTGAAAGCTTTGGCATCCTTCACGTCGGCAATCACTCCGAAACGCGGCTGTATTTCCTTGCTCTCAAACAGCTCTTGCAACCTGGTTAATGACACCTTCGGGTTCTTCTCCACGTAGGCTCTTACCAATGCCAGCACAAGTCTGCCTTTTGGGAGATTGCGTAGTTCTCCGAACCTGTACTTGGAATTATCCCGCCCTGTAAAGGTTTTCGGGCCGAGATCTTCATCCTTCTTTTTCGCTGCTTTGGTTTCAGCCTTCTGAGCGCCTGGCCTGGAAGGGGCTGTTGCCTCTGGCGCTGTTTTAGCCTTACTGGTAAAAGTGTAACTGCCGGTATCCGGGTCGGCTGCGATTAAATTGCCGGTCATGAGGCTTTTGATAGCCGCCCTGACGAGGATGTCGCTGGTCCTGGTGCCGACGGTAATCGTTTCCACGGTGCATGCCGGATTGCTTTTGATAAACTCCAGGACATCGTCAATGATTTTCGTGTTTTTCATTTGCTTGTTGTTTTATTGGTTATTTATTCAGAAACAATATCCTCTGAAAGCCCCGTAAACAGGCTCATTTAAGGATATACACAAAGGTAGCCCGTATCTTTTTCCGTATGGCGGAAACGCTGGAAATGCTGGAAAGTTTTTACGGATTGGTTACCAGGCTCTTGCGTGAAACAGGCTCCCGGTGAGGCTTTCCGGGGGCTTCCGCAGGGATGATTTTAGCGCTTACGGGAGCCGTTTACCGGAATTTTGCTATATTCGGGGTAACAATCAAATCACAGGACTATGGCTGCATCAAAGGAAAACACCCGTAAGAACAAGCTCGAACAGTGGAAAATCAGGCTCGCTGACGCGATACTCGAAGAGGCGGGCTTCAGTGGCTGCCCCATCAGGGAGGGCGCGGATATTGAACATCAACTGGGAACGGTGTGGGTCGGCGAAGTGGCCATATCGTCGCAGGCAACCGGGCAGGATGCAATGGACAGGGCATTGGAAAAATCGGACGTGCCGCAGGAATAGCACAATAGTATGGGGTGAACCCTGGTCAAATTTGAACAAGGTTAGTAATGGCCGGTAGGGGTTAAAACATGACACAGGTTGCGGTGTTGAAGGTATATTTGAACTTACACCCTTATGGGTACAAGTTAATTTATGGGTCAACTTCTCATCCCGGGAAGAAAGGTTAGCACCGGCACCCTGGTTGCGGGTTGAAAGGGTTATATGAACTTACACCCGCATGGGTACAAGTTAGATTACGCTGTCAACTTCTCTTCCCAGGAAGAAAGGTCAAAGCATAAACAGATGTTGCCCCAGTGCCTGTAAGGTCGTCAGAGAAGCACATTAAAGAACCATACCGTAAATGGTTATTTGGTTTTCAGGGAAAGTAAACCAGGCAGGGTAATTGTAAATAGTTGATTTTCAGGCACAGTTTTTGGGCAATATTGCCTAAAACGCCGTTAACTGTGGTTAACATGTAAATCCTGTACATGTGAAAACGACACTAATTATATGTGTGGCAGGTAAGTATTGTTTCCTCTCCCGTTCTTCGTTCTTCTGCGAAGTAGTTATTTAAGTTTAAAAGGTCAAGCAGGAGGCGCCTCCGCTCACAGGATTTCGAACAGGGCTTGTCCCTGTTCAATTCTGATTAGGGAGAATTAACCTGGCTGACAGAGGGTGGGAGGTGAAGGATTAAAGGGTTTTCCCGGAAAACAGACCCCGGACGTTTTGTGAACACTATTTTGTTTATCCGTCGGCGGGTTTTCGCTTGGCGAACCCGCCTATTCAGGAAACATAGTGAACTAAGTAAACTAAAACGGTAAACAACAGTTAACCTGCGATACAACGAACCAAGAACGTAGTGTTCTATGACGCGTTGGAGCGCTTTGTTTCGGTATTTTCAGGGGACAGCGCTGGTAACCAGCCCGATTATTTTTTCTAACAATTATTATGAGTGTGTAACATACCCCCTTGGCCTAAGCAATCAGCAGGCTGATTCGTCTTCCCAGACCTTCTTCGAATATCCGGTAAAGCGTTGAAAGCTGAATATCGCACTTGCCATTTTCAAGGCGTGAAATATAACTCTTCTTGGTTCCAACCTTGTCTGCAAGCTCCTCCTGCGTCAGGTGGGCCTCTATCCGTGCTTCTTTGAGCATCTCGCTGATAACGAAATATTGAGCCTTTTCCTCGAAGGCATCCCGCTTCTTTGAACCTATTTTACCGTACTTGATGTTTAACAACTCATCAAACGACTTGGTTTTCTTAATCTCTGCCTTGCTCATTTTATTTATGTTTTTGTGTAAAATATTCTTTCTTAATTCTGATTGCCTGGTCAAGTTCCTGCCTGGGCGTCTTCTGGCTCTTCTTCTGAAAGGCGTTGAACAATACCACTATATTCCCCCTGTCAAAGCAGCAAAATATCCGGTATATGTTGCTGCCGCTCTCTATCCTCACTTCATATAAGCCATCCGTCCCCTCTAAATGCTTTAAAAACTTCTCCGGCACCCTGTCCACTAACTTTATCAACTTTAAAACATAGTCTATCTTTTCCTGCACTTTCTGGGGTTGCCCCGTATAAAAATCAAGAAAATACGATTTATAGAAGATAATCTGCCTTTCCGTTTTCACAGTACAAAGATAACTTAAAAGTTAACACGACCGATGTACCTTATAAAATATTTTCCCCTGTTTGCCGGGATATATAACATGTAAAAAAATCAACCCCGTACCAGATGGAAGCAGAAAGAGTAATACAAGAACCTGTGGTCGCCTTTCCGCAGCCGCTGACGCTGTTCGAGTGCGACCAGAAGGACAAGTACCGCACCTATGAGAAGAAAGGCCACTTCCTCCAGATACATTCCATGCAAAAAGAAGTCTGGTCTTTACACCTATCTGGAGGGCAATACATTATCGGTGTGGGCAATTGCTTCTTTAACAGGAACTACAGGGACAAGCTTCTCATCCTGGTTAACGGTGATACCGAAATTGTAAACTGGATGAGGGACCTGTTCGTCATATTCAAATTTGCATGTGTGGAAGTTCCAGTTATGTTCATGGTACATGGCACCACACGGTTGACCTATAACCCCGACGGAGCCGGATGGTGGAAATTATACTTGCCAACCGGCGGGTTCACTACGGGCTGCTATGACAGCAAATGGGGTTCGCCTTTGTTCCTGAAGAACGAGAATAAAATAAGACAGGGATACGCCAACAGCCTGTTTGATTACATAGAAGAGTTGTTTGCTTCTATTAGTTAATACTTACTAAACAGAATAAATTTAAACACTTCTTTATTTGCCAAAATAATGATTCATCAAATCTTTAAACTTAGGAGTATCTTTAATATTAGCAAGGTCAGCATCATGAATAATGGCATTATAATATTCACCGTGCTGAATAGCTTTTTCAAGATATATCAGGGCTTTATCAGTAATTCTCTGCAAAGAATATATACAAGCAAGATTGTAGTATGCATTTTTATAAGTTGAATCGAGAACAAGTACCTTTAAAAAATAATCTTCTGCTTTAGGATATTGATGGTTTATAACGCAATTTTCTCCATTTATCTCTAATTTGGTTACTTGTTCATCTTGTTGTTGTTTTTGACGTTCAGGAGAATCTAATTCACCGTTAATATATTTTCGAAAGGCTGAATCTTTTCCACTTACGGAATAATAATTCCAAACCGAATCCCGCTTACCATCCTTATTATATTGTCCCTTGAGTTTTATTGTCCCATTTTTAAAGTACTCCACATACTTCCCGATATAACCATTATTTGAAAAAGTCTCATCGGCCATTTTTTCACCGGACATATAGTAGTCGGTACCTTTGAATAGTTTATAGTTTTTGTTCCCATAATCATTTATCCGATACCAAGTTGCATCTGATTTTTTGAAAGTTTGGTCGCCCTTATCATTAAAATAAATTTTGCTGGTACCATAGATGCTGTCATTTCTCATTATTTCTTCCTCCATTATCATTCCACTTCCATCTTCATCGTAGTATGTTGCCTTGCCTTCTTTTACACCAAGTTTATAATATTCAGTACTCAGTAAGACCCCCTGCTTACTATATTCTTTCCTCACACTGTCCAATCCCCAGTCAAGAAGCCCCACGCCCGCCACATATCTTGGTTCACATGATTTATAATACTCGTCATATTGTAATTGCGTGGTGCCATCCGGCTTTTGGTAAACTGTACCATTATAATCTGTACTATAGAACCAGGTTTTCCAATGCCCGATTCTTGAACCATGCTTGTAGTTTTCCTGGGCATATTTAATTCCGTTAATATACCTGTTTACCTGGCCATTATATTTTCCTTCATTGTCACGGGTTTCTTCCAGATATATTTTTCCCTTCTCATCATTTGTAACCCATTTACCAACTTGTGTACCATTCTTATAGGTTCCCTGAATCAAAATTCCACCGTATTCCGAATACTCAGTATATGGTCCATTCTTTGTACCGTAATTATCCGTGCCATAAACTTCATGAACATGTTTCTTTTCAAAATCGTAATAAGTTGTAATCGTTTTCTGGCAATAAGCCAAAAATGGAAGAAACCCCATTAATAATGCTAAAAATGTAATTCTTTTCATATTCTTTAATTTTAGAGTTATGTAATCAGAGCCTGAATTTACTGCTACCCTGCGAGAGGAAAAAATCATGTTCAACCAATTTTCAGAAACAATATTCCCCATAATACACCGTACTTCCAAGAAGCATTTATTTTCTTTTGATGCCTATATTTTCTTTTAATTCTTCCTTTTCTATTTTGTCTATTTTTTATTTTTTTCCTTCAAACAAAGTGTCTGTTTTGCATTATATTTTTGGCGACAAGATGCTATCAGAAGTAATCAGAAGTAAAATCGAAGAACGTGCGGGGCGCATTCGATATTCGCGCGATTGCGAAGCCCTGTCTGAAAAGATACTCGCTCACTGCAAATGCAGCATCAGCAGTTCAACACTTCAAAGATTGTTCGGCTTCGTGAAGAGCAAAAAGCAGCCACGCGCATACACGCTTGATATTCTTGCAGCCTATCTCGACTACAGTAGCTGGGACGAACTTTTACTATCATTAAATAACAAGGCGGTAGAAAACAAAGAAATCAGGGAACTAAAGCCCGGTGCTCTGAAGAAGGGCCAGAAGTTTGAACTGACCTATCTGCCAAATACCGAAATAGTAATAGAATATATTGGCAAGTACCTGTTCAGGGTACACTCTGCGAAGAACAGCAGGCTTCGGCCTGGGGATGTATTCAAAGCTTCAGTCATAACGCTGCACCACCCCCTGTTCATTTTGGATATAGAGGGTACTTCCGGTAAGGAAGGCCGGTTGATAGAAGGCAAGATTAGCGGCATCACTTCCATAAAGAAGCTATAATCCATTTGCAATTGAAATTACTACCTGAGCAAGGGCAAGGATTTTGACAAACTCAATTCCTGTTACATATTTGATTTAATAAACACCAACATATCCACTATTGATTATAATGAGATTAAGTCTGTTTTATTGGAGGAGATTAAAGCAGACTATATACCGCCTGATGGCGAGAATGTGTTTTACCTGCATTACAATTAACTGAAAGCCCGTTAACATTGTTCCCTTAAAGCCAGTATGCGCCTGTAAGCGATTTCGGCGACTTCATAATTTTCATCCCGCTCAAGCGATTTGAGCAACACTTCCAGCACCTTGATTTCCTGCTGTGGAGATATAACCGGCAACTTTTCGTCCAATGTCATCTTCCTGTTGATAATAACTTTAATCATTGTTATGCCTGATTGAAGAATTAGGTATTGTTATTGAGGTATCTATTATCAGGGTTGCCCGTACCTTTAGTGATGGCCAATAAAGCTGGCCGCAGTAATCGTCGGCCATCTTACCCGCTATCCGCCGCATTTCCTCGTCCGATACCTGTAAGGCCTGCTTCTTTGTGAAACCAACTTCCTTGTTCATCAGGTCTGTCCTGGTGAGGGATGTTATAGGGAACATCGCTTCCAACAGCCTTTTCTCATAAAGCTTCCTGTTCGCCTGTTTTCTTTTCTTCGTATCCATGCTATTCATTTTAAATATTATCGTATTCCGTGAATTTCTTTTGCTTTTGGGAACCCAACCCATGTTCCGTTCTTGTCAAGCCCCCGGTTAGCTAACTCTCGTCCTGCGAGGTATCTGAGGTCGAATTCGCCTTTCAGCGCTTCTGATAACAGTTTCGTTGCTGTCAGACTGAATATGTAGCGCGGATCAAGCCCGTCGTCGCGCCCGTCGAATTTCTGTAACTCCTGTTCTTTACTTTTGGTCATATATTTTTGGGTATTATGTTGAACTCTATTATTGTCAATCCTATAGCGTCAACCGGTAATTCAGAATTATAGCACCTGAAAATATCTTCTATTTTGTACCACTTGTATGTTTTAAACCCGCGCGATGAATATGACCTCACATCCGGCATTATCTTTCTTAGCTCCGCTGCCAGGTCGTCGGGGTCTGCCAGCCAGTGGTCTGAAATTTTGGATGGAATAAATGTTATGTGTATGGTTATCATTATTTCTTGGATGTCGGCTGGCGGAATTCCGATCTCCTCCGCCACGATCTGCGCG
>JBKQUY010000047.1:0-23889 GCA_052325425.1 Bacteroidia bacterium | reverse complement strand
CTTATGGAAAGCAGGGAAAATTTCTTTGGCTCAACTTTTTTCGCTGGCAATACAACAATTATTTCAACCATTGAGATTAAGAAATCAAATGGAAGAACTAAAATTGACTTTTTGAGGGACGACTAATTACTTTATCATACCAATTACCTCAAGGTCAGAATATTGGAGTATTAAAGCTTTACAACACTATGGGACAACTGATAAAAAGCACTGAAATAAATGCTGGTAGTAACACTATTGATGAAGATATATCTGCCTTGCCGGGCGGCATATATTATTATACGCTTTCGGTTAATGGAGAAATAGAGGGAACAAATAAGTTAGTTATAATAAGATGAGAAAACTAGTCTCTGTGAATCTCTGTGTCCTCAGTGCCTCCGTGGTAAATATTATGAGGTCTTATTTTTTTATCTCCCTTAAAAACTTCAATACTTCGCTGGTATGTTTGGCGCCCTGAGTCAGAGAGTTATATTTGAAAACAATATGCCCGGTTTTATCAACCACAAAAGTTACTCTGTCTGTAAGCATAATGCCTTTAACCCCAAAGGCTGCAATAACTTTTTCATCGGGGTCGCTGAGCAATTGATAAGGCAATTTGTAATCCTGCTGGAACTTTTTATGGCTTTCAATGCTTCCCTGGTTAATGCCGATTACCATTGCTCCTGCATCGGCAATATAGCTCATGCTGTCGCGGAAAGCACAGGCTTCTTTGGTGCAAACAGAGCTTTCATCTTTAGGATAAAAGAATATCACTATTATCTTTTTCCCAACGGAGTCCTTCATGTTAAATTGCTGCCCATCCTGGTTCTGCAGGGTAAACAGAGGCGCCATATCGCCAACTTCGGGCTGTTTGCTTTGCGAATTGCACATAATAAAAGAAAAGACGGAAGCAATAATTAAAAAGTTTCTCATGTTTTCATTTTTAACTCATAACTCTACAAGTAGCTTAACCACCATTTTTCAGGATGTGAGGCTTTATATTTTGAATACCACAAACATGGGAAATAGAGAAGAAATACCACAAACATCCAGGCAAAATAAACAGTGGTCAGGTGTAATTGGTTCCTTCCTCCAAAAGCTATGGCTATTGCATTAAACATATATATATGTATTATATAATAAAACATCGGAACTCGCCCTATAGTTATAAAGAAACGTGCAATTGAATTATTTGCATTCTCTAATATGGCAAGTAAAATAAGAGCAGGTCCGACTGTCATTAAAATAAACAACAAAGAGCAAGGATATTTGGTCGTATTAATAAATGAAAGGAATGAAAATAAATAATCTGCCTTGGATGACCATAGGTTATTGAAAGGAACCCACGGAGATGAGTCGCCATAAATGTTAAACAGGCGAAGCACCACAAATAAAGCAATGCAAGCTGTTCCAATCAATATTAAATCACGCTGCCTTACTTCCGCATTAACTGTTGGCGTATAAAGTTTTCCCAAACAATAGCCTAAGCATATCAGGCCAAAATAGGGTAGGACAGGATAAAGAACATATACATGCAAAGGGCCAAGAGTCAGTGGAGTTTTAACGTGCAAAAATGCCCATACTTTGCCGATTAAAGTTGTAACATCTGGATTGTAAGGATCGGTTAGATTGTGTAAAACGACTATCAATATTCCGGTAATAAATATAATATAATATGGTAGTTTATGCCAGACAGCAAGGAAAATCATGCTTATGCCAATTGCCCATACAACAAGCGCTGTAAAATTCAAACTGAATATCTCTTCGGTCCATCCCAGCCTGAGTATAGTAAACTCAAGCAATATTAACCACAATCCGCGCGTCAGCAGGAACTTTGTCAGGTTGTTGCCTGCTTTCTGCCCATATAAGTATGCAGAAAGCCCTGCAAGAAAAATAAAATTCGGAGCACAATAATGAGTTATCCAACGGGTGAGAAATAGGAGAGGCGTTGTGTAAAGAAAATCGAGAGGGTCGTGTTTCCATGCATCGAAGTGAAGGAAATCGCGGGAATGGTCAAGCGCCATAATGACCATGATAATGCCCCGTAAAAGGTCAATGGATGTTATGCGGCCGGCTTTTTCTATGGTCATGTAATTCGGGCTTTAGAGGAATTATGTGGCGTTAAATTAAAATTTAACCGCTAAGCAAATGTTACTAAAATAGTAATTTAACACTAATTAACAGATAATTTATTCCAATAAATGCTATACCGTATAAACTTCATTTATGTTTCATTTTATTCTGTTAATTTTGGTGTAGTTAAAAATAATTAATAAGAGAATAAAGTTCTGGCCCAATACTAAAATTAATAACAGGAAATATGAAAACACATCTTAAAAAATACCTGGTAATAGCACTGATGGCAGGTGTTATTCCTTTTGGCTCAATAGCGCAGAGCTATGACCAGTCTATGCAACCATCAGACCCGGGAGATACGACAGTATCGCCGCAAGACCAGCAATTAGACCAGGCAGAAGCCCAACAGGCCGCTCCACCTGAACAGGCTCCCGTATCAACACAAACTTTTTACGACCAGCTTTCGCCTTATGGGCAATGGGTAAATATGCCTCCTTATGGTTATGTTTGGATTCCGAGCGCTGCTCCGGGATTTGTTCCTTATTCAACTAATGGGCACTGGGTTTATACCGAATATGGCTGGACATGGGTATCTGATTATGCCTGGGGATGGGCTCCATTCCACTATGGCCGCTGGCAGAATGACCCTGAATATGGCTGGTTTTGGATTCCGGATATAGTTTGGGGACCTGCATGGGTTTGCTGGAGGCATTGTGACGGTTACTATGGCTGGGCGCCATTGGGATGGGGTATGAATATAAGAGTTGGATATTACGGTGACTATGGAATTCCTTCGGCCTGGTGGTTATTTGTTGGCGACAGGTATATAACCGACCGGTACATTTCGAGATATTACCTGCCCAGGGCGCACTGCGATTATTTATATGCCCATTCAACTGTATTAGCTTATACGCACTATGATGATGCGCACCATGTAGCTTATGCTATGGGCCCTCGCCGGGAAGATGTGGCAGCAATTACCCATACCCCTGTAAGGCAAATTGCTGTTCGCCCAACTGCTGTGCCTGCTCAGCGTTATGATAACGCACACCTGCACATTTACAAGCCTGAAGTTACCCAGAATAACAGGGACAATACAAAGCCGGTTCCAACAAGGCCTGTGCAACAAAACCAGGTGCCAAGACGCAGCGAAGTTCAAGCCCAACAACGTTCTGCTCCTGTGCAGCGCTCTGCTCCAATGCAACAACGCTCGGCGCCCCAGCGTTCTGCGCCTGTACGTTCAGCTCCGGCAAGAAGCGGTGGCGGTGGACGTCATAGATAATAACATTGCGAAGTCCCGCCGAAATGCGGGACTTTTTTGTATCTTTATGACAGTTGGCGCATTATAAGGTTAAAAATGAAAACATATATTCTTCTTTTGCTCTTTGTTTTTAGTTATTCTTTGTTGTATGCTCAGAATGATAGCGGTAGGGTAACATTTCATGTAAAAGCTATTGACAGGAAAAATGGAATAGATTTTTCAGTACAATGTGAGGAAAAGTACAGAGAGATATTTATTGATAAAAAAGGGAACGCTTATTTTTTTTGGGGAAAACCTGATAACCCAATTTCAGCATCTTTCTCTTCTGATACAGCTTCCATAAATATAGTAAAGAATATTATTACGCCTGCTTTTATCGATAAGTTGTTGAATTGTTGTGCTAAGTATAACTGTCCGGATACAGATTGTGGGTACTTTACATATATAAACGAAAATGGGAAGGCTACTCATTTTGCTGCTATTGACTTAAATTATTCAGGTAACGATAAATGCGGCTCAGATAAATTGAATAGGTTAATAAAAATGTTAGATACATTTTATAATAGATATGCATTTCCTAAATAAATAAAACATGAAAACAATTTTAGTATTTGCAGCTTTTATAGGTATGATAATAATGAGTAATAATGCTTATGGACAGAAAACTGTAAAGAGTGATACTGCTTTAATGATTGGTAAAATACTAAAAGAGCCATTTGTGCATAATAAACCGGTTGAAGGTGTATATGATTACTTTTTTCAGGCGGGAGATAAGAAGTACTTTGTGAAAACGTACAAAGCAAAATATTCGAAGGGGGATTTGGATAAATGGGTTGGGCAATACGTGGAAGTAAAGATTATTGTAAAACAGGGAACCTGGGATGATAACGGAGAAGGCCAAAGCAGAACAGGAGAATATATTCTGCTGTTTAGTATAAAAAAAGCTTGATATCAACCTACCTCTTCATCGGCATTCTCCCTCCAAACTCAACATCATCAATATAAAAAGTAGTACCCACGTGGGCTGACTTACCTTGCCCTGCTTGTATGCCAATAACTATAAGGGCAGTATCGGGTAATTCATTATTTATACGGTATTTAAATGGTATTACAAATGGAGCATATTGCGGAGCATCATGCCCTGCAATAAAAACTGAATTCACCAAAGTGTCGCGCTGGTTCTTTTCTTTGTTCCACCGGGTTAGTGTAACGCCAAATATGGCAGAATCGCCAAGCACACTGTTGAATTTATAAAACCCATTCAACGTAGTAGCATGCTCTCCATACCTGAAACCGGCATTTGAACGGCCCTGGTAAAAGAATATCAGTGAATCCACACTTCCTATTGAGTATATGCAGCCATTTACAGTTTCGCCATGGTCAATTACTACCTGCATCTTTACGGCATAATTGCCGGAATGAGCATCGCTTGTTTTGCTGGTAGAAATTCCTTTATATTTTGGGTTTATTTTAGCTGTCAGCACATCATTGGTAATCCACCGTGTGGGTACTTCAAAACCTGACCCTTTGTAATAGGACCAGTCTTCAAAACCTTTATTGGGAATATCCTGGGCTAAACACAAGGAAAAGTTAAAAATGAAAAGTGAAAAGCAGAAAAGTTTATAGTTCATAGTTTTGCATACATTTACTTTATAATTTCTATCAAAATCAAAAGTAAGATATATATTGTAACGGTTTTATCAACCCTGTTATTGCATACAGCAATAGCACAACAGGCTAAACCATTAACTGTTCCCCAAAAGAAACATTCGCATAAAGCGGCTTCGCAAGACTATTTCACTGCTTATGGCGATAAGGTGAAGTTCGTCGTTTACCATACGGATAGCATTACCATGGATTCCGGTGGCCCTTATGTTACCAGTACTGCGGAGTATATATGGGATACAATTAATTCAGGGTACATATTTGTAATCAAGGAGCAACGGCTTTTTTGCAATGAAATTAATCCGGCTATTCTGCAGGGAGACATAAAAAACCTGCTTGGTGTGATTCCCAAAAATGGATTCAGGTTGCTCGATAAAACAGGAGGGGAATTTTATGTGGATATTGAAGAAGCTTTATACGATGGAGGCGCAGATTCAATTTTTGTTGCTGTTGATATAAACGGGTTTATAGGCGGTGACGCGCAATTTGAGGAACGCGGTGTTGTCGGTATGAAGTACAAGGAATTGGTACAATATAACGACAGCCTTTATAAACGACCTGACCAATACCCTATGAACCGTTTTGGGAAGCCTTTACAATTGAGATAGCAAGGGTTATTTATTTACCCATATTTTTGAAAGCAACTGTATAAGCTAACTTCTTGAATTCAGCTAAATTCTTTTCGAATTCGTCTTTTGTAATACCCATCATTAAAAGTGCCTTTCCGTCTTTAGCTATAGTAAGTTGGTATATCATAGTTTGTTTCCCGTTCATTTTGCCATATATTTCCGATTCATAGGCATCATATCCGTTTATCCTGGCATCTGATTCATTCTTTACTTTAATGCCGGTCATACCATCCTTTTTATAAATATCTTCAAGAGTCTTTTTAATATCTTTATCGGTCATCTTTTTTTCAATATCAAAAGGAGTAACTGTAAATGCTGCTTCCCCATCTTCAGTTTTCAGTTTTCCATCTATAGAATAGTTAAATACATCGCCTGAAATTTTAACGAACTTAAATATCGAGGCACTGTCATTTACAGTAAAGTAGCCATGTATGTAAGGATCAGTTTTTACTTTTTTATCATATTTAACTGATAAAATAGCATCTTCAATAGCTTTCGAAACAGCTTCATCATTAACTGAACAGTGGCCGAACAGCAAGGCAGAAAAAGTGGTATCGCCAAATACCAATTCATAATTACGATACCCCGTAGTACTCTTCATTCCTGCATATTTGGCAGTATAATTCCCGACATTCAGTACTTTGAAAGTAAACACATCCATTCCTTTGTTTTCAAAAATGGGCCTTGAAAAACCGGATGAGCTTGTGTTATAATCGCTCTCATAGGGGTCATATATTTTTATATATGTCTTATCATCTTTTTCAATGCCCATAAAATCCCTGGCATACTTAAACCCCTGAGGAAGTATCATAGATACATGCGTTCCCGGGATAAATGAGCGCATAGTTGTTGTTTTTGAAAGACTGTCATTTCCACTTTGGGCATGCAGTATCAATGAGGGAAAGGATAGCAATATGATTAAGTACTGTTTCATAAAGCGCGATAATATTGTTGTATAATGTCTATTACAAATATACAATTATTAACCCACATTTGAAAGGGGGTGAGCATAATTTTATGTAAATAATGTTAAATGGAATTTATTCCGCTTTGTTGAGTAGCTTTTTACGATGCTTTATTCCCCAGGTTCTCAATTCCTCGATTACTTTATGAAGTGATTTGCCATAAGGAGTCAATGAATATTCAACCGAAACCGGAACCGTATCATATACAGTTCGCTTTACCAATTGGTTTACTTCAAGGTCTTTCAGCTCTTTTGAAAGCATTTTGGCGGTAATACCCTTAATCTCACGTTGCATTTCTTTAAACCGTTTATTGCCAAAAGTCAATGCTACAATGATGGGTATCTTCCATTTACCGCCAAGAATGTCCAGGGCATCTTTTACCGGCAGCAGATTCTTCGCGCATTCGCTATGATTGTTTGGTATCATATCTGGTATCTTATAGGGATACTGGTTACAAATATATAGCAAATATAAATAAGTTTCAGACAATAGTTACCCAATATGGAAGATGCCCATATTTTATATGGGTATATTATTGGAAACCGATATACTTTAGTATATCGGTTACTTTTATATACCAAATATATTTAATATTGCATCCTCAAATTATTATCATAACAATTAAAAAAAATAAAAAATGACAGACAAAACAAGAAAAATCATCTCTATAGTGGTGGGCGCTGTTCCTGCAGCAATGGTTTTAATGAGTGCCGTTATGAAGTTTTCTGGTGCAGAAATGATTGTAAATACTTTTGCTACTTATGGACTGGGAGCCTATGTTAAAATCTTCGGAGCAATTGAAATCATATCTCTAATCCTGTTTTTTTATCCTAAGACATCAAAAATAGGGTTCCTGCTTTTGTGCTCATACCTTGGCGGAGCTTTTGCCACCGAGTTGGCACATAGCCAAATGCCTATGTCAGCCATGTTACTTATTCTTTTCTGGGTATCAGTGTTTATAAAGGATAAATCAACTTTTTTACCATCTTCAAATAAAACAAATAATTAACAAACAAAATAAATCATTATGGAAACATTAAAGACTGAAAAAACGACCACAACCAATAACTGGACACTTGATAAAGCACATGCGAAAGTTGGCTTCACTATTACGCACATGCTTGTGTCTGAAATTGATGGACTGTTTAAGGACTTCGATATCAAGGTTTCAAATGCAAAAGAAGACCTGTCTGACGCTGAAATTGAATTTACTGCGAAAGTAAGCAGTATTGACACGCACAATGAAACCCGCGACGCACATATGAAAAAGGATGATTACTTTAATGTTGAAAAGTTCCCGCTTATTGTATTTAAAAGCCAATCTTTCAAGAAGCTCGAGGGAAGGAACTACGAACTGAAAGGCGAACTTACGGTAATGGGAGTTACTAAAAATATTGCCCTTGAAGTAACCGGTCTTATTGGCGAGCACCCAATGACTAAAAAGACAATTGCGGGATTTAAAGTAATTGGTTCCATCAAGAGGTCTGACTATGGCCTTGCAGCTTCCGTTCCCGGCCTTGCATTGAGTGATGAGGTAAAGATTATTGCCAATTTAGAGTTTATTAAGGAGTAAAAAAGTCAAGTGCTAGTAATTTAGGGCAAGTTATTAAACCATCTATATGAATGGAATAATAGCTTGCTTTTTATGCCTCCGGGGTAATGGAATCTTGAAAACCGGCATGGCCATGTTTGCCGGAAGTTTTCTTTTGTGATAATGATTGCATTAAAGCAATCCGGCGTAAAGCATGGCGGGTAATTTGTCTCAGATCGCTAAACAGTCTGTTGTTAAGCGCTTGTATTACCGATTGAATAGTTATTCTGCCAGGTTCAACGCCCCAGCAAAGCAATATGTATTCATAGGCAGAATAGGGTAGGATCTCAAAAATTTCCTCATCGGAATAAAAGCCGTCATGGGTTTGGTATTTATTCCAGTGAGCAAATTCCTTTTTTACTTCCTCTCTTAATTCCGGAAGCATTCTTTTTACCTCATCTTTCACCTGTTTTGAAATTTTTGCTTGCATATAAGGCTTTCCAGTTTTCCTAAAAAAGCGTGGGCATTTAACTTATTGTAGTTAGGGTACTCCGAGCACCTTCAGAACAAATAAGAAAACACCCACGCGTGCGTGAGCATTATCCTTATCTCTGTTCTGCTGTTAATTACGGAGTTTCTAACCAAGAGATTGAGGGTAATGTTTAATATTATTCGAATACTTATTTTAATTCAGTATTCTTATTCCAAAAAACTTTTTACAAGAGCAAATATAATAATTTATTAAATAGTGGGAATATTTTTTTTCTTGTCGTTTTTATTTTACTGTTCATCGCATACCTCAATATTCATATATGTTTTATGGGGTATAATTGCCTGCCACAGAATAATTATTTCTGGAAAGTAAGCAATTAGTTTCCTGTTTTTTTTTATTTTTTTATAATACAAGTGGCATTTTCCAGGATTACATTAACTTATTATCTGTTGTTTTAAATTCAGCAATTTTTATCTGAACTGGTAATCAACACCCGGTAGCGACTGTGTGAGCAGGGTAGAGGGAGCGTCGGTGGCAATAGCCCTGCCTTCAATTTTATACGATACGGGAGAATGTACCGATAAATAGGCTTTTACGGCGTCATGCGTGTCAATACCGGTTTCAATGGCATGCTGCACATGGTTTATGCGGCACAGCACATCATCAGGGTCGCCTTCGCGCTCGCAGGCGCTTATAGTATAGGTTTTATCCTTGTCAACGGGCTTGCCTCCTATGGTCATTGATTGTACCCTTTTACCTTTTTCATTCTTTATAGTGAACGTTACCTGCATTCCGCTAAACCTCACAAACCATCCTCCAAAGCGTTTGGTTGCATCGGGCGAAAATGTTTTCTCCAGCTCCTCTTCAAGCCAGTTCAATAGCTGGCCGCCTGTTGCCTCTGCTTTCTTTACTACCGAGTCAACAGGCAACATATTCCATAAGTCATTAACGGTAATTTCTGCAATCCCTGTTTTTTCATTTGGAACTATGGGCGGGCAAAACCGGAAGCCGTTTGAAATGGCAATATCAGTCTTAACCTGGCTGCGTATCGAGTCGGTTATTAAATTATCCATCGGGGTTTCGATAATGAAATACCTTACAAGCGGTTCTGTTGTTTGTCCTATAACAACTTTTGTGATGTCGTTATATGGTCTTTTTGCATCTTCAACCAGTTTCAGCATCTCCTCATCTGCTTTATATTTTTCGGGGTCAACATCAATTAATTCATACACCTCGTCTTTTATTTTTCCGTCTTCCACAATTATATCGAGCTTGCTTACAAATGAAGCAAATGAACCCGGTTCGGTAACTTTGCTGTATTTGCCCTCGATGGGTTTTCGCACTCTTTCGTGCGTATCGGCGCCCAGAATGTAATTTACTCCCTGTGCGTAATCCTGGTCCGATAAATATATTTGTTGCGTAAGGCCCATGTGTGCTACTACAAACACCATGTCGCACTTTTTTTCTTCACGGAGCAGTTTTACGTATAAGGCAAGGTCTCTTTCGGGTTTGGTGAATTTTATGCCCTCGCTGTAAGCCGGTGACTGGCGGATGGGCGTGAGAGGGTCGTTGTAACCTACAAAGCCTATTTTTAGTCCCGCAAGCGTAAATACCTGGTAGGGCGGAAAGAGCGATTCGTTGCTGTCATCATCGTTGAACATATTGGCGCAAACCTTGGCGGCTGTGTAGGCATTCATATCCTGCAACAGCATTTTTTTCTTGTACGCCACCTCCCAGTTGCCGGGTAAAACAAGGTCATATTTTATATTGTTTATAAGCGGCACTATTGCCTGCCCCTGGCTAAGAGCAGCTACAGCGCTGCCCTGGAAACAATCTCCGCCATCAACTAACAATGTGTTGCCGGGGTTCTCATTCCTCAATTCATTCAGCATGGTTTTAAGCATTGCAAAGCCACCGCGTTTCCTGTAAACTGCCTTGTTGTTTTCCCAGAAAAACTCATCATGAATATCAAGCTGCCCGTGTATATCGGCTGTATGCAAAATGGTAAAATGCTGTGCCTTGCCCTGTTTTACCGCATTGTTGCTTTTCATCTCCTTCAGCTTGCCCTCGTCCTGCAGCCAATAGGTAATGGCAGGGCTTAATTTAGCGCCAATAAGCCCCATACCTCCGTATTTTATAAAATCCCTGCGGCTATATTCATGTTGTTTCTTTTGCTCAACTTCGTTTTTAATTTCTTCAACGCTGCATGAACAATGGCCCTCGGTATGTTTGCATTTGTCGTTATTCATATTTTTAAACCATTAGCTTTTCTTCATCGGTTTAAACGGTCCATACTTATGTTGTGTTTCGGTAAAACTATCTGCATAAGGCCCAAAAGGATAGTCAATTGGTTTTGTTTTTATATCAGGCCAGTCTGCACTGGCATCAAACCAGGGCCTGGGTTGCGAATTTATATATGCTGCCACATCCCACGCTTCTTCATCTGTCAATACAGGGCTTTTATATATTGTGCCAAACGGCATGTTCTGCTTTATAAAAGCTGCAAGCTTGCCAAGCCTGTATATGCCCGCGCCGGTTGTATAGCTGTTATCTCCCCAAAGCGCAGGGCCGGGCTTCCCTATGCCCGGTGCATTTGGCATACCGCCGCCATTAACTCCATGGCATGCTCCGCATTTGAGCAGGTATATTTCTTTCCCCTTCACACTGTCGGCAGCACGGTCGAGGAAGGCAATCTGTGCTCCGCCGGCTCCATCGGGTATATTTTGCCGGGTAACATCTTTTCCTACCCATTTAATATATGCTGTTATGGCAAGCATTTCCCTGCTGTTGGTGTCAATGGCTTTGCCGTTAAGGCTGCGTTGAATACAGTCATTCACCTTTTTGAAGATGTTTTCAATTTTCCCTGAACGGGGGCGAAACCGTGGGTAGGTGGCTGCCACTGCCCCGAAATTATTTCCGAAAGGTTTTGTTCCTGCCTGCATGTGGCAGTTCTGGCAATTCATTCTATTGCTTATATGCGATACAATTCCATTGGGGCCAAGGTAATAGGATGTGTTGGCAACCAGTTTTTCGCCGTAACGTATAAGTTCCGCATCGGGGTTTGTTACGAGGGTTGAGCTGTCGGGCGCATGCCATACCGGCTGGGTTGTTGCATCGGTATTATTTTCAGAAGCTGTACTTTGATTGCACGACGACCATAGAAGAATAACGTAAGCCGCAGTAAGCCAGAAGAATAATAAGGTCTTTGTTTTCATAATCAATGCCTTTACAAAGTTACTACAAATAAGGTAGTCGTAAGTCGTTAGTATCAATTTCTATTGCCCTATTCAAAATGCTGCAAAGTTTTTTCATTCAACATACAAAATTTATTTTGGCCAAAACTTCCAAAAAGTGCCGCCAACTTCCGTTTTAAAAATTCTAAAAGGGTTATATAAGTGGTTTTCATATAATTGTATTTCCCCTGGAAATTTCCATTTTGGAAGCCGCTTTTCTTGTTTTTTAGCCACGAATTACACGAATTATTTTCTTTTTTTGCCATAGATTTTTTCAACAGATTCACAGATTTTTTCATTTTTCTCGTCAAATTTTTTTACCGCAAAGTGCGCAAAGGTTTACGCAATGTTGCTTCCCCTAAAATTAGCGCAATCCCGACCTCTTTTATCGGGGGCCGCAAAGGTTTTTTCATCATCAAATTATCATATTATCAAATCATCAAATTTTTAACATTTGTCCTCAAATGTCCCGACCTCTTTTATCGGGGTTCCGCAAAGTTTTCTGCTTTTCAGTATGCATGGAGTAATTAACCTTAAAATGGATTTGCATTTTTGCATAAAGTTGCATGAAATTGCACTTTTAAAAAATATAAAACGGTTAATAATGTGATTTTCATCTGTTTGCATTTGCACTGATTTTTGCACTTTGTGCAGGCTTATTTTTCTGGTTTTTAGCCACGAATGACAAGAATCTTTAACACTCCGCGTCACTGCGAATCCGTCATCCCCTAAAAAATTATTAGACGGATGTGGCAGTCTCAGTTTTAATTTAATTTTTAACACAGAGAGCACAGAGATTAAATAGACACGGAGGTTCACAGAGTTTTTTCATCATCAAATTATCAAATTATCAAATCATCAAATTTTTAACATTTGTCCTCAAATGTCCCGACCTCTTTTATTGGGATTCCGCTGAGTTTAAATACATGTTAAAGTGGTTTTTCATGCTTAATTCTTCACTCGAAAATTGGCACTATTTGGCATGATGTTGGCACTGCTTGGCAGTTTTTGGCATCTTTTGGCACTGTTTGGCATCTTTTGGCATTGTTTTGGCCATTTTATACCCCCCCCCCACTTTTAATTAGGAATTAGTAATTAATAATAAAAATGGCACACTTTGGTCCCGCAGTATTACGGGATGTCATTATTCTGTTTTTTTGAATTGCTAAATTCTTTAGCATTTTGTTATATGAATTAGCGTTTTTTCATTATTAGTTCTTCACTCTTAATTCTTAATTTGAATAAACCACAGGTTTATTCACTGCAAATATACACAATTATTTAATATGATAAACAAAATAGTTAATATGATTTTTAACAAGCCGAAAGCATCTTATAATTTAATTATAGCTTTCGGCTCGCGAACTCATTAATAAAAAAATCGGATAATCGGTGAGCTACCCTGAAGATTTCTATGAGCATAGCAAAACTCCGGAGAGGTTTAATGTGAGTAGCCACAGGTGAAATTGGTGGTTTTTGCAGGATTTGAATTTTCAACCCCTGCGAGGTTGAGTCTTAAAATTAAAGCATTAATTTTTTGTATATCAACCACGCTGGGGTTCTTATATCTCGACAGATAACTCTCTTATTTACACGGCAAACCCAACTTGAATTGCAAAGGTTTGAATAGCATGATAAAATGCTAATTGATTTATACCGCCACCACCCATGTAAATCATTGCAACTTGCCTGCCGGAACACTGGGCAATCCCAGTACCACTAGGAGTATTCAATCCACAAGCATACCAATTGTCAGATTCGTATGTATTATTAATAGCATTACTATGATTGCCAATAAAAACTCCTTTTAAATAAGCTGAAACAACACCGTTGATATTATTTGCAAGAAAATTACCTTTCCCTGAACCAGTGTTTACTTCAATTGCGCCCCCATTTAAACAAAATTCAACAACAGATTCTGCAGCTCCTGACTCCCAGGGATTAAAAAGTATACTACCATCACCAGTACTAGCAATATAGCCCATTTCTCCGCTTTGTATACTATTACTTACATCGGTAACATGATATAAGCCAGCAGTTATACTTGCTATATATGAGTATAAAGCACCGATACTTGCATTGGGGCCCTGGCTTATTGACCAATTTGTATTTAAAGCTCCAGAATCTGGTGAAGTTGTTAAACCTGTCCAGCCTTTTAAGGCAACCCAGGTTGGGAATGGACCACCTCCTACCATAGATATATTGGTTGGCCAGGGTGTATTTATCCCCAATGGATTAACAAGGCTTACTAAACTATGCTGTTGTTTTTCAGTAGCAAATATCCAAAGCCTGTCAAGTTGCTGCCATATTCCAGCGGCTTTTAACCTTGTAATAAACATATCAACCTTTTTTAAATACTGCACCGATGGTTTTGGTTCGGTTAAATTCTGGTACCATGCCAATGTTTCGGGCAGCCAAATATATCTTTCATTATATAAGCCTTTAAAGCAACCGCCTAACGCGCCACGCCACGCCGCATTATCAGCGCCTCTAAAAACCCCTGAACTTGTTCCTTTCATCATAGCGCTAAATAATTAATTATAGTATTCTAAATTTACAATTAGTGTTTACTTCTGTTAAAGACTAATATTTGCCATCGTCATTCATAACTTATAATTCATAACTCATCATTACAGAAGCCTCAACCTCAATCTTAACCTCAACTTATTTCTGAATAATAAGTTTTCCGCTTGCAATACACTCCCCATTATCAGTAATAATTCTGTATAAATAAATTCCCGCAGGCTGGTTACTAATATCAATAGCCCACCCTTCCACTCCCGAAGGAAGGGAATAAAATCCCCCTCCTTTGGAGGAGTTAGAGGCGGCTATTTTCTCTCCCATCATATTATAAACTTCCACTTGATTATTAATTCCTAATTGATAATTATTAATTGCAACGGTGAAAACACCGTTGATACTTGGATTCGGATAAACTGACCATTGCTTACCAGCTACCGGCAACTGATTTATAGAGGTCAGCGTGTCATTAAGATTATATCTGAAAATCTCACCATGGCCAGACCCGTCTATTCCGCTAGAGGCAGTAGTGCCATATAAATTACTGCCCAAAACAGTGAGTGCGCCTAAGGAGTTATCACCGGTTGGGCCATTAAAATCAAACAGGTCAGTATAATTGGCTCCGCTCGTATCAATGGAAAAAATATTACCATCATGTATATATGCCACATCACCGTCAGTTGTACCATATAACTTGCCTCCTACTAGCAATAGTGAAGCCAATGGCTGAATATCATTCGGATTAGAGCCGAAACTATACATTACTTTGAATGCACTGCCATTGGTATCTATAGAGAAAACAGTACCATCATTTGAATCTCCTCCTTGAGACATCACACCATAAAACTTATTTCCGGAAAAAGTTAAATTACCCTGCGGGGCAAAACCTTGCTTGCTGCTATCGAATGAAAATAAGGCCTTGTATCCACTGCCATTGGTATCAATGGAAAAAACAACACCATTATGGTGTATTGTAGCTCCATCTGTCGTTCCAAAAAATTTCCCCGAGATATAAATCAATCCCGAAGGATAAAATCCGGTTGAAGAATTAAAATCAAATAGTTTCCTGTATCCGCTGCCATCAGTATGAATGGAGAAAATGCAGCCGCTGTCGTACTTGCCGCCGACACCGGTAGTACCATACAGTACATTGTCCAATATCAATGGCCCTCCACCATATCCATAAGGAGATGCCCCATTCAGGGTGTCGAAATTAAGCAAAACAGTATAGTTATTACCATTGGTATCCATAGAAAAAACAACTCCTGCTTTGTGTGTTCCTCCCTGCGAAGTCATTCCATAAAGTACCCCATTTGATAGTGTTAATGAACCTTGAGGGTATCCGCCGTCAGTATCATTAAAATCATGTATATCTCTATAATTGCTGCCATTGGTATCAATAGAAAAAACAGTGCCAATATAATATGTGCCTCCTTCTCCAGTCATGCCATAAAATTTACCTCCTGAAAATATCAAACTACTGACAGGTACTTCTCCAGTAGCGGAGTCACTGAAATTATATAAAACAGTAAATTGTGCATGAACTGTTCCTATTCCAAAGCAGAATATGGTACAGATAAGGATATAATACTTTTTCAAGAGAATATTTATTATCCTTTTCAAATTGCAATCAGGTATATTGTATTTCATGATGAGGTTTTTTTCAAAGTTCGCAAATAAAAAGCAGAAAAACAATGATAAAAGATTAACTATTTGGTAGCTAATCTTTTATCATATTATTGCATTTCTCAATAATTTGCACCCATTGTTACTGCTGTAATTATTGTACCGCTTCCTAGCGCAGCCCCAACTGCCATATACAAACTGTATGGCGTACCTGATGTTACTGAACCCAATTCTATATATTGTTTGCCAGTATTGTCAAAAGGCAGACCTGGGCAATTAACTATGGAAAGTACATCTATCATTGGTAATACACCTGTAGAGGAATTCCCTGAATTTTCAGGTATGTTAACCTGGCATATAGGTAAAACCGTTGTTCCATTCCAAGCAAAAATCCACACTACATTATTTGTAGTTGTGCTATTTGTAGATACAATTACACTATATACTCTGCTACCATTAGTAGTTCCTGGAAATATTTCGACACAATAATTATTCATGGCGTTCGTGCCAGTATATGTTGCCGCAGTACTTGAAGTCGAATTATTTAAAATACCCCCGGACATTATAGGGGTTGATGCATAAGAAGGATTTGTTGCCATGTTGTTTTTGTTTTAAGGGTTAGTTTTTAGGTTAAGATTCAGATTGAGGTAAAGGTTGAGATTCAGTTTTATGTTTAACCTAAATCTCAGCCTTAGCCTGTATTTTAATTATTTGTGAAAAATCTTTGAGAAGCAATAATTGCTTGTAATAAAGCATTGCCAATGGTAATGTCGGTACTATTATTACCTGGGTCATCAGCCCCGACAAAGTAGTTTGAGAAATTTAATGCTGGTCTGGCATACAATGGATATGGAGTTGAACCAACCACCTCAACTGTATTATAATTAGAACCTCCCGGGCTGCTGACTTGTTTGAAAAGTACAGGGGTTACTCCAACTACAAAACCACTTATTGAACCAATACTTATCCATAACGTATCCGGATAAGTGCCAGTTCCGATTATAGCAGTGTTGTCAACAGGAACTATTGAGCCACAGAAGTCTAATGCTGCACTTTGGTTAGGGTGTCTGGTTAACACGAAAGGAGCAGTTCCACTGCCTATTGCTGTTAAAACATATAAACCATGATATGCCCAGTTAGCGAATGCCTCATCATTTACAAGTATAATCATACCTACAACAGGGGTGACTCCATCTAAATATGCTGAAGTTATTGCCGCATTTGATTTTCCAATAATTTGCGCTCCTATGCCTGATGTGCCAATACCAACTGATCCTGGGTTATAATTATATCCAGTACCAATTCCTGTCAGAGGTTGCGTAGTTACTGCGTTTGCAGTCGGCAATATATTTATAGACTGCATTGTTATGGGGTTGACTGGATTTACCTGCATGGCTATTGGGTTTTAAAGGTTATTCGATATGTGGGTTAAGAGCGGTGCATTTAAATTATTATTACAAGGCTATAAATAATTTTTGATACTTTATGTATCATTTTTGTTAAATTTTTATAGGGGGGGGGGTAAAAGTAATTGAGTATCAATTAGAAAAAAAATGAAAGCATTATTACTCCTGCCCGACTATATCATTTTTATCTGGCAATAAACAGGCAGGCGGGGATTCTTTGATTATAAAATCCACTTAATTTTATAGCTATCAGATATATTTCAACTGCACCTGAATGGAGTTCTATTGCGGAGCAAGGCAGGGCCCTGCACGCCATTTCTCCAATCATGACAAATATCATTACTATTCTTGACTACCCTCATAGTAATTCCTTTGCAAAAAGAGTACATTTATACAGTTAATTTGAGTTGTATGAAAACAAAACTTATAATTATTGTGTTTGTAGTTTTTGGTTGTCTTTCTTTACATGCTATAAACCGGAATTACTACTTGCAGGACGACCAGGCTAAAAGGGAATATTATAGAAATGGGGTATTAAAGAGCGAAATACCTTATGCTGAAGGCAGGAAAAATGGTATTGCAAGAGAATATTATGAGAATGGAAGTATAAAAAGCGAAACTCCTTACGAGGATGGTGTTAAAAATGGTATTGTAAGGGAATATGATGAAAACGGGGAATTAATAAGCGAAACCACATTTACTGATGGAGTGCAAGGCGATTTAGTCATAGTTAAATTATAGTAATTCCCGTATTTGAGTATTTTTACAACTAATTATTAATCCTGAATGAAAACACTGCTGATAGCTATCAGCTTATTGTTGTTGCAATTATACGCCAACGCGCAATTTACGGTAAACGGAGATGCCACTGTGGTTACCCCTCAGTGTTCTGCCTCTACTAATACTTATCAACTGACACCTGCAAGCACTAACCAGGCCGGTGCAGTGTGGAGCAATGTACCCGCAGATTTAAACCGGCCTTTCGATGTGCACTTTGAAATGTTTTTGGGTTACAATTGTTATGGCTGCTGGGGCGCCGATGGTATCTGTTTCGTTTTCCAGCAACAGGGCACCAAGGCCCTGGGGCATACAGGCATGGACATGGGTTTTGGCGGCATAAGCCCTTCACTGGGCATTGAGTTCGATTCATACGAGAACGGATTCGACCCCGGCTATTGCCACACAGCTATTGACAAAAACGGCGATGTTGACCACAATGACACTGCCGGCAACCTTGCCGGCCCTGTTCAGTTAGACCCTGATAATCCTTTAATCCCCGACAGCAACTGGCACAACGTGGAAGTTACCTGGAACCCCGCCACCAAAACCATCAGCGTTTACTTCGATTGCTACCGGCGCCTTTTCTATTATGGCGATATTATAAATACGGTGTTTGGCGGCAATGCTATTGTCTGGTGGGGTTTTACCGGCGGCACCGGCAACGCGGACAATATACAGCAGGTATGCGTTGCTCCCCCGGCCATCGGCAGCCTGCGCGATACTTCTATATGCATTGGCGATAGTGTAAGCTATACGGTGTCGGGCGGCGGTACCTACCTGTGGAACAATGGAGACACTACGGCAACCATTCATGTAACGCCTTCTGCCACCACTACTTACCTGGTTACCGTAACCAATGGTTTGTGTATCAACAACGCTGTTGCTACAGTAGCCGTGTATTCCTACCCTGTTCCCGCTATAAGCCCTGATGCCACAATTTGCCAGGGTGATTCGGTAAAATTAACGGCATCGGGCAGCGCCGATTACGCATGGGCGCCTTCAGCCGGTTTAAGCTGCGACAATTGTGCCGCCCCCAAAGTTTCTCCCGCTGCCACTACCCAATACACTGTAACCTATTCCAATGGCCCCTGCACCGCTACCGACAGTGTACTTATAAAAGTAAATACCATACCCGATATTATGCTTTGCTGCGATACAATTATCGGCCCCGGCCAGGCTGTGCAACTTACATCTTCGGGAACAGGTGTTTATTCATGGTCTCCTGCTGCGGGTTTAAGCTGCACCAATTGTGCCAACCCTTTAGTTTATACTGACATTTCTGTTACCTATACCTTGACTATCACCAGCGACAGCAATTGCCCTGTAAGCCGCTCGGTTACTATTGATGTGAGTTGCGGAACTGTTTTTATTCCCGAAGCTTTTTCACCAGGTAATCTTTCCGCGAATAATAGGCTCTATGTCAGGGGTGATTGCATTAAAACGTTGGATTTTATGGTCTTTGACCGCTGGGGCAATAAGGTATTTGAAACCAACGATAAAAATAATGGCTGGGATGGCACGTACAAAGGCGAGGCTATGAATACAGGCAGTTATGTCTATTATATCAGTGCGGCAATGTATGATGGCACAACTTTTGAGAAAAAGGGCAATGTTGCATTGGTAAGGTAGGGTTATATAAAAGTAAAGCCATAAAAATCATGTAACTTCGCATCAAAAATAGCCTAATCATGAAAACCACATTTCTTGCTTTACTCTTTTCCGCCATATTCAATACTATTAATGCCCAGACTATAGAAATAACGGTTGACAGTAATAATGTCTTTGCATTCAAATTATTTAATGTGCTGAAGAGCGACCATAACCTCATATTCTCACCGTTCAGCATATCATCAGCATTGGCAATGACGTATGCAGGTGCAAGGGGTGAAACGGAAAAGCAAATGAGCCATGTTCTTTGTTTTGGCATGCAGCAGGAACCGCTTCACAATAATTTTGAGAGCATAATAAAAACAATTGAGATGGATAATGGAGATAGTATCCGGTTAAATATTGCCAATTCATTATGGGCACAAAATAGCTATCATTTCCTGGATTCCTATTTTACGTTAGTAAAAACCAACTATCATAATGAATTAAACTATGTTGATTTTATTAATGAACCCGAAAAAGCAAGGCTTGATATAAATTCATGGGTTGAGCAAAAGACAAATGATAAGATAAAAGACCTGTTGCCGGAAGGAAGCATTGATGGTATGGTACGGTTGGTTTTAGTTAATGCATTGTATTTTCATGGCGCCTGGAAATGGGCATTTAATCCCATTAGTACCCGTAAAGATATTTTTTACCTCAATAGAACAGACACTGTACTTACAGATTTTATGGAAAACATGGAAGAAAGGCAACATTATGTTGCAGAATATAATTATTATGAGGATAATAAATTCCAGGTTGTAGAGATACCGTATAATAATGATAAACTAGCTATGCTTATTTTTCTTCCAAATGAAATTGGAGACATAAACGAAATGGAAAATAATTTTACTTTAGGATACTATACCAGGGTATTGCGTCATATGAAAGCAGACCTGGTTAATTTATCAATTCCGAAATTTAAAACAACAATGGATTTCAATTTAGCTAATACTCTTTCAAAAATGGGTATGCCAATTGCATTTGCTGACACAGCAAATTTTTCAGGCATGACAGGGAATAAGGACTTATATATTAGTGAAGTTTTTCATAAAGCATTTATAAATGTTACTGAACAAGGTACAGAGGCGGCTGCAGCCACAGCTATTGTTATGAGCGCGCAAAGTGCATCAATACCTCCACCTACAAAAACTTTTAAGGCCGACCATCCCTTTATATTTATACTATTTGATTATGATACGGGCACCATACTATTTATGGGCGAATTAAAGAACCCGCAGCAATAAATACAAGGTGTTTTTCCATTGCTCCCATATTGCTGCGGGGCACGACTTGTAAATGATGCCAAACACTACTGATTGGCTGTAGGCAGAGTTGGTTTTGGACAGGGCCACACCCGGTTTATATATGCTTCCGGGTTCTTTTTAAATAAAAGTTTGCAGTTGTAGGTGTCAAAATAATATTCTTTATTTTGATATTTCCAGTCATAGTTTTCATCAAAATTTATTTTCTGTCCGCAGACAGTGCATATTGTGGTATCCCGGACATTTGAAGAAACTTTTGAAGTTGCCCCCTTGGGGTTATTGTAAAAAAAGCCCCAGGAAAGAAACAGGCACAGGACTAATATTAATCCGCCTATGTAAGTGAGATTTGTTTTCATGATTTTAATGTATTGGTTTATATATACAAATATGATAAACGCAGGTATGAAGTGAAATGAGTAAAAACAATTGGAGGGTTGAATTTTATCACTATACTAATTCCTGAGCTCTTCAAGTTTCTTGCAATCCTGTATTTTTATATTACTGCTCACAGGTTCTATATCTATCAATCCTTCGTTTTTAAAATCAGTCAATATACGGCTTACCGATTCTTTTGAAATGCAGGATAATGCAGATAAATCGCTTCTGACTGCGGGGAAATTATCCTTACCTGAATCTTTATATTTCCGGTAATAATAAAGAAGGGCGTCAGCCACTTTCTTCCTGCTCGAATTATATGCCATTTTAAGCATTTTATCAATCGCATCTAAAAGATACCCTGATGTTGATTTCATCATCTTAAGGGCCATTTCATTATTGGAACAAAGAATTTGCAGAAACTCTTCTTTCGGGAAAAATATCACTTCCGACTGCTCAAGCGTCATGGCCGATTCTTTTTGTTCGTTTTCAAGAAATGAAGCGTAGCCGAAAATATCTCCTTCGTTATATATTTCGATAATAAACTCTTTACCTACTTCATTGGTTTTAAAAGTCTTTACCTTTCCTTTGGCTAAAAAAAAAATATTTTTCACCATATCGCCTTCCATGTAAATCATCTGTTTGGCCGGTATCTTTTTATTTACCTTATGTTGCGAAGAAGAAGCTATGTCGCGGAAAGTAGTTTTATCATTAAAAAGCGCCATTAACTTTGTTGATTCATTTTTAAATTTCTCTTTAATCTGTTCACTCTTCTTCAGCCTTGAGCTTATTACATTTAAAAGCTCGCTATTGGTAAATGGTTTTATAAGGTAATCGTCGGCGCCCAGGTTCATGCCGTCCCTTAAATCAGTAAATTCATTCTTAGCCGATATGTAAATAAAAGGAACATTAACCATCTCGGGAATATTCTGAATAGCCTTAAATACGCCGAAGCCATCAAGTTCAGGCATCATTATGTCGCACAAAACCAAATCGGGATGATGTTGTTTTATCATTTCCAATCCCTTTACACCATCTTCACTCACCAGTACGTTATATGAAGCAAGTTCAAGCAGTTCTGATATATTTTCACGCAAATCGGCACTATCATCTATCAATAAAACAGTATGTTTAATCATGGTTTAATTTATTTAATCTAAACGGCTTTCCGCATTTTTAGGGAATATCAGTGTAAAAACGCTTCCTTCATTTTCCTTGCTGCTGAAGGTGATGGTTCCGCCTGCCAGGCTCATATATTTTTTTACAATATTGAGCCCTACGCCTGTGCCCTGTATGGGTTCCGCATTTTTTGCCCTGAAAAATAAAGTGAATATGTTCTTTTGTTCGTTTTCCGGTATTCCCCTGCCCTGGTCTTTTACCGTAATTGTTGCTATCCTGTCGTTAATCTCCGAACTCAAATCAATTTCTTTGTCTTCATCAGAATATTTAATGGCATTGGAAATAAGGTTCAGCAGGGTATTATGCAATATTTTTTTGTCCTGGAAAACCTCTTCTTCCCCTTTATGCGTATAACTTATACGCTGCCCTTTTTTTAACCGTAATTTCATTTCTTCAATAGTATCTCTTACAACTTCCTGAAAATTAAATATGCAGTTCACTATTTCGGCCTTCCCGTTTTCAATTTTTTCAAGCGAAAGAAATTCATCGAGAATCTCCCTGAGATTTTCTACCGATAAGGTAATGCGGTTAAAATACTTTGCCAGTTTTTCATTATTATAACATTTTGTGTGTTGCTCTATAAGCGCTAAACTGGATAACACTACTGCCAGCGGGGTTCTGAACTCATGAGAAGCCATAGTAACAAATCTCGACTTTAAATCATTATTTTCTTTTTCCCTTTCCAAGGCCTGTGTCAACTCTATGGTTCTTTCACGGACTTTGTTTTCGAGGAATTCATTCAGTTTAATCATTAAATCATGCGCATTACCCTTTACCCTAATATCTGTCATTATAGCGTTTTTCAGCGCTTCAGGTTGTTTGATGATTTTTGTTTCCATGGTAGTTTTTACATAAAAACCAGTGATTATGAGCGAGGAATATAATGCAAACTTCGTCCATAAGTTTTAATTTTTACTTGTTTTATCGCATAGAAAATGCAGTTCGTCTATAAGTTGTTGATTTATAACCAGTAAAAAAACAATGAAAATTCTTCCCGGAACTTAACGCAAAATGCTGTACCGATTTAGCGAAAAAATGCTGCACCGTTTTAGAAAATTTACCCGTTAAAAAATAAGCGCTGAAAAGAATTGAATTATATTCGTAGTATTATATACTGAAAGAGTATGGGTTTGCAAAAATCAATAAAGCCGCTGAGATTGCTTCGCAAAGCCTCGCAATTGTAAAGGTTAGATAATTTGGTAACAGATTTATTGTAAAGATAAATTTGATGCCATGAGAATAAACACGCAAGACTT
>JBKQUY010000046.1:0-12899 GCA_052325425.1 Bacteroidia bacterium | reverse complement strand
TTCCGGTTACTGTATAGGTTGTAGTTGCAGCAGGCGATACTGAATATGCTGCCGTTGCAGGGCCGCCTGTCCATGAGTACGTATTTGCCCCGCCTGCCGTAAGTGTAGTGCTTGAACCATCGCATATAGTTGTGGTACCTGAAATGGTTACTGTGGGAGAAGCGTTTATTGTAATGGATACTGTGCCTGCTGTAGTTGTGCCGCAGCTATTGGTCGCTTTAACTGAATATGTTCCGGCATCTGTAGTTGTTGTCGCGGTAATGGATGGATTCTGGGAAGTGGAAGTAAAGCCATTCGGGCCGGTCCAGCTATAGCTTGTTGCCCCTGTGGAAGTAGCAGTCAGGTTCAATGTCGTACCTGCACATATCGGTGAATTGCCACCCGCAGTCGGAACAGTTGGTGGATTATTTACGGTTACCGCCTGTGTGGCCGTGTTTGAACAGCTCGTTACCGTATTCGTTCCTGTAATGGTATAGGTGGTGGTGGTGGTTGGGGTTGCCTTAACTGATACTCCTGTGGATGCACTCAGTGTGGCTGATGGCGCCCAGGTATAGGTATTAGCTCCCCCGGCAGTAAGGGTGGTGTTGGAACCGTCACATATGGTTGTTGTACCTGATATGGTAATTGTTGGTAATGCGTTTACTGTCACCGCTTTGGTAGCAGTTGCCGTACATCCGGTGACCGTATTTGTTCCGGTGACTGTATAGGTTGTGGTAGTCGCAGGAGTAACGGTATAACTTGCAGTGGCAGGGCCACCCGTCCATGAGTATGTGTTGGCTCCGGTAGCGGTAAGGGTGGTGCTTGAACCGTCGCATATGGTTGTGGTACCTGAAATTATTAAAGTGGGTGAGGCAGTGACT
This sequence comes from Bacteroidia bacterium, assembly GCA_052325425.1. Classification (GTDB taxonomy): domain Bacteria; phylum Bacteroidota; class Bacteroidia; order JABEUT01; family JABEUT01; genus JABEUT01. The sequence goes on along the minus strand of JBKQUY010000046.1, from coordinate 12,039 downwards.
GTTACCGCCTGGGTAGCTGTGGCTGCACATCCGGTTACGGTACTTGTTCCGGTTACAGTATAGGTTGTGGTGGTCGCAGGAGTAACGGTATAAGATGCAGTGGCAGGGCCACCTGTCCATGAGTATGTGCTGGCCCCGGTAGCGGTAAGGGTGGTGCTTGAACCGTCGCAAATTGTTGTAGTTCCTGATATTGTTACAGTGGGTGAGTTATTTACCGTTATGTAAGCAGTCTTGTTAAGGGTATTGGAGCCCGAAGAATTAGTTGCTGTGAGCGATACACTATATGTGCCAGCAGTACTATAAACCACAGAAGGGTTTTCTTGATTTGAAGTAGCCGGTGTGCCGCCCTGGAATGTCCAGCTCCAGCTTGTAGGTGAATTTGATGAATTATCGGTAAACTGCACGGTGCCGCCTGTACAAACCGATGTAATATTGGCTGTAAAAGCAGCCACGGGAGCCACAGCGTTAACAGCAATCTTCCTTATCCTGTCATTATATTGGTCACAAACATAAACATTGCCACCCGCGTCGGTAACAACCCCATAAGGGCCGTCAAAGCTTGCGGCAGTGCCTGTTCCATTGACAGAACCTGAAGTTGTGGAACCGGCATAAGTAGTAACGGCAGCGCTTGAAATGACTATCTTTCGTATTTCGTTGTTAGTCTCGTCGCCTATGTATAAATTACCGCTTCCGTCATAAGCTACACCTGCCGGGTGGTCGAAACCTGCCGCAGTACCAGTACCATTGGCAGATCCACCGGTGGTTGAGCCTGCCAACGTTGTTACGGCAGCGCTCGAAATAACAATTTTCCGTATTTCGTCATTAAGATAATCGGATACATATATGTTACCGCTGCCATCTATTGTTAAACTGGTTGGGTAATGGAAACCTGCCGCTGTGCCTGTACCATTGGCAGAGCCTGAAGTGGTAGAGCCTGCAAAGGTGGTAACAGCAGCAGTAGAGATTACTATTTTCCGTATTTCGTTATTGCTTGCATCGGCAACATAAAGGTCACCGCTGCCATCATACATTACACCAACCGGGCTGTTGAAACCTGCCGCTGTGCCTGTTCCATTGGCAGAGCCCGATGCAGTAGAACCGGCAAAAGTTGTAACTACACCACTCGAAATAACTACCTTGCGGATTTCATTATCATACGAATCAGCTACATAGAGGTTTCCGCTTCCGTCAACAGCAACTCCTGTAGGATAATAGAAACTTGCCGCAGAGCCCGTACCGTTAGTTGAACCGGGGTTTCCTGAACCCGCCAACGTGGTAACCACTCCCGAAGAGATAACTATCTCCCTTACTTTATAATTAAAATCATCGGCAATAAATAAATTTCCATTGCCATCGGTTGTTACACCTGCAGGATACGAAAAAGTCGCGGCTGTACCCGTTCCATTGGCATCACCTGACGAAGAACCGGCTAAAGTGGTTACAACCTGTGCATTGGTAAGTGAAAAGCTAAAAGTGAAAAATGAAAAACATAATAAGAAAAGTTTCACAAAGTGAAATCCGGCAGCATTGCGGGGTAAAAAAAGTAAGAAGTTTTTTTTACCCACCGTATTTATTAATCTTTTCAAAGAGCTCCCAGGTACAAATAAGTTCATGATTTATTTTTTATGGAGTTATTATATTTCATTGATGCAAATCAAGCTTTAACTATCATTAATTGTGCATAAAGATATACCAAATATTACAATTATCCGGCAAAAATCGCAATTATTTCCTATTTCCTATATGTCCGCCTCAAATGCGCTATAATAAAGGGGAAACCCTTTAAACTGAATTTCTTAACGGATTTGACCCGTTTTTGTTTCATTTTTTCCTTAAAATTAGTGAATATCGCTCATTTTTACTGCTATTTCTGCCAATATGATATGTGGCATCCCATAGGTTCGAAAAACTTCCTTATGTTTAAAGCAAATTATCTCTGCTTCCGTCTTCCTGAAAAATGACAGAGATGATGGCAATACAAATGGCAGAACAAAAAAGCCAGAATATTATAGAAGCCATACAGGAATATGGCAAACGCCTTTTCGGTTTTATACGCGGCCGCGTCAGGACCGATGAAGACGCCGAAGATATATTGCAGGACGTATGGTACCAGCTTAGCAATGTCGCCGCGCCCGAGTCTATTGAACAGGTAGGTTCGTGGCTATATACGGTAGCGCGCAATAAAATTACCGATAAATACCGCAAACAATCTACCCTGCATTTAGAGGATTTTGTTTACGAAGATGAGGAAGGGGAAGTAAGCTATAAAGACATTTTGCTTTCGGATATGAATACCCCGGAAGACGAAAGCCTGAAACAGATGTTTTGGGAGGAACTTTTCAAGGCCCTCGACGAACTGCCCCAGGAACAAAGGGATGTATTTATATGGAACGAACTGGACGATATGACCTTCCGCGACATAGCGGCCAAAACAGGGGAAAACATTAAAACGCTCATTTCGCGAAAACGATATGCCGTAGCCCACCTGCGCGAGAGGCTGAAGACATTATATACAGAAATATTAACTTATTAAAACAATGCATCATGAATGACGAAGAGAACAAAAACAGGGGATATTTACACACAGGCTGGGGCTGGAGATGCTTCTTTATAGCTCCCCTTGTAATACTGGCAATATCAGGCATGGGCGCTATAGTAATGTGGTTGTGGAACTGCACTATACCCGCGCTGTTCCCAACTGTCGGGACACTTACCTATTGGCATGCCATTGGCCTGCTTATACTTTGCAAAATACTCTTTGGCGGTTTCCGCGGCGGGCGCCATCGCGGATGGAGGCACAGGCACTTTGCACGGGCTGCATGGAATGAGAAATGGGGACAAATGAGCGAGGAAGAAAAAGCTAAGTTTAAAGAAGAGTGGAAAACAAGATGCCGTGGCGGCAGGTGCTGACACTAAATTGTTAGGTTTATTGAAGGAGGCTAAAGGCCTCCTTTTTTAACTGAACAAAATAGATTAATGACGATAAATGTCATAATGCTGATTAATGACGATACATGTCATAATACGGACCTGAAAGCGTCAGTAATTTCGATTAATGAATAACGATTTTCGATTTCAGAAGTGTTGATTTACAATGTAAATCATGAGTCATATTACAAAGGTAATTATTTAAACCCAAATTCCAGCAAATGCTTTTTGTTTTATTTAAGGTAAGCAGAATTTAGATTAGTTACAATACAAAGGGCAAATTTGCCTACTTAGACCTCACCCTCGCCCTCTCCTTGCCAAAGGAGAGGGTTGGAATATACAGGTTGTGTTTCCCTTTTATTATAGCCAAGTTTCAAACTTGGCTTATTTATTCCCACAAGTCACACTATGTTAGAATGCGGGAGCGGATGTCATTTTCTTCAATAAATTTCTCTTGACAATTCAATAATTTGGTCCAACTCTTTTTTTGTCGCACTATCTTCTCCATATATAAAGGTTGAAGTAAGATAGTTCCAATCTTCTTTTGATAATCCATAAAGTTCTTTGGCAATTAAAACCTCTAATTCTGCACGTGCTTGAATAGAATCAAATTTAGCAGAGACTTTTATCTCAAGTTCATTTCTTAAATCATCATAAAGCATATGATTATTGGAATTGTACAGTATGTTGAACCCAAGCTCAACTATTTTATCATATTGCTTTTTTTCAGTTTTAGGGATAGGCATTTCATAAAGAAAATTCATTGTAAGGTTTGCCGAAATCTTATTCCTTATGTACAAGAAAGACTCGATCAAAAAGCAAAGGACTTAAATCCAAACAGTCCGTCATTTAAGCAGTCGTTAGACAACAGGTCTGTTCAGTTGAATGTCAAACAACAACCTGAACCAGTCATTCCAGTTACCGTAACTCCCCAAGTTACGCAGGCTGAGAAATAATTCTCAGTAAATTTTTATCTTTATTAAAAAGGGGCGCAAAGAATGGCGCCCTTTTTTTGCAGGGGCCGTTCAAAAATATTGCATTATTTGTTACATCATTTTAAATAAAATGTTTAACTTTGCAATGTAAACCACAAATAACGCTAAAAAAATTATCCGCTAACATTAAAAACCCTCATAATCAATGACACACAATTTTATACCCTCCTTTAATTTTCGCAGAAATCCGCAGTTTTCCGCAGAATTTTCGGCAAGAGGGCTTTTTGCTTTTTTATTGTTTTGCAATTCCAAACTCAATACTCACACTTTTTTGCCGGGGGGAGATTAATTAATAATTAGGAATTAATAATTAGGAATGGAAAGGACAGGGGGAGGGGGGGAGTAAAAAAATATTGGCATTGCATAAATTATTGATAATCAAATATATGAAAAAACGCCTTATGCCAAAAGATGCCAAATAGTGCCAAATCATGCCAAAGAATGCCAAACTAAAATGAAAAGTGAAAAACTAAAAGTTAAAAATGAAGAATCAGTGGAAGTTAAAAATCTCATCAATTTTAATAAATGCATAATAATCAATCATTTAGCATGGGTTCCACTTTTTTAGGAGGTGGAAACATTCAACCAATTAAAAATCAATGATTTAGATAAGGTGGCACCCCCAAAAAGTGGAACTTTTTGAAACCCAATGCTCAAAATGAATTACGAATTAAAAACGGCACAGCCCTCATGAGTTCAAATTAAAACAATAAAAGCCACGAATAATTGCGAATCATTAAATATGAATTAACTTCACTACACTTTTAACTAACGACCTGCAATACTACGGGATTTCGCTCCGCTCAACTTACGACTAACGACATATGCCTAACGACTGTTATAATCTCTTACCTTTGCAATCCTTATACAGGTAATAATCTCCATGAATAACGCCCAAAAAAGCCGGTGGAAAATAATATTGGTCATTGTAGCTTCGGTTATAGTGGGCTCATCGCTGTGGTATTCCAATATTTTGGTAAACAAAATGGAGCTGGAAGAACGCCAGAAAGTAAAGCTTTGGGCAGAAGCCATACAGAGGAAAGCTAAACTGGTAAAGTATGCCAATACCCTATTTAACCAGATTGGCGGTGACGAAAGGCAAAAGGTTCAGCTTTGGGCCGACGCTACCAAAATGCTGGCAAGCACCGAAGTATCGAACATTGATTTGGGTTTTATTTTCAAACTTATACAGGATAACCAGACCGTGCCCGTAATACTTATTGACGATAAGAACAAGATAATATCATCTCGCAACCTCGATTCGGCAAAGCAGAACGATACGGTTTACCTTAGGAATTCGCTGAAGCAGATGAAGGAGCAGCATGAGCCTATTGAAATAACGGTTTATAAAAAGCAGAAAAACTATCTCTATTACCAGGATTCCAAAGTCTTTACCGAGCTGAAAGGCGTATTGAACGACCTTCAGAACTCGTTTATGTCGGAGGTGGTGGCCAACGCGGCTTCTGTTCCGGCCATTATTACCGATTCAACCCAGTCAGTAATACTTGCCTACGGCAGTATTGATTCGACCCGCATACATGATTCTGCCTACAGAAAACAGCTCATTTACACCATGCAAAAAAGCAATACACCCATTATTATTGACTTAGGCGATGGAGGAAAACAATATATCTTCTATGAAGAATCTTTATTGTCGAAAGAGCTGCTCTATTTTCCCTATCTCGAATTTGGCATAATAGGTTTATTTATGCTTTTCAGCTATTCATTATTCAGCACTGCGCGCCGGGCGGAACAGAACAGGGTTTGGATTGGCATGGCAAAAGAAACCGCGCACCAGTTAGGCACTCCCCTCTCTTCGCTTATGGCCTGGGTAGATTATTTGAAAACCAAAAATTTCGCCAATGCCGAAGAAATAGAAAAGGATGTGAAACGGCTCGAAATAATTACGAGCAGGTTTTCAAAAATAGGCTCATCGCCACAGCTCGAAATGCAGGATGTGTCAACTGTTTTGCAGGAAACCCTTGATTATATGAGGGCGCGCACATCGCACAAGGTGAAATTTGTATTTAATACTGACCCCAACTCCGACTCAATTGCCCCGCTCAATTCTCCCCTATTTTCATGGGTAATTGAAAATCTTTTCCGCAATGCCATTGACGCTATGGGCGGAGACGGAACATTAACGGTTGATATTACCGACCAGGTACAGTTTTTGTATATTGATATAAGCGACACCGGCAAAGGCATCCCTAAAGGAAAATTCAAGACTATTTTTGAACCGGGCTATACAACCAAAGAACGTGGCTGGGGCCTTGGGTTATCGCTTTGCAAGCGCATTATTGAAGATTACCATGACGGTAAAATATTTGTAAAAAATTCAGAACTTAACAAAGGAACCACTTTCCGCATTGTGCTGAAAAAACGGCCTTAAATAATCATGAACAACATGAGTTTGAAAGATATTATTGAGACTGCCACGTCCGCCTGTTTTTTTATGGGATGGCGGACTCGCAGTGACGGTAGGATGCTCCGTCATTGCGAGGCACGAAGCAATCTCAGATATTCATTGCATTTATTGCAAAATGATATAATATTATAATACCCTTAACCTTGCCCGGCATTTATATACATATTCCGTTTTGTAAAAAAGCCTGCCATTATTGCGACTTTCATTTCTCAACTTCGCTTCGCAATAAAGAAGCCCTGGTTGAAGCGCTTTGCACTGAGATTGAAACCCGTAAAGATTACCCCGGAACAAAAGAATTATCATCGGTTTATTTTGGAGGAGGAACGCCATCGCTGCTCAGCAAAACTGATATAGAAAAGTTGTTCAACACAATCGGCAAACATTTTACCATTGCCAATGATGCTGAAATTACCCTTGAAGCCAACCCGGATGATTTGACTGCAACCAAAACTGCAGAATTAAAAGCTTCGGGAATTAACAGGCTGAGCATTGGCATACAATCATTCCATGACGAACATCTGAAGTTGATGAACCGCTCGCATAGCTCATTGCAGGCGGTTGAAGCGGTAAAACATGCAAAAAAATCGGGCATTGATAATATCAGCATCGACCTGATTTATGGCTTGCCGGATCTTAGCCAGGAGAAGTGGAAATATAACCTGTCGCATGCCTTTGCGCTCGATGTTCCGCACCTTTCGGCCTATTGCCTGACGGTAGAAAAAAAGACAGCGTTAAACCATTTTATACAAAACAACACCATAACGCTGCCTGAAGAAGCGGAAGTATTAAAGCAGTTTAATATGCTTATGGAACAAAGCGCTAAACATGGTTTTATTCATTATGAAATTTCGAACTTCTGCAGGGAAGGAATGCATGCAAAGCACAACAGCAGCTATTGGAAGAATGAACCATATCTTGGCATCGGCCCGTCGGCTCACTCTTACAACGGGAAAACGAGGCAATGGAATATTGCCAACAATGCCTTATATTTAAAAGGCCTGCAGGCCAATGAACCGGTATTTGAGATGGAAACGTTATCGGAAGCAGATAAGTTTAATGAATATGTAATGACGCGGCTAAGGACTATCTGGGGCATTGACCTTGTTTATGCAAAAAGCGCTTTTGGTGAAAGAACCGCGAAAGGATTATTACAGGAATCGGGGAAATATATTAACTCGGGTTGCATGAAGCAAAACGGGGAAATAATAACTTTGACACAAAAGGGAAAATTTATTGCCGATAAAATAGCATCTGATTTATTTATATAAACATGTTCGCCACCATACAACATAAAGGAAAGACATATAAAACAGACCTGGGAAAACCAATAGATATTTCCATTCCCCTACGGGCAGGCGCACACAACGTAAATGCCTGGAATGCCGAACCTGTTAAAATTGAGCCCGTGCGCGTTGGGAATTGGGTTGGCGAAGTAAGCGCAGGCGCATCGGTAAACTTCCGCAATATATCGTTCAATCCTCATGGAAACGGAACACATACCGAATGCTTAGGGCACATCAGCAAAGAGAATTACAGCATAAACCAATGCCTGAAGGATTTCTTTTTTATTGCCGAACTCATAAGCATTCTGCCTGATGAATTGCCTGATGGCGACCTGGTAATAACAGGCAAACAAATTGAAAACTGCCTGGAAGGTAAAAAGCCCGAAGCGCTCGTAATAAGAACCATATCGAATCCTGTAAGCAAAATGGAAATGCAGTATTCGGGCACCAATCCTCCTTATATTACCGATGAAGCAATGAAGTATATTGTATCACTCGGCATAAAACACCTGCTGGTTGATGTGCCTTCAGTTGACAAGGAAAAAGACGAAGGTAAGGTAGCTGGCCATCACATATTCTGGAATTACCCGCAAAATCCTGATATTTCAAAAACCATTACTGAGCTTATTTACGTGCCAAATACTGTATTGGATGGTACTTACCTGCTTAACCTGCAAATAGCGGGTTTTGAGAACGATGCTACTCCGGGTAAACCTGTTCTCTATCAAATTTTACTATAAATGAATAAATAAAAAAGGGTAGCGTTTAACTACCCTTTCTCGTCCAAAAAAATCAATCAATCATGCCTACTTAATAAGAGTCACTCTTCCAATATACCTGTGTTGATTATGGAAAACATCGGTAATGTCAATCAGCCATACATAAGTATCTTCCTGGCATATACCACCCGAACCACCTTGTACTGTCCCATTCCATGGTTCAGACATACTTGTACAATGGTACAAAAGCATTCCCCAACGGTCAAATATCCACATTTCGTAAGTTAATATATTGACACCTTTTCCGATAAAACCATCATTCAAGCCGTCACCGTTAGGAGTGAACGCATTGGGCACATAGAATGTCCATACAGGTTGAACAACAACGGGTTCAATAGCAGTATCAACACAACCATATTTATTAGTAACAACCATTACTACATTAAAAGTACCTGTATCTATATAAGTGTGTACAGCATTTTCTGTTATTGCAGTAGAATCTAAACCATCGCCAAATGTTACCCAGTCATAAGTAAGCGGAGGAGTTCCGGTAGATGCATTATTAAATACAACAGTCGGGTTATTTACAAGAACAGTCGGGTTAGGATTGGCTGTAAATTTAGCCACAGGTATTGGCCATGCATCTATATAATTAGGCTTGTTAATAGTTCCGGTACATCCACTGTCTGTCGTAACAGTCAGTTCAACACTATATAATCCGGGAACAGAATAACAATTATGCACTGAGTCATTTGAGGTAGATACGCCGTTGCCTAAATTCCACGACCATTTCGCAATATCAGATGGCGGCACTATTGAATCATTACCATGGAAGGTAGTGCAGAATGGTAGCGTACATCCTGCCGTATCAGCAGTAAACAGAGGGAAAGGGTTAGGATTCACCACCGCATTATGCGTTATTGAATCAACGCAACCTTCTGTTGAAACGACTATGAGTGTAACCGGGTAAGTGCCTGCTGCTGCATACAGATGTGAACAGGTATCAGCAGTGGTTTTTAACGTTCCTCCATCACCAAAAATCCAGCCATAACCAGCAATTCCACCTGCAACTGATGAAGTGCTGGTGAAAACTGTAGCGTTACCCAGGCATGGATAAGTACTGCTAAATTGCGGTACCGGTATAGGATATACAGTGACAGGTAATGTTATGGTCGAATCACATCCGCTATTAGATGTAACTGTAAGACTTACATTATATATACCTGCAGCAGAGTAAGTATGTACCGGATTCGTATCAGCAGATGTATTACCATCGCCAAAATTCCAACTCCATGTTGTAATTGTTCCACTGCATCCAATAGTTGAGGAATTGGTAAAGTTGGTTGCAAGTCCCTGACATACGTTGTTACTTGTAAAGTTTGGAACAGGTACAGGGTTAACAATAACTTTTATGGTAGTATCGCCTGTACAACCGCCAGAATCAGACGCTACGCCCAGCGTTACATTAAAAGTATCACAGGTGGCGTATATATGCGTAGGATTTTGCGAAGTTGATGTCCCGCCGTCCCCAAAGGACCAAGCCCATGTATTAATCACTCCCGAAGCAGATTTAGAGGAACTACTGTTAAATACAGTAGTCTTTCCCTGGCATACAGTGGGTGCAACAAAATCAGCAACCGGGTTAGAATAAACCACCGCTGTAACATTGGCAGAACCCAAACAACCATAAGCAGAAGTCAACGCAACAGTTACATTATATGCACCGGGAGCGGCGTAAGTATATGTTGGGTTTTGTACCGTTGAAGTTCCGGTACCGTCGCCAAAAGCCCAACTATATGTTCCGGTAGCGCCCATGTCTGTCGGAATAAGAATAAATGTACTTGGAGGATTGCTGATGCAAATCGGGGGTACTGTAATTATGGCTTTTGGATTGGCATGAACAGTATCCGGAATGGTGATACTATCCTTACAACCGGAAGCTGTGCTGACTATTTCCTTAACCTGGTATATTCCTGTGTCAGCATAAATATAAGTGGGGTTTTGCTGGGTAGATTTTCCTGAACCATCGCCAAAATTCCAACTCCATGATGTTTCACCGGCAGATTTATCAGTGAATATTGTAGCCGTTCCCTGGCAAACTGTAGTTGCACTAAAGTTAGCTGTAGGATTAGGGTTAACCACTACTTTTATAGTCGTATCGCTTGTACATCCCGCACCTGAAGAAACAGTCAATTCAACATTATATGTTCCGGTAGCGGTATATGTATTAACAGGGTCTGGGTCAGTAGAAGTATTGCCATCCCCAAAAGTCCAGTTATATGATGTAGGACTACCGGTAGATAAATCTGTAAACAGGGTTTGCTGTCCAAGGCAAACAGGGCCTGAAGTAAAATTGGCCACAGGGTTACCTACTATATCTACAGGTTGGGAAATAGTATCCTTACATCCTTCATTTGATGTTGCAATTAATAAAACATTATAAGGAACGGAATCGGTAAAGGTATGGGTTGGGTTCTGAAGGGTAGAAGTATTATTTGCGCCGGAACCTGGGTCCCCAAAATTCCATGACCATGCCGTAATCGTGTTAGCGCCAACCACTCCGGCACAACTTATTGTCGACGAATTGGTAAATACGGTAGTTTGCCCGAAGCATTTGGGATTAGCCGTAAATGCAAGCGTTGGCAAAGGATATACGGTTACAGTTTCTTTTGCTGAATCAATACATGGCGGAGTACCTGCTACCAGTACTACATTATACGTTCCGCAGGCTGCGTAGGTATGTGACGGACTGGGCGCTGTCGAAGTACTTCCATCGCCAAAATTCCATTTAAATACAGTAGAACCCGTTGATGTATTGGTAAATCCCATAGTGGCCTTCTGACACACAGGCAGGGCCGTAAAGGCCGCTGTTGGCGGCCCCGTGACGACGACGGGGAACGCTGTATCACCGCCACACCCTCCACTGCTGGAACTGAGAGTGGCTGTATATGTACCGACAGCAGGGTATGTAAATGTCGGATTAGCTTTACTCGACGTATCGCTGGTGCCTCCCGGTGGGCTTCCAAAATTCCAGCTATATATATTGCCTGCGCTGCCGCCGGTAGTTAAATTAGTAAACTGTGTAGCGATACCCTGGCAGACAGTATCTGATTTGAAATTAGGAACAGGCGCGGAAGCCGTACTGCTGGCAATAATGGTATCAAGCGTATCGGCACAAGAAGCGCCTGCAACAGTTGTAATGACGACAGTGTATTTGCCGGCACAGCCAACAGTAATGGTTTGGCTTGTAGCTGATCCGACCACACAAGGCCCTGTCCAAGAATAAGTGAGGCCACCTGAAGGGGCTGTAAGCTTAATAGGGCTACCGCAAAAAGACGGAGATGATGTTATAATACCAAGCGTTTGGCATTTGGCGGTAAAATAGGCATACCCGAAATGCCCGCCCTGGCCACAATCAGATGTAGTGACAATAACTGTAACACACTGGCCAATATATTTTTTTAATGATACATAAGAAGCTGTCCAAGGCAACCAATAACAAACATTCCCATCCGTATCATTTGCTATTTTATTCCAGCCTGCTCCGGCGGTTTGTGTGCCTGCAACGGCAACATAATTACCGCAGTATGGTATGGTATCATTATTCTGGTCGAGCATAACAACGTTAAAATACGGCTGCTGATGTGTACAATGGGGAGGGTCTTCCAATACTATGGCATAATTAT